>CAZRMH010000246.1:0-12416 GCA_964600935.1 uncultured Candidatus Obscuribacterales bacterium
AACCGTGATTTCGCATCGCTTGCCGCGAGTGCCTCATCGCGAGCTATTCGCAGACTCTCGGCTTGCAGTTCGATTTCGGCTGTCAATTGACGAGCACGCGCCTCCGCTCTCACCTCAACTTCTTGTTTTGCTCTTGCCAATTCCAGAGTCTGCTGACTTATTAGGTCAAGCGCTGATAGCAACTCTTGATTTTGAGCATGAAGCTCATCAACCGGGTTATCCCGAGCGGTTTCGTCTAGTGCTTGAATTATTTTGTCGACTTCTGTAGGTGAAAATGCCGTATGTCGTTTGCTGATATTTTTGCCGAGCACGACGGTGGTACCCGTGGGACCGGATGTTATCTCGAACCGGTCGACAAGCCGTTTGGCGCCGGAAAGACCAAGTGTAGCCTGTTTGCCGGATAGAAATTGGTCTACATTCTCGATGCCCGTACCTTTATCTGAAACCGTAATATCAACCGACACTGGCCTTGTGACGTCATTAATTGCAAACCGGATCATACAGTCGCCGGCATTAGTCACCGCATTCCGCGCGATTTCTGAAAGAGCCGTGGCAAATCGAATTTGATCGGCGCTATCCATACCCAGTAGATGTGCAATTTGCCTGGTTCTGCGGCGCGCCCAGAGGACGTCATGGTCGGATGACGCTTTAAATGAAACGAAAGGTGTGTTTGCTTTTGTCATTTTTGCTCAGCCTTGTGCACAAGTATTGTGCAGTCGTCATGCGCTTTTCGACAGTCTCGAAATAGAGTTCCGGCAATTAGAGCTGCCGGTTTGAATACTAATCCCGAATGGTCACTCAGACCCCACTGATTGCTGCACCCATCAGAGTGCATAATTAAGATTGAATTCGAGTCCCAGTTAAACGAAGATGTTCTGAATTTCCGCGCTTCATAACCCACAATACCAGGATCTGACAGCAGGTGTTGGCGGGGAGATGCCGTTGATTCGACAGTTGTTGAAATGTTTCCGATTCCACAAAAGGTCCCCTTGCCTTCCAAATTTGGCACCTCCGCGATCGCTACAACGCCACCGCGGGTAGTGCGGAGTTTGTCGTGCAAATGACGCATCACCGATTCTAAACTTGCTGTCGGCAGAGAATGAAAAATCTCGATGCACAATTGTGCGACGTCTGCAGCCAACTGACCATGACCGAGTCCATCTACGACCAGGAATCGCTTAGAATATTCATTCTCAATTACAGACCATGAATCGCCGCAAGCGATCTCGCCGTCAATTGGCAAACATATACAACTGAAAGAAGCGTTGATTGGAGTGGCGTGTTTGTCGAAATTTCGACTCCAGAGAAGGCTGCCTTCGGATTCTGAAATCAGATCAAATTGATCCGACATCCTTTGAATGGCACCAAGACCGGTGCCAAGGCTTCCGGCAGTAGTGTATCCGTCTTCTAAGCAGCGTTGAATATCGACCATGCCTGGACCTTTGTCGATGCTGAATATCTCTACGCCGACAGTAACTCCTGCACTGCGCAGCGCCTGGACGATGAGATATCCTTTTGTCGCATGCTTGATCAAATTACTGGCCATCTCTGTGGCAATGATCGAGATGTCTGAAATTTTTTCGTTGCTAAAACCGAGAGCTCCGGCTAATGTCGCCGCACGCCGTCTAGCGTCACCGACTTGACTGGACTCAGTGATGGGCAGCATCGAGATTCTCGTCATCTCCATTTTTCTGTCACCACCGTGGTGCCTTCACCGGGAATTGAATTTACTTCCAGTGAATCCATCAGTCTTTTTGAACCGCTCAAACCAAGACCCATGCCGTTTTTCGACGTGTAGCCATCTGTAAATGCAAGATTGAGGTCAACAATGCCCGGACCATTGTCATGAAAAACTAGTTTTATGCAAGCACGATCGAAATCCGTGCTGGTCTCGATGGTCACCTCTCCACCTCCTCCGTGCTCAAGCGTGTTCCGTGCCAATTCGCTAGCCGCGGTCATGACCTTGGTCTGCGACACGAGCGAAAAGGACAACTGTTTGCACCGATCTTTTACAACTGACCTGACGTCGACGATGTCTTCCTCTCTAACTATTGGAAGTATTTCAAGAGAGCATTTTTCCATTGAAGCTACCCCCAGAAGCGTTTCGGCTCTTGTGAAGCAGCTCCATGGCCGCTTCCGGGTTTAACGCGGTCTTCACACCTTTCAACGTTATTCCAAGTTCGACCATAGTAATTGCCACTGCTGGTCTCATGCCGACGACAACGACATTGGCGTCGAGCAATGCCGCGTGTTTGGCGATTCCGCCCAATACTCGGCCGATGAAGGAATCAACTATCTCAAGCGAAGAAATATCGATCATCACACCTTTTGCACGATGCAATGAAATAGCTTCCGACAATTGTTCTTGTAGCGCTAAAGCCAGCCGGTCATGCAGGTCAACTTGAATTGTGACTAAGAGTACATCACCAATTTTCAGTATCGGAATTTTGTTGTCCATAAATTAGTTGGCCCATTTTGTGATTGTGACGCACGTTCCACTGGTATCACTTTCGATTGTGAATTCATCGCTAAGTCGTTTGGCGCCACCGAGTCCAAGACCCATACCCTTTTTCGAGCTGAAGCCATCGCGCATCGCTTCCTCGATATTTGCAATCCCAGGACCCGTATCTTTGAATACAAGACGAATTCCGGAACGCATGCCGTTGCTGACAAGTTGTACGTGAACCTCTCCACCGTTACCGTGCTCGATAACGTTTCTCGCCAACTCGCTTGCCGCGGTGACTATCTTCGTCTGATTGGTAAGGCTCAAATTGAGAAGGGAAACAATTCTCTTGGAGACAGTGCGAACTGTGACGATATCTTCTTCCAATTTGAGCGGTCTTACTTCCTCCGAGTTAATTTCAATTTCAGGCATTCGAAACCGACCGACTCAAAGTCCATCCCAGGCGACGAAACGCTTCTGGTAGAGCATCAGCCATGGATGATTTCGTCGTTATGTCGGAAATATCTATGCCGAGATGCACGATGGTTTGAGCGATTTGTGGTCTGATACCGCTGATGATGCACTCTGCTCCCATCAGTCTGGCGGCGGAAACTGTCTTGACCAGATGCTGTGCAGTTTGTGTATCAACAGTCGGTACGCCAGTGATATCAAGGATGGCGATCGAAGCGGATTGTTCGACAATCTTCTCAAGTAGAACTTCCATGATGATTTGAGTGCGAGCGCTGTCGAGCGTTCCAATTAAAGGCAGTGTCAGAATGCCGTCCCAGACTTTTATTACCGGCGTCGATAATTCAAGGAGTTCGCGTTGCTGGCGTTTGATCACATCTTCTCGACTGCGTTGAAACACTTCGCAAGTGTATAAACCGAGTGAATCCACCAACTCAGTTATTAGCCAGATCTGTTCTGCTAGCGCGCTTGCGTCTTTGACTTTCTCTCTGACAGCGTCGAACAAAACTTTCTTTAACGAGAAAATAAAACTAGCCGTTTCTGAAGGCGTGAACCCCTGGATTACTCTGCTCGCAGATAGGTCATCGAGCATTTTCCGAACAGCTTCGAATTCAGTATTCTTTATATTGCTGACGTTACCGTTCTGAGAAGCTTCTTGCAGCAATCTTAGAAAGTCGGCTGATAACGGTCGCAGCGAAGACTCGGTGAGGAATTCAGACTTCCTTTTCACCCCGGTAATTTGGTTTTGAATCCACTTGTCAAGTACCGCGAGCTCTTGATCTCTCAGCACTTCAGCGAGGATCGACGTTTGATTTGTTTGCATTTGATTCCTTGCTCCTGCGTAACTAAAGTCGCAGTGCTTGCCTGAAGCAGTGCCACGAAGTTTTTCTGCGTATAGTTTATCGCAATTAAGAGTGAAACGTGACTAGCGCTTCGTTTGCGACACCATTTCCTCCTGCAGTTAGTTACTAACTGGAAAGTTAGAATTTCATCTGACTTGATTTAGCGCGCGATTTGCAATCTCATTTAATTTAGTTTTCTTCCGAATCCATAGGTGTGAGGGTTTTCAAATTAGGCATATCCGGATCGTAAACATGACGAAGTAATATTTTGCGCAACTCTTCGATGTCGAAGGGTTTTGACAAATAGGCCGTCATACCGACTTTAGTAGCAGCGTCCTGCGAATGCTGATCAGTTCTACCAGTCAAGGCGATAATCGGCACGTCCTTGTGCTGAGACAAGCTTCTGATTCGCTCCGCGCATTGGAAGCCATCAATTCCTGGAAGTGAAAGGTCCATTAGAATCGCCGCCACTTTCGACGTCTTAAGGTACTCGATCGCCTCCTCTCCGGAGCTGAGCGTCACGGTCGTATAGTCAAACTGTGCGAGAAGATGCTCTAATGCATACCGCTCCGTGGCGTTATCTTCTACAACGAGAACAGGCAATCGAGGCATTCTTCAACCTTAGAAACAAAGGAATGTAGCGTGGTTAACTTTTCTGTGGTACTAAACGACGCCCAACCAGGAAGCTCCAGCCCAACCACTTTTGGGATCCGAGAAAGTATTTGAACTAATGTCGCAGAACCTTGCTCAGCTTGCATAGCACGTGCTTTAGCTTTCGTAGTCTAAAACAAACACCGTCAGGCATTACCGAAGCAATTGGTTACAAGCCTGAGGGGAATCGCCAGGAGCGTGCTGCTTTATGAGTGGTACCGAAAACCAGAACGACGCCCCTTCATCGGCACAGCTCTCAACACCGATGTCACCACCCATCAATTCAACATAATTTTTGCAAATGCTTAAACCGAGCCCCGTGCCGCCAAATCTATTTTCAATGGTATTGTCTGCTTGACTGAACGGTTTGAATAGTAATTCTTGTTCTTCTTTGCTGATACCAATTCCGGTATCACTAATTGTGAACTTGCCGATGAAATCTTTATCGGTTTCCTTGACTGATTCTATCGATAGGGTCACAGCGCCGGTTTCGGTGAATTTTATGGCATTGTTTAGTAAGTTGATTAACACCTGAGTAAGCCGATGATAGTCGCCGGTAACTAGGTCCGGAACCGCTTCACTGATTTTATGATTCATTTTTAAACGTTTCTTTGCCGTCAGAATGCGTGTCTCATTAATGACAGTTTCAACTAGAGTTTTGATCGAAAATTCTGTTAGGTTGACGATATTCCGACGCGATTCATTTTTAGAAAAATCAAGAATGCCATTGAGTATTGTGAGAAGTCTGTTGGATGCCTTGAAGATTTCGCCGGCAATTTCTCTGGTCTGCTCATCAAGTTCAGGCTGCTGAACCAAAACATCTGCGAGTCCGATCACTCCGGCCATCGGTGTGCGCACTTCGTGTGAAATGGTAGCTACAAACTCGCTATTTATCCGATTGGTTATCAAAGACTGATCGAGAGCAATTTGTAGTTCTGAAGTTCGACGACGAACGAGTTCTTCCAGCTCCAGCTCTTGGTCTTTGAGTGCCTGCACGTCAGTACATGTACCGAACCACTTGGTGATTTCTCCGTCACTGTTTTGAACCGGCAGTGCTCGACCAATGTGCCATCGATAGGAACCATCGAATCGTTTCAGTCTATACTCGATTTCCAGCGCCTCGCCGCTACGAAGCGAATTCGTCCACGCGTGTACCGTTCTTTCGAAATCATCCGGGTGCAGAACCGGCTTCCAATCCCAGCCTTGAGTTTCTTCAAATGTATAGCCGGTATACTCGAACCAGCGTTTGTTGAAGTAATCGATCCAGCCGTCAGGTCTTGCTGTCCAAACGATTTGTGGCAGCGCCTCCGCTATCACTCGCATGCGGATGTCGTCGGTGCTGGCATCTTTCTTCATTTGAACTAGGGACTCCTGATGCCTCTGAGATTGAGTGGAGCAATTGCTCCGCTGCTGTAGAATAGGGTAGTCGACATTACATTTGAAGGCAATCGTTTGATCAAAAGACGACCGCGAGTTCAGCCCAACTATTCGTTAATTGACAAAGAGGCGAGCGATAGACTGCGAGCGGTGCTTATTAAAGTATCGTGTGCATACGTTGTCGTCGCGGTGCTCGTCCCGATTGTTGCCTGGTTTTTCGTCGTCTTGACGGGAAAAAATAGCACTGACGTTAATATCGCTCGATTCTATCTGCTCACCGCCAATTTTTTTAAGAGCGTCGCGGACAGTCAGGTTTTATTTCCAGGACCACGGGATTTTGTCCTCGCTGCAATTGTGGTGCTCTACCGGAGGCGATGGAAAGTGGCTCTCGGATTGCTTGTCGCTGCCGCTCTGATTTATTTGATAGGCCTGTTTTTCTTCGATCAGATTACTCACGTAATCACCGGATTGGGACCGACATCAATTGGCGCCCTGATTTTGGAAACGTTATGCATCGCATTCATGGCTTCAACTCTGGCTTCTGTGCTTTTCGCTCCAGCATTTTGTGCGTTTAAAGAGAAAATGAAATGGAGAATAATTCTTCCAATGAACCTGTTATTAGGTTTCATTCCACCGATTTGGATTGTTTTGTGTTTCTTCTGCGTGAAACCTGTCGAGGTCAAAAAGAAGTCCGTCGTGCCCGCAAAGAAGGACGCTGAATCACGGACACCAGAGGAACGAACCACGCCACAGGCAGCAATTTCCACTCAAGAACCTAAGAAGAAAAGCAAATTGTCGAAGCGCAAAAGAAAGTGACATTGTTTAAACAGTGCCACTACTAGTGGTGAAGAAGTTGTGAAATTTGGGGAGCGGAGTGCAAGACTGTTAGCGTCTACCGCTTGAATGTGGCGATGTACCACTTGTTTCCAAACGGATCTAGAACTGCTGAACTGCGCTCACCGTAATCCATATCCTGCGGTACCATTAGAACTTCACATCCAGCTTCAACAGCCTGTGCGTGCGTCCCGTCCACATCGGGTACGTAGACGTGCAGTGCTGCTGGCGTCGGCTTCCACTCTTCGGTCGCTTCCGCCATTTCTAAAACAGCATCTCCGATCTTCACAGCTGCATGTTTCAGTGTTCCATCCAATTCTTCGACTTTTCGAATAGCTTGGGCGTTGAACACTGAAACTAAAAAATGCAGAAGTTTGTGAGCGTCAGTCACCGTAAGATACGGCGTCAGTTCTGTGTAACCATCAGGCTTGTAGCTCATCTACTTAATTACCGTTCTCTTTCCATGCGAATAAGTCACTGTTTTCCACGCTGGTTTTTTCTTTGCGCGAACAGTGGTACTTCTTGATGAAACTGTTTTTTGTTGAACCGGGCTGGTTCTCACTTGTACGCCAGTGGTCTTCACTGTACGTTGCGCC
The DNA here is from genome assembly GCA_964600935.1 of uncultured Candidatus Obscuribacterales bacterium. Classification (GTDB taxonomy): domain Bacteria; phylum Cyanobacteriota; class Vampirovibrionia; order Obscuribacterales; family Obscuribacteraceae; genus JADYXR01. The sequence goes on from CAZRMH010000246.1 coordinate 7,212, forward strand.
ATAGAGCGACCGATTGGACCATCGCCGGAGCTGCTTTGGTTCTTTGTTTCAGCCGTCGTTGAGTTTTGAGTGGTCGATTGGCTCACGGAGTTACCGTTTGTGGCGCCACCAGACTGGGTTGTACTCTGGGTCGTCGAACTTGAGGTGCTCTGGGACTGTTGTGGTCCGCCGGTCTCAGTCGAAGCAGCGCTGCCAGCGCTTGAATCCGCGTGGACTTGAGGTACTGCGAAAAGACCGACTACCAATACGGAGAGCGCCAGGCGAAGGGCTGCTTTGCGCGTACTCTTTAAAGTTTTCATTTTTCTCTCCTATGACCTTAATAAGCTAAGGTTTCAAATATTCATTGGGCGCGGAAACCATCCCGCTGCTCCACGTTTCATAGCCTAGACAGTTCCAAGCAATGCTTAAAGCGCACTCAATCGCATTGTAAGCCTGTTGCAGTGCTATTTAGGGGGGAGACATAGAGAATAAGGAATAAAACAGTGAACTCGAAGTCAGTCATTTTTATAGCGGTGGTCGCTTCAGTGGTCTTTGGCGTTACGTATATGGATTATCAATATATGAATTCGCATTCCACTGTCGAAACGGCCGGTGGCTATACCGAAACACCGTTGCAAACCGCGTCTAGCTCGTATCGCGAAGTGCGATAAGGCGATTTTGAAAGGCTCGCCACATATTGTATGAAGCGCCCGGGGGCATGGTCGTCTTGCGTTTGCATGCTGATAAGGGGTCAGGCAGATGTTGCGCCTTCGTTTCTTGACGGTTTCGGATTCAACCACAGTGGCATGTTTTAATAGGACTGCTATTGGGAGATTGCGCTAATCGCTTCCGAGAAGAAATTTCAATTCAGGATCGACATGTGGATTCTGCTCGGGGTGACCGTCCTGCTTCTGGTCGCGATGGTTGTGGTCGTAATTAGATTGCTAGATCAGTCCGAGACCCACGTTGCAGCTGTAAAGAAAGTAAAAATCAGACTCAACGACGCTCAATTTCGAGCCAAAGTCTCGGACGCGGATGAGGTCATTGAACGCGACATCCGCAAAAATCCCGACCGTAAAATCGCTCAATATTCGCATTGGGAATTGAGTCGCGGCGCCATGCGCTTGATCGCTACCATGAAAAGTTTGGAAACTTTGGATCTCTCTGACGCGACTATTAAGGACCCGTGGCTTCGATACCTTGAAAAACTGCCACTCCGAGATATCGATCTAGCCGGAACTGCCATCTCTGACGCCGGTGTGAAACACCTGGCGAAGATCACGACACTGGAGCAGGTCAAACTTTATGATACCAATATTAGTGGCAAGTCCATCGAGATTTTAGAGCCGCTCAAAAATTTGCAAGTGCTTCAGATTAACGGGACCAAGACCACCGATGATGATCTGCCCGGACTTTTGAAGTTTCATCACCTCATCAACCTAGCTCTCTCTGCGACAGAAGTCACAGAGGCTGGGTGTGAAACGTTGGCAAAATTGGATGGTTTACTAGAACTCGACTTAAGTCATTTACCTCAATCAAAAGTGGGTCTTCAGCACCTTAAGAGAATGAAATCGTTAGTACATCTGCGACTGCATGGATGTGACATTGACGATGAAAAGGCAGAGCTTTTGAGTCAATTTCCTCACCTTGCCCTGATCGACCTCACCGACAATCCCCTCGGAGACAAGGGCTTAGAAGCGTTATCCAAACTTCCGAAGTTAGACCTGATAACGATTATTGGATGTAATAACATCACCAAGGCGGGAATCGAAAAGTTTAGGAAGAAGAGACCGACTGTCCGCATGTCTGTTGATAAACGCGTCATCCAGATTTGATCGGTCTCTTGTTCTTATTTTATGCCGCTCGTGATGGGTAGTGAAACGAGCGCGCTGCTTTAACAACCGATCGTATTTGATTGTGAAAGACTTCAGGTGGAGCAATGAAGCTGAGCTTTTGGAAGTGCACCTTATTTCGATACTCGCCTCGTTCTCTGCGCGGCAGAATTAGTGAGTAGCAAACCTTTTTTACTGTGCTTGAATCGTTTGAGCAGATAATCTCGATTAGCTCTAATGCGCGCTTTCCATCAGGGAGCTCGACAGCGTTTGCTCTAACGATCTCTCCGAGAAGTGGTCCGATTTGTGCGGCTGTTTGCTTCGCATCGTTGAGTTCCAATGGTCCTTTCATCATCGTCGCCGAGTCGAATGCAATTAGTGCATCGTCGTCGGATTTTTTTCTTGATGCCATCCACGTCAGTGAGAGATTCCAGTCTTCCGGAGTGGAGAACACCGCCACTGGTGCGTACACATCCGGATTTTTCCGAGACAGTCTCTTCCAGGTTGGAGGCAAAGTCATTGACCACCCGAACTCGGATTTATAGTTTTTATCGCAAACTTTATTCACTACATTGTTCATGAGTTTTCGCCTTCATTTTGATAGGGATATGATTTTGTTGGCTCGAACATTTAACGCTCTTGAACTCTCCCATCTTTGATTCTGTATTTCGGATCCTCGACGATTTTTCCACCGGCGACTTTATACACCTTGGTAGGGTCGCCCTGACTGATCACCTGCGGTGGTGTCATTGGTCTGGTCCCTCTCCAGCTTGTGTTCACACCGGTCATGTTGTTGAGAAATCTCTCGATACCGACCTTCGTCTTAGCTGTCGAGTGGTCGCTTTCCAGACCCCACTGATTCATAAAATTGACGTATGTGGAACCATCTTGTTCGAAAACGTTCGTGAGAGAAACTACATGATTTGTGTACAGTTCATCGAAATTAAAATCAGAGCCTTCCCATGTGAATGGTGCCTTGGAAGCGTTGACCGCTACGATCATCGAGCGTTTTCCATTCGCTTCAAACGCAGTGCTCAGATCCTCGAGTTCACCTAATTGTAAAACTCCTCGATTAACGCCAGTTAGCTTGGTGAGCACATCGGCGATGTCTCCCATTTGCATACCGGAAAATTCCTTCGGTTCCTGCTCTTTATCTTTGGGAATGAATTTTCCAAGTCCGTCTTCTGTGGCGACCCAGTCGTAGTCAGGCTGTCCACTTATCTGAATCGACAGATTGTCGAAGATGCGGGCGGCCAAATTTCGTCCAGTGCAGTCTGCAAGTTTCAAATTGTCCGGGTCGACGGTGACAAAAGAGTCCGCTTTTTCTTTGTTGCTTCCGTAAGCACCATCGACGGCTTTCTTATAGATGGGAATTTTGCCGTCCGACATGGCGGAATGAAAGCGTTTTACGTATTCATCCGGGCAATTCATGGCCATCTCGCGTCGAACAACTTCAGTATTGCAAGTCGGCGAACGAGATTGGTCGATCTCCTCAGGGTGCGCAACATCGTGCATGATGTTAATTCTCAACGCTCTGGCCTCGTCAGGCGTCAGATGTTTTGCTGTTTCCAACTCTTTCAGTGCCGAATAGAATTTTTTCAATTCTTCGGCGCCGTCTTTCCTGACAGCGAATTGTCGATGAAGTTCAACGAAGTCGCGCAAATCTAGGTTGCTCTCTTCATCTCTATCCTTCAGGTATTTCAAGAAATCCGTTTCTGCATCAGTCAGCGCTTCTTTAAACGCGTTGTCGTCATCCTCTTTGCCCCAGCGGTCGATGGTCCAGTCGGCATTGAGCCTGGCGCCAGTGCCATCAGGGTTGTGAACGGTCGTATGCTCCTTAGTGATCTCCGATTTTTCACCTCTAATGGTGGTACCGGATAGAGTGCGTCCTTCACAATAGTCTTCTTTGATTTTGTCTGTTCGGCCGTTAGCAACTGGCTTTACCGAAACCGTTTGATCGTCGGTCCTGAACGACTCCGTTCCCCTCTGTATGTCATAGAGTCCGGATTGAGGTTTCTTTCCGAGCAGGCTAGTTGCTTTAAGGTCGAATACTTCTATTCGTCTGCTGCCGTTTGGACTGGTGTATAAAATTTTGTCGTCGGCTATGACGACATTCTCCACGACCTTTCCTGTTTTATCTTGCCTATGTCCAGTAAACATGCCGCTGACCTTGTCGTAGGACAGATCAGTTTTGTGACCGCTAACTTCAGTCATCGTCATACCAGTGAACAGTCGACCGTTGGTCGCGCGAGTTCGTTCGATTTCTCTTCCGTCTTTTCCTCCCCAAACATATTTGTCGCTTTGGATGTTTCCATCGCGGTCGGTATTGACTGTATAGGTCGCACCGTCTTTGGACTGACTTATTTTGTAGCCTGAAACCTTCTTGGGATCTCTAGGATCGTAAGTCTGCGATCGTTCCAGGTGAGTTCCATCTTTTAAGTCGGACCAGACTTTTTGACCTTTGCTGAACATGATTTGCCCGCTGGCTCTTAATTGGCAGCGCATTTCGACTTTGCCGTCCTTGACGGTTTCGCCCCAATATTCTCCGTAGTCAGAGCGACTGAACGTTAGTTTCGTTTTCTTCGAATCGTCGGCATTGTCGTTCAAGGTAATGTTCACCTGATGTGGTGGCATCTTCCCTGCCGGTTTGAGAATCTCTTCGACTTTTCGTCCCCAATCGTCTTTCCCTGTGCGCCTTGTCAGCTTGTCGCCTTTGTATTCTTCGATCGTTCCGTTTTCGAAAGTTCTTGTTGTCAGATCGCCGCGTTTATGCACTTCGTAGAGTACGACTGTGTCGCCCTGGATTTTTCCTTGTATAGTCGCAACGACATCGCCGGATTTGTCAGTTTTCTTTCCTTTCAAAACGCCTTTGTCGTCTGGCTCTACTTCGATGATAGTGCCGGACTTCCAGTCTTGGATATTTACTCTTAACAGTTTGCTATCTTTAGGATTAAACTCCATCGAGACTCGGCGATCTCTCTCATCGTTATAGACTTTTGATTTTAAGCCGAAGTCTGGTGGCAGTCGCTCTGATCGCGTTCCATTAGCATCAGTTTCAATTCTGCGCTCTTCGTACGTTTTTGCAATCGTGCAATTTTTCTTGTCTTCCGGATCCCAAGTGACTTTGACTTCGCAGCCGGCGGTGAGATCCTTATATGTAGCTTCACCTTGACCGCGCTCACTTATTTCCATTTTGCTGCCGTCATGCCAGGCCGTGTATGTGGTTCCCTTAGCACTATATGTGATACCGCCATCGGGCTTTTGACCAGGTAGTTTTAAACTCGTTCCTGCAGCAATTTCTTTGTCTGCGCTGTCCAATTTGTTGAGCGTAACGAGCGTCTCTGTATACTTCGCCAACTGCTCAGGAGCAGCATTGGCGCCAAGTTGTGCGGAG
>CAZRMH010000247.1:0-12404 GCA_964600935.1 uncultured Candidatus Obscuribacterales bacterium
CCCATCGAGCCTGGCTTTACCGGCAGACATGGAATGTTTGCAATCAATTGCATACCGGTTTCCGTCTGCCACCAGTTATCGTGAATTGGCAAACCGTAGACCTTCATACCCCAGCGCACAACTTCCGGGTTCAGCGGCTCACCGACACTCAAAATGTAGCGGATACTCTCGAGAGAGTGACGATAAACCACATCATCGCCAGCTTTCATCAGCATACGAAGGGCTGTCGGAGCGGTGTACCAGACAGTGACTTTCAATTTATCGATTACTTCATACCAGCTGTCCGCGTCGAATCTTCCTTCGTAGCAAACCACAGACGTTCCATTCGACCAGGGACCGAAGATACCATATACGGTGCCTGTTACCCAACCTGGATCGGCAGTACACCAGTAGATATCGTCTTCTTTTAGATCGAGCACCCATTTGCTCGTCATATGATGACCGATGATGTCGTTGTGAACGTGTACAACACCTTTCGGTTTGCCCGTCGTTCCCGAGGTATAGAGCAGGTACAGAGGATCTTCCGCATCGGTGCGCACGCATTCAAATTTATCGCTGGCGTTTTCAACCAGTTCTGTGTATGTGAACTCACGCTCTTTCAACATCGACTTATCGCCATCCACGACAATCGTATATTGCAGATCCGGCAGGTCATGCCTGATACCGTCGAGTTTAGGCTTCAACGCCGGGTTCGTAATCACTACGGTTGCGCCACTGTCCTGCAATCTGTCTCTGAGAGCATCCGGTCCGAATGCGGAGAACAGAGGTCCAGCGATGGCGCCAAGCTTGGCAATAGCGACAGTGCAGATATAGAGTTCAGAAACTCGAGGCAGAAATACGAAGACTCGATCGCCTTTCTTCACGCCTAAATCTCGCAACGCATTAGCCATGCGGTTGGAGGCTTCATAAATTTCTTGGAAAGTGTATTTCTCGAGTTTGTTGTCGCTGGAGATGGCATAAAGCGCGACTTTGTTGCGCCTGCCATCGTTCATATGGCGATCAACGGCATTGTAGGCCGCGTTAATTTTGCCGCCACCAAACCAGGTAAGCTCTTTTCTGGCATCCTGCCAGTCAAAAGATGCGTAAGTGTCCTCGTAGTTTTTCAGGTTTGGATCAATCGGGAATTTTTTGATAATTTCCTGTCTAGCCCCTTGAGGAATCTGACTTTGGTCCTCATCACTAGGTTTCGCTTCCGCGACCTTCTTACCTTTAGATTTTCCGGGGCTCTCAACGAGTTTCATTCCTACCTCCAGCTCTGCCAAAATTCGCCGACTGTGTATGGATACCGCGCCACGCTCAAGCGAGAGTCACCTTCTCTTGGCAAGCGTTGCCGCATAGATGCGCCCAGCTCGACGCCGTGCACCTTCAAGCCATATAGTCTATCGCCTTTCCCGCGCTTTGGTGTGCTTCCCTGTCAGTCTTGACTAGGATTAAGAAAGCGTCCGCTTGGAGTCTTAAAGACCGCGCCAATCGGGTAAATTACCTAGGAAACCCGTTTAACCGACGGAAGAACCGATAATACTTTAGCCAATCAAATCGGTTTAGAATTAAACTCTAAGAACTTTGGAGCACGCTAGATGTCAGCCAACTGGACTAACTATAAAATGCAGGCAATCAAAGCCGGGCAAAACCGCAACCTCGAAGAAGCCGAGCGCATGTGGCAGGAAGCTTTGAAAGAAGCTGAACAGTTTGGCGAGAAAGACGGTCGATTTGTGATCAGCGTGGACAACCTCGCCAACGTTCTATTTAACCAGAAGAAATACGATAAAGCCGAGCCATTTTACCGAAAGGCGCTTATCATCAGGGAAAGAACGCTCCCTCACGATCATGCAGACGTCGCGACCTGTAGCAACAATCTGGCATGCATCATGTTCCGTCGCGAGAACTATAAGGAAGCGGAAGACCTCTACCTGCGCACTCTCAAAATCCGAGAAAAACAAGACGGAAAAAATAGCAAAGGCGTCGCCAATGTGCTTTATCAATTAGGCATGCTCTACCACGCGCAAAACCGCTGGGAGAAAGCCGAAGAGTATTATAAGCAAGCGATTGAAATCAAAAACAAAATCTATGGACACGATCACTTCGAACTCGTGCATCCATTGAAGAACTACGCAAATCTTTTGAGAAAAACCAGTCGCGAAGCCACTGCAGAACAGATGGAAACGTTTGCATCGACGATCGAAAGCAAGCAAAAATAAGCGCGCAAAATAAACACAATAACAAATTCAAAACAGCGGAACACTATAGATTCGCTGTTATTGCCGTTTTTCATTCACACAAGGTACAGGCGACTGGCGCGATTTACATCCAGAAGGTGTACTGAATAATTGCAGAGATCACACCCAACCCAATTGCGCCATAAGCGATTAGTCGGAAGGTTCGATTGGCTGCGTTATCTGGATCTTGACCAGGTGCCACCATCAGCGACCGCCAGAAAGTGAGAAAAGCAATAATTGCCATTGCAATTGGAAACGAGTGGTAGATAACGAAGATCGGCAGTTGTTGTTTCTGAGCGATCCAAACTTTTGTTGGCTTCAGGGGCGTGGTTGGCACCATATTCGGATCGGGTCCTTGCAGATGGCTGTTGCTGACGTCCTTGCCACCGAGGAAACCGAATACTACGACCTGACCGGAGTCGTGTACTCTGAAAAAATTACCACTGCGGTCAGCACCACGAACGAAGACGCCGACACCCTTTTCAGTGCCACTAGATGCGTCGCCGAGAACATACATGCGAATTTCGCCACGATTAAACTTCGGCTCGCCACCGAGCAATGCACCACCGCTCAGCGAATCGATAATCTCTCTTTGATTGTTGTTTGTTTGACGCACGACCTGAAGTTTTAAAACACCATTCTGAGGACCCGACTGTCCGGTGATTGGGTTCACGTAAACGAACGCTTGCGACTGGATTTGATTCTGCTTGGTTGGATAGTTTCCGCCATTGAGAGTGGCGATACTGTTAGCGGATAGCGCGATCGAATACATCTTTTCCATGACTTGTCGATCGGGCGCTTTCGAATCGAAAAGAACGGTGCCATTCTCGGTGACCATACCCTCAGGTAGCTGGTTAAACCAGATCTGCTTCTCCATTAATGAGTCGACAATCTGCATAGCCGCATGAGACCAACTGCCGTCGTAAAGGACGCATGGCACGTTGATCATCGTTTTTCCATCAACCAGAGTACAGTCACGGGTGCCTACAGCTAGACGCATGGCATTATCCGAACTGGCGTAAATCGTTTTCTTACTGTCGATTTTCCCTGGAGCTACCGGCGCAGTCCCACCTGTTGAAGGTCCTGGAGGACGAGCCGTAGTCGTACTCAAGAAGAAATATCCGCCCACACCAAGAACTACCAGCACCACTGCCGGTATCAAATATTCTTGCAAGGCACGGACATTGGAAACCAGACCTTCGCGTTTTCCAGCAGCCGCTCTTGCAGTAATAACCTTCTTATTCGCGGCCGATCGCTCTCTGTCGTCCATCTCGTCGACGGCCGATTCTTCGTAATCGGTACTCTCATCAATTGTCTTTCTGCGAACGGGTGCCATTTCCTGTGATAGGTTGCGCTCAGAAACTGGCATCGATATCGCTTCATGCCATCCAGAAGATTGAGCTGCGCCGCTGGCAGCCGGAGGAGGAGGTTCATTAACCTGATCCATGTAAGATTTCTGTGACCTCAAGTCGGCCACCTTAGCGGCTAAATGATCCAGATAAGGATCCGGCTTCGACTTTCGTCCAGTTTCACCGGCAAACGGATCATTGATCGGAAGTGGTCCGCCCTTGATTAGTCCGGCTTGATGCAGAGGAGACTCCAGCCCATTTACGCTGGAGCCGCGCGGAACAACCGGATCTGGGCCCTCATAGATGCCGGACGGCTCGGGCGGCGCTGAGAATGAGTCCGCGCTGCCCAGCCCTTGATCGAAGTTCGAAGGACGGAACGGATCTTGCATGACTCCTGACGGCGGAAATCCGCCCTGTACTCCGCCTGACATATTATCAAAAGGTGCACCGTGACCGGGGACTCCATCTCCGTATGACGGCATCGCCTGTGGTGACATGCCCTGCGGTGGCGACATTCCACTGGGCGGCATTCCTTGCGGCGGCATGCCCTGCGGAGCAAAATTTGGCATCCCCGGCTGATCATTGACTGGCGGTAAGTTCAACGAAGACGGCATTGAACCCAAGTCGTCGAGTTCGAGTTCATGCATCAACTGCGAACTGATTAAGTTGGAACCTACATCATTCGCGTTCCAAGGTTGAGACGGAAGAGGAACACCCGAAATTCCACCTGGAAAAGCTGCCCCCTGAAGGCCTGGAGGAAACTGATTAGGGTCGTTGAAACCAGATGGCGGCGACTGCGGACCATTAATGAACTGCGGTGAGCTCTGAGGGCCCGGAGGCGCTTGCGAAGATTGCATTTGGAACGGTGAGGCTGACATCGACTGCGGCGCTGGCATCATTTGCGGCAACGGAGGGGACATTTGCGGCAATGGAGGAGACATTTGCGGCGCCGGGGGCGAAATCTGTTGCGGTGCTAACGGCATCACCTGCGGTGCCAGAGGAGAAATCTGTTGCGGCGCTGGCGGCATCGACTGGGGTAACGGAGGTGCCATAGGCGGCGAAAGCGACTGCTGCTGGAACGCTTGGGGCATAGCAGAAGGTGAAACCTGTTGCAACACCGGAGGGCCATTATTCACGTCAGGCGAACCAGATGGCGGATCCCACGGACTGGAACTCGGCGCGAAACCGGGAGGAGGTGACATAGTCGGCGGAGGTGCTGAAATTGGTGCCATTACAGGCGGTGCAGCAGCAGCAGTAGAATCCCCCCAAGGTGGAGCGTGCTGATCACCGAACGGACTGCCAGCAGGATGGGACTTAGGATCACCATTGTGTTCAAAATTGTTGCCAAACGGGCCTTCAGGAGGAGTAGCAGTTTGACCGGTTGGCGGAATAGTATCATACGGATTACCCTGCGCTGGCAATGGCTCGTATCCGTCGGGCGGGGTCAATCCATGATTTTGCTGTACCATATGTGGTGGCAGATGTCCGATCATGGTCTGCGGAGGCATACTACCTGGAACTCCCTGCGGCATCGGTGGCAACTGCTGCGCCGGAGGAGGCATCATCGGTTGGGCAGCCGGCTGTACCATTGCAGATGGTGGCACCGGTTTTCCATCAGGACCAATTTGAACGATTGGATTTGTCACCGTATTCTCTTTCCACGCTCTCGCGGCCTGATTGTTCTCTTCCATGAGCTGGCAGAGTTTCTCGAATTTTTCACGGAGCTGAACAGTCAGCTCGTGACCGGGAGGTAAATAGTTAGTCGCCAGGTTGAGTGCAAAATTATAGGTTTTTCGAGCTTCTGTGAACGAGCCGATCAACTCTTGCGTTTTAGCGACCTTGAAGATCAGATTGATTACATCAGGATCCGAATCACCGAGCATGCCGCGTGCCACATTGCACAGCCGTTCGTAGAGAGGCAAGCAATCGCGGAAAAGATTCATCGCGTAAAGACTGTCAGCTAAGCGCTGTAAAACCAAAATCGAGTCCGGATGGTTTGGACCAAGCCGAAACTCGGCCATCGTTACCAGCTGCTGATAAATAGTGGCAGCTTCTTCATACCGCCTCTCCATACACAAAGCGTCCGCTTGGGCCAGCATTAGCCTCAGGTCAGTGCCGTGTTGTTGTGACTCCGTTTGATTCATTCCTGGTGGTTCTTAAATCCGTAATTTCAGCCTAAGACTTAAATACCCGGTTTGTCGATTAGTTCCGCCTAGGATAACGAGAATCCAAACATTTATATGCTACTCTCTGACCCGATTACTCAGGAGAATCGTCAATGTCGTCCCTGGACTGGATGTATCATCGCAATGGTTGCACGTCTTGCGGCAAAGCACAGGATTTTTTGGACAAACGAAAAATCGCAGCCGCTGAAGTTGTAAACGCAAAAAAAATTCGCATTGGTTTGGATGAAGCCATCAAGCTCGCATCGAAAGCAAAGGAAATCTACGTTTTAAAAGGAACAAAGGTCGTTCATGTAGATTTGGAATCGGAAAGACCCGATCGGGAATCTTTCGGCAAGTTATTGATGGGTCCGTCAGGAAATCTTAGAGCACCAACAATACTGAAAGACAAAACACTGGTGATTGGCTTTCATCAAGAGACCTACGAAAAGGTTTTGGAGAAAAACTGAACTCCTGATGGTGTAAGCGCGCTTCTAAGGGCAAAGTTTCGAGTTAATACAAACCGCTGGAACGTTAGTAATTACAAACGTTCTTCTCAGCGCGACCCTATAGAATGTGTTTTCAAGTCCTACGAGGACTGATCCTGTGAGACCCGGAATGGCAGAAACGGTCACGGCCAACGACTGCAAGAAAACAATCCAGCCTGAACAGCGGACGGCGCCCAAAAGCCGATTTCCGCTAAGGCTGATTTCCAGCACGTCCATTATTACCGTTTTATTATTCATGCTCATCAACTTCGCAGTAGAGAAGTTCGACCCACTAGAACGCCTCTACTGGACAGGATTGACTGGTGCCAGCCAGCACATATTCGTCTCGAAACTGCCACGCTTACTCACATCATCGACCGATCCTGACGTCCTGATACTCGGTTCCTCAGTCAGTCTGTTTCCAGCAGTCAGAGCCGATGACGCTATGGCAGGCCGAAAAGCGCGCTGGGACTTCTGGTATGAAAGAAGTGTAATCTTGCCTTACGACAAGGCCCTATTTCTCGAGAGCAACCTCTCGAAATGGTCTGGAAAACCGGTCAGCGTGTCAAACGCCAGCGTCGCAGGCAGCCTGGTTTCCGATCAAGATTTTCTGCTGAACAAATTCATTTCGGCCGGTAAGAAAACCAAACTTCTAATTCTATGCCTGTCTCCGCGCGACTTTATCGATAACGCTCGCACCGATATCAAAAGCACTCCTACATACAACGCTTTGCGCGACTGGAACTCAGTACCGGAACTGATCGCCCAGGGCGCCTCCTGGCAGTCAATTATGACAGTCTCGCTGGGACATATTTCGAACTACTACAGACACCGACAAGAATACAATCAGTTTCTGACAAATCTAGCCGCGAAAAAGCTGCACAGACCGGTCAATCTGTTTGAAGCAACGGCATGGGCTGAATCAGAAAAAGCACCACCTGTAGTGACACCGGCAGACGGAAAAGGAAAGAAAGAGAAGAAAGATACTTTCTTCAATCCAACCAATGCCGCTGTCTATAAGCAACCCCCGAACACGCTGTATCACCTGAGCGAATACAAACAGATGTATTTACCTGTGAATGAAAAACAGTTCGAAGTACAAACAAAAGCCTTCAACAACTTCCTCAGCCTGGCAAAACAAAAGGGAATTCCAGTGCTGGTCGTTCGCACACCACTTCCGAAAGAAAACACCGATTTGCTCTCGGCAAAAGATCTCGAACGTTATAACAATCTCCTGAGAGAGAGCTGCAAGGCACATGGAGCTTCGCTTCTGGAGCCGGATTCAGCGCAACCATACGACACTGCAAAAGATTTCGAAGATGCCTCACATATGAACACCAGTGGCGGTATCAAGTATTACACCGCTATATTTGAAACCATCAAAAACGATTCCAAAATTGCCGCCGGCATTTCACAAAAGCCGCTCTGAGTAGAAGAAAAGACTGACTGTCAGAGTTTCAAACTGCGTGACACGCACAGAGGTTGAAAAGGCAGTCACGAGCAAACAGTAGTTTGACACCGACAAGTCGAAACTGCTTAGACTTTAGTCCGGAATGCTGTTGGAAGGAACTTATTAGCGATTAGCAGCGGTTTTCTCGAGCGAGACGCCGGTGTCAGCTTGTTCACGCGGAAAGTGGGTATCATCAGTAAGGTAGCCGAGGACGAAGCCGAAGAACCCGCCGCCGACGAAGCCCCAAATGCCACCACTGAGCCAGTCACATACAGGCTCGACACTCTGAGGTTGCGGCCAATATTTGATTACTTCGAACGAACCGCCAACCACGATTGCCCCGAGGATAGCCATTGTTATCATCGCTATGACAGGAAATTCCAATCGGTTTGTTTTGTCGGTTTTGCTAGCCATCACTACCTCTAATCGATTAAATTGCCGTAGTTCTTAACCCGCGTTAACGCGTTACGACGATTCAGACGCAGGAAAGTATAACACTGATAGAAACCGCCAAACTCATTCCAATAGGTCCTTTTTAAGATTGAGCGCAACAACTTATTAGACGGTTTTGTTAGCCTGCAGCAGCAGCCCTAGTCCGGCAATTGTCTTGGCATCTCGGACTTTGCCGTCAACCACCAGTTTCCAAGCTTCTTCGAGACTCAGATCCATGACATCAGTCTGCTCGTCGATGTCTAAGTTTTTTCCAACAAAGGTCAATCCGCTGGCGCTATAGAGATATAGAATCTCATCGCAAAAGCCCGGTGCTGAAAACATTCGAGAAAGCTCAGACCAATCTTGAGCTTCAAAACCGGTTTCTTCCTGTAATTCACGGCGAGCCGCCGGAAACGGGTCTTCGCCTTTCTCGATCCGTCCGGCCGGAAGTTCGATGAGCTCTTCATCGATTGAATATCGATATTGCCGAATCAATAGAACACGGTCGGGAGCTGGCTGTGCTGCGATGACGACGCCGCCGTTATGCTCGACAACCTCACGAATCACTTCCAAGCCATCCGATTTGCGCAAAGTATCGATGCGTAAATTTATGATGCCGCCTTCGTGGACCCGCACCGTATCAACCCTGTCGTCATGTGTGAAAACAGTCACTTCAAATATCTCCTGAGATGCCGGTATCAGTGTACATGCTGCGCTATCATGTCGTGAAGGCAATGCAATGAACTACAAAGAATCAGTCGCTTACATCGAGAGCCTCGTCCCCACGCTAGAACGTCCAACTCTGGCGCGGATAAAACTGTTCATGGCTGAAGAAAACGATATTCAGAACGAATACAAATGCTTCCACGTCGGTGGCACCAATGGCAAAGGTTCGACTGCCACCATTCTCGAAACCATTCTTGCCAGCACTGGTCTGAAGGTCGGTAAGTTCACAGGTCCCCATATCATGCGTTTCAACGAGCGTTTTGCCATTGCAGGAAAGGCAATCAACGATCAGGAATTCGCTGAAATTGCCACCATCGTCAGAAAGAAATCAGATGATTTCGCCAGTCGCCATGAGGATTTCGGAAGGTTGACATGGTTCGAGTTTTTAACGGCGATGGCGTTTTTCCTTTTTGCAAAAAACCAAATCGATTGCGCAGTCCTTGAAGTAGGCTTGGGCGGACGGTTTGACGCTACGAACATCGCCGAAAATGTCGCCGCTACGATTATCACCAACATCGATCTAGATCACACTCACATTCTCGGCGATACTGTCGAAAAAATAGCCTTCGAAAAGGCTGGTATCATGCGCAGAGGCATTCCGGTCATCACGGGTGCGAAGGGCGCCGGACTGACCGAGCTGAAGGCTCAGGCCGTCGAAAAGGGAGCGATTTTGATTAGCCTGCCCGATGGAAAAGCTGCTTATGTCTCGCCTTCCGAACAACAAAAAATTGACGAGGCGGTCGACGTCTTATCACTCTCCGGTCCGCATCAGAAAGGAAACGCGGAACTGGCAGTCGTCGCGTTACTCGCTTCAAAGTTCGTAATGCCCACAGACCGTTTCCTTAACCGACTTACCGATACGTTGAAAAACGTCTACTTTGCCGGTCGCATGCAGTTCCTGAATAACAAAATTCTCATAATCGATGGAGCCCATAATCCCGCTGGGGCTAAAGCACTGCGTCGAGCCCTGGACGAGCGCCTGGCGGCCAAACAGAGCCGCTCGCCAGAAGACTGGCACGCAGACTCAAATTCAAATTCCCGACCATCAGGCTACTGTTTCATCCTTGGTTTCTTTGGCAACAAAAATGCGCCTGAATTTCTCAAAGAACTGCTTCGCAAAGGCGATCGCGTGATTGCCGTCGAAGCTGAAGTGCGTCGCAGTACCTACCCGAAAGAAGAGATTGTCGCTCGCTGCGCCGAGCTTGGCATTGAATCGACGATTGCTCCGTCCATGAGCGAAGCGCTGAAAATGGCACGAGTAGACGATGTTCTTGTAGGTGCCGGAGCAAAAACCACTCAACCGGCTAAGACCTCGTCGAACTCGTTTGAAAAAAATGGAAGTTCGATTCCGCCTCCGATAACTGATAATCGAATTGATAATGATGTCGAAGTAGTCGTCACTGGTTCTTTTGCAGTTCTAAAAGAGCTGATGCTGACGCTTGGATGGCAGACAGTCGATGACGGCAGAGATTTTGCCCTGCGCTCTTGACCAATAGATGAGTTAAAATTCTCTGGTTTCGCGAAGGCGGGGTCTGCGGAAGCCACCGGGTCGAAACTCATTCGAGTATTTATTGGTGAAACTTTTGACTGAAAAACAAGCAAAGCACTCACTTTTGGGACACGTTAAGCATCAGGGACTACCCGTTGCCGGGGTCGAAGTTCGAGTCGTTTCACCGTTCTCCATCGGCAGTCTCGGTCCGGGACGGCTGGATCCGGCAGTGGCATCGGTCATGACCGGAAGCAAAGGCGAATTTTCGTTCTCATTGCCCGCAGGAGACTACATCTTAGAGGTCATACCAAACGCCACCACCCGTTTCCTCAAAGAAAGAGTCAATGATGTTGAACTTTACTCGAACACCACCTGCAATATCGGACTGACGACGGGCACGCTTCTGACAGGTTCTGTCGTGACTCAAAGCGGCGAACAGATCGTAGACGGCGAAGTCGTCGCCATCGGCATCGAGCCAATCCCCTACGAAGCAACCAGCACGCTCTCAGAAGACGGTAACTTCGCTCTGGTTCTGCCCAAAGGCAAATTTCACATCGCCTCAAGACATTTGACCAGAGAAGAAAATGAACCCCAGGTCACTGCAACCGAAGAGTCGCAAACCAACGGAGCGCACCACTTTCCATTTGTCAGCACTCAGATTCTGGTCGTCAACCTCGTCATCGACGGCACGCTCGAAATTGTTCTGCCAGAACTAGTGAAGTTTTCCGGGGAAGTACACGATGTATTCGGGCAACCCGTACCGAACGCCACCGTCAAATTTACCCCTGGTGTTCCAGCAGAACAAATGCTTGTTCGAGAACTAAACCTTTGTGCTGAATGCAAAAGCGACGCACAGGGAAGTTTCGAAATCTGGCTCGAGCCGGGTAATTACGACCTTGATATTATTCCGGCAGCAACCGCCACACATTTTGGAATGCGCGAAGCAAACATCAAAGTCGAAAGCGATACCGTCCGCAACTTCGTCCTCCAGGAAGGGCATAAACTCAAAGGAGAAGTCGTATTCGAAGATACTCCATTGTCGAGTTGCCTGGTCAGAGTTCAAGATGTTTCAAGCTCAAAAGAATTTATTGCCAAAACCGATAACAATGGTCATTTCGCACTGGGCGTGCCCGGCGGCAATTACAAAATGGTAGTCGTGGCACACCCGAAAAGTTCGCCGTCAGTCACCATAGATGGTGCCGAACATGCCGGCATCGCGCCATGGTCAAAGATGATAGTAGTCGGCGGAGACACACAAGTGAACGTCGGATTGCTTACTGGAACAGCCCTTCGCGGACGAGTTCGTGACGACTCCGGACAGGCAAGAGCTGGGCTACAGATTTCCGTTTTTGCCGATACTAAAGAAAAATTCAATGCCCAGACAGCCGACCTGCATCTCGCTCTGGCTCACGCAGTCACTGATGCCGATGGTCGCTATTCAATCTTTCTGTCACCCGGCGAGTATCTGCTCGTCGTTCACAAAGACTTCGCCAATGCCACCGCCATTGAGGTCGGCAGCGAACCAGTCAATCTCGATATAACCTGGCACGGCTGGTGCCAACTGAAGTTCGAAACATTAGGTGAAGATGGAGCGAAAATTTCACGCTGCCAGATGGAATATTATCCGTATGGAGAAAAACCAGACGATGACCACGACCAGGACTCGGCCACCAATTTACCGCGAGGTTATGTTTTGACCGACGATGAAGGCCGCTGTCAGGTGACGATTCCACAAGGCGTATACACCTTCAGATTCAACCCGCCAAACTCAGGATCTTACGATCCAAAGGATATACGACAGTTATCCATAAGTGCGGATATCAGCCGGAAAGTCGTACTGAGCTTGAAGAAGCAGAATTAAGCAGTTAACCGAAGCTGTCACTTACTGCTTTACTAAATGTGTGGCTAAGTTATACAGTAGGATTAGGAGCCCGCGACCAAGTCAAGATATTTCACTGAGACCGAAATTTTAACTGACAAAACAATCGAACTTAGTAGTACAAAGTCAAACAGGCTCTAAAGCTCACAGAGGGAGCACCGGTGGTTGACAACTTCCAGAAGAGAAAGCGGCCCAAGGTACCTACGAGTCCCT
>CAZRMH010000248.1:0-12293 GCA_964600935.1 uncultured Candidatus Obscuribacterales bacterium
ATGTTTTGCGGAGCCGAATTGGGATAAGCATAGCCAGGCTGTCCAAAGTTAGTTGCATCCATAGCAGGATTGGGTGTGTTGAATCCGGGAGGACCAAAAACTGGCGAACCTTGCGGCGAACCCATTTGCCTTCCCTGACCATGGAAACCCTGCGGATATGAAGGTGGTGGTGGGTTGCCAGCTTGTTGCATCTGCTGTTTCAAACCTTGAATGCGCTGTTGAATTTCGCCTGTCTTTGGCGAGCCGGGACTTTCGTTCAAATAACGTTGATACCATGCGATCGCGTTCTGGCAATCACCAAGACTCTGATAGTTAGAACCGATGTTTAAAACCGCTTCCTTAATGCTCGGGTCGATCCTCAAAGTCGCTTCAAATTCAGATATTGCTTGTTGCGGCTGTCCACCCTGTGCAAGTGCGAAGGCGAGGTAGAAGTGCGCGGGCGCGAAATTAGGGTCTACGCTTAACGCCTGTCTAAAAGCCGCTTGCGCTTCGTTATATCGCTTCGCGTTCAAGAGTGACTGCCCCTGTTCAACCAGCGGTCGCAAATTTTGCTGCCCCTTTCGCGAGCCGGCTTGTTGGATGTATCCGCGCACTTGCGCGGCATCCGGAGCGTTTGGATTGGTTTCCAAATAATGCTGAAAATAGGGCACGGCTTGATCCAACTGATTCATGTTCATCAAACAGGAACCGAGATTGACGTTGATAAAGGTCATCGACGGGTTTAACTCCAGAGCTTTTATGTACTCAGGAATGGCTTGCTGAGGACTTCCGCTGTTTTGATAAGCCATGCCTAAATAACCATGCACCTCACCACAACTCGGGTCCATGCTTTGCGCACGATTAAGCAAATTGATAGCTTCTTTCGTTTTTCGAGAATTAATCAGCTGTTCCGCCTGAGTGCACATGTTGCGAACTTCGTCGCTCATGGCGATTAGCACGCGTTCATGCCCTTTTGAGTTGAGAGGTCCAAGCCATCGATTGCTGCCGGTTGCGCTATCTTCGGCTGCTAAACAAGGTTTTGCCGATAGGATAAGGCAAATGGCAAACCCGAGCTGAAAGCAGAGGCTATTGTCCAAAAGGTTCGATACGCCTATAAGTCTGGTCCGACTGATTGTTCGCCCCTTGGTCGAGAAGGTTGGTTTTTGCAAAACAGTGCACTCTTCAGGGTTTATGGTCATATACCACATAATCGAGCCGGCAAATTAAAAGCCAACTTTTACCGATCTGATTATCATGGAATATAGAGCTTTGGAGCTAGCGTCAACGCAGGGAGCGAACGGAGTGTGGCCAACACCCCAAGATTATAATGAATCCGTACAGCAGCCGCAGATCTGCTTTTCGGATCTCGAGCTCAGGAAATGTCGGGTTGAGTTAAATCACTTGGGATTGCCGCGTCCCATGACGGGCGCGTTTGCAAGCGTGTATCGTCTCTCGAATCTGTCTGGAACATCCTGGGCCGTCAGGTGTTTCCTGGAACATCGCGATGACATGAAGGAGCGTTACAGCGCCATTCGAAAGGCTGTTCTGGGCAGCGAAGCTAACGACCTGTTCGCTGGTTTTGACTACATCGAACGCGGCATTAAAGTGAAGTCTGACTGGTATCCAATTCTCAAAATGGAGTGGATTGAGGGCGATAGTCTCGACAAATATCTCGACCGCCATGTGAAGAGCCGAGCGAAAGTCGTTCTGCTTCATAAACAGTTTAGAGACCTGGCGGAGAAACTCAAGAAGTCTGGTATCGCTCATGGTGACTTGCAGCATGGCAATATTTTAGTTACTGAAACTGGTTTGCGTCTGATCGATTACGACGACATGTTTGTTCAGGCTTTAGTAGGCAAAGTCAGTCACGAACTCGGTCATCGCAATTTTCAGCATCCGGAACGCAGTCACGAACACTTCACTGCAGATTTGGACAATTACGCTTCTTGGGTCATCGATTTGTCGTTGAAGGCTCTGGTTGTCGATCCTGACTTCTGGCGAGACTTTAATGGTGGCGATGACTGTTTGCTGTTTCGTCATAAAGATCTCAGAGATCCCGATGACTCTGCGCTGATGAAAGCTTTATTGGCACATGACCAGGGTGATTTGCGCGATTCCGCGGCATTGTTTCGCGAGATGTTGCGGTTAAGTCCCGGTCGAATTCCTGATTATCATTCTGACGCAAGAGAGGTTGAAAAATTAGTTCACCTGGAGAGCGTTGAGCTGATCAGCGAAAGCGAAGATAAGATCTTTGGTGATAAACTCAATAGTGAAAGCACCGGCGCCGACCCGGTCGAGATGTCGTTTGTGGATTACGATCGCTGGTTGGCTTCGATCAATCAGAGCCCGAAACCTGTCAAGAAGTCAAAGAAAGCTTTTGAACGAGTCACCGCAAGTGGTGCCAGTCTGGGTAAGAAAATCTGGCGAGAGGTGGTATCGCATGTAGCGCCTTACTCTTGGGCACGTGGGGTCGTCGATGAGGCCAACCGGGCTTACGATGAGGGCAATATCGCTGAAGCTGTGAAGCTTTACACTGATGCCGCTTCTGTTCTGACGCCGAACGATGATTTCAAGGTGCGGGCGCGCGATGATAAAGCTCTCCAGTCAGCAGAATTGCTTTGCGAGATTCTGGTCAACCTGGGATACTGTCATGTTCAAAAGCAACAACTTGGCACTGCTGCACACTATTTTAGCGAATCGCAAAAAAAGGCGGCTCCTAATCAACAACTCGGTCAGGCGAAGCTCCAGGCCACTCTTCTACTGGCAGCCACGTATTTCGAACTGGAACAGCGTGAGCGAGCATTTCGTTCGATCAAAGAGGTGGCCGAATCTACTGAAGTTTTAATGGTCGCCGTCCGTGGAGAGAGGGAAGGACCATTCGGCAACAGTTTGACACTACCGGCGATGTTGACCGAATTGGGGCACAGTTACCTGGGCGCGGGTGAAAACGACAATGCTCAGGCTGCTTACTCCGCGGCAATGGAGGCTTGCCAGTGGTTGAAAGGCGAGCGTGAAGCGCAACGTGCAAGTTTGATCGTCGCACGAGCAGCCGCAGGTTTCTGCGCGTCTAAAATTGCCCAGGGTGAGACCGATGATGTACTTCGACAGTTTTTCGATTTTGTTGATTTTGAGAACCAAACCGACATTTTGCCGCAACTAGTTCGAGCTGAACTGCGTGGACCGCTGCGGACCGAGTGGAAATTCGGTGAACTGATGCGTTTGCTCGGACATCATCTTGATGCATTAGAAATGAGAGAACAGGCTCAAATTGCTTATACCGCCGGTCTCACAACCATGCGACTTTGCGGCGAAGGTAATGCGATGCAAATGAAAATTGCTGATTGCCTTCTGGGAATGGGCAAATCCATGGAAGCCGTTGCTGTAATTCGTGATGGTAGTGACTGGGCGAAGGGGCATTCGCCGTTTTTGTCTTATCAAATAAAACGGATTGATGAATTTTCTCATGCTCTGGTTGTTAGCACTGCTGTGTTCGACGATGATTTGCAGAAGCACCGCTATCGGTGCCTCGATGCGTTAGTTAGAAAATGCCCGGCTTTGGAGGGTTTTGAAGAAGCCGTGCAAGCGGTCGAGATCACTGAGTTGTCTGACAAAGTTGCCTTTGCCGAATTGATGCTGGAGTTGGCCCGCGACCTCAAGAACGCCGGGCGCGAGCGAGTTGCCAAAAGCGCATATGCCGCAGCATTCAGAGCTTTCAAACGGGTGACGACTGACTCCGGATACGGTGCTTCCGTCATGGAATGTCTCCTTGCAATGGGTGATCTCGATTTGTCCGCTAATTTGCTCTTAGACAGTGGCAGGCTCGAAGACATGGTTCGTCTGATGCACAGTGTCATGATTAGCCAGCAAAACTATCAACGCGGCGCTATTTGCGAGCTCATGGTCAAAGTCGCGGATATCCAGATGTCCAGACCCGCGACCTCGGTTACTGAGACGGATGTTCGGCAAACGATCGATTTATTGACCTGGTGCGCCGGCGATGACGTTAATTTGATTGAGGCTGCTAAGCAACGGGCTGAGCGCTGGTTGGCAAACAGAGAAGTTGCGTTCGCTCACAATTTGGTCGAGCAAGGCAAATTTTCTGCGGCGATTGAACTGTTCGAGAAGCACGAGGGCGCCAATGGCGCGAATGTCATTCAAGTTCAGGAACTCTGGATTCTGCGGTATTTAACAGCCGCACTGATCGAACGAGACCGCGGCTATGTCACCATCGCTGATGGCTACGCATTCGGTTGCGCTATCGAAATACTTCGCCGATTGCGTGACCGACATCTCTTAACTGCATCGTTTGCCTTGAAAGTTGCAGAACTTATTCGGAGCTCGAAGATTGAAGGGTCGGAACTCTACGTTGAAGAGGTCTATTCGATCTTCTGTGGATGCGGTCGAGGTTTCGAGCACGCAGTTTTAAGTTTACGCGACTTGCTGGACCCTCAGTCTCGCAAGAGAATTGAGAAACGGCTTAACATAAAGGGCAACGAAGAAGTCGTCATTTCAATTTCTGATGGTAATTTCGAAATTGCGATTAGTTCTCCGGATCAAACGAACCATTCGATGCCACCACTTAGCACTGAAGACGGTGGCATTGATTCCTGGAGGCAGATGCACCGGACTTTTTTTCTAATCGATCGTGAAGACTATGTCGGGGCTATTGCTGAACTGGACCGAAGGATTCAATCAAGCGACGATAGTTCTTTTAAATGCGATGCTACCATTCTGCGTGGATATTGCCAGTTTCTGCTTCAGGACAACGTCGGCGCGGAGCGGTCTTTTAAGCAGGCTTTGCGCTCGACCGATCGTTCAGATAAAATGCGCCACTCGAAAATGGCGGTATGCCTCTATCTGTTATTCAGCAGAACCCGAGATAAGGCTCGCTTTTTACGCCAACTCGTCGACCCTACTCTGACCCAGAAAGACTTGTTCAAAATCGCCAATCAGCTGATCGAAATATCCCCCAAGGACAAGGAAAATCTGGCCGACTTTCTCGCGCTCGAATTGATCAAGACTGCGGAGAAAGGTGAAAAGACCAGCATGACGTCAGGAAAGATGTATCGAGCCGCGCTCGCAATTTTGGGAGTGAAGAATCAGCGCCGACGTTTGCAGGTTGTGTTTGCGCTGGATGCCATCGGCAAGTATCAGGGGGCATCAAGCGTGCTCGAACGGCATGTGGAAAAGGATGGCGTTTACGATGATACTGCAGATCTTTTAGCGAAGCTCGCTCGTCGTCATATCCGACTGGCTTCAACCGAGCGCGTTGCGAAACTGTACGAGCGCGCCGTGGTGAATTTTCATGAGTACATATGCAAGGCGGAAGAGGAGAGCATAATTGGCAAACTTGCGAAGGTGCTAACGGAGGATCAATCCAAGCGGATTTTGTTGGAAGTACGCCATGATTTGCTGGCAATTTACAGTCGCGGTGCTCTATATCCTGGCTTTTGCAATCAGATCGCCAAGTTGGTCGAGACGGCAATCAAGGAGGATCAGGCAGGTGTGCGAAGGGACCGATTTTACAACGACTTGTTGGCAATAGCCCGTATCATCGAGAGGGTTGACGTATCTGCTACAGAGGCGATTATTTATGTTTTGGAAACGAATGCGAAATCTAGTGGTGGCGCCAGTGGTGATAGCCATAATCCGCTAGACGACGAGTTGTTTCCATTGGTCGCCGACGGTTAGTTCGTTCGCCGCGAGTGCATTAAGTTCCAGGCGCCATGCGCCACCCGAGCTGATCAAACGATTCTCGAAGAGAAACACCGTTGCGGTGGCAGTAGTGAAGTGCAATAACGGCCATCTCTAACTTGCACTCGTCGCGTTCCAGCATTTTTTGACATTGCACAGCTGCGTGCAATGTTGCTTCGGAAATTTGAGCACTGCTCACCAAATACTTGCTCACCTCTGGCGCCGAACTCTTGAGAAGATGTTCTGCTGTGCGAAGTTCGTTGCCGTTGATCAAATCGCATTCCTTCAAGAGCTTCAAGACTTTTGAAAGGTCGGCGCGTTCTTGCACACCCTTTACAGGTTGTTGTGCGTAGAAGGTTCCTGAATGCGTTTGATTGGAGGTCCACTGATTCTCTAAATTGATCTGATCGACCGTCAGTAATCTCTCCAGTTCAATTCCGAGTTCCTTTGCCGATTGATATCTCTTCTCCGGACTCTTTTCCATTGCTCGCTGGATTACAGATTCAATTTGTGGTGGAACACTTAAATGGGCACAAAAATCAGAGAATTTTTTTGCTTGATTGGACACTTGCATTTGCATCGTACCGAGCGCGTTCTGACCTTCAAACGGTCTTCTGCCGCTGATTGCCTCGTACATAACACAACCCAGCGAGTAGATATCCGAACGCATATCGAGTTCGGAACCAAGACATTGTTCGGGGCTCATATAATGGGGACTGCCGAAAACGTCACCAGTATGAGTAAGTTTCTCCGCTGATTGACCATCAGGGCGAATGATTTTTGCTATGCCGAAATCCACTAGTTTAGCCAGATCCGACTGCTCATCCACTTTGATCAGCATGATATTTGATGGTTTGACATCGCGATGAATCACACTGTTCGAATGGGCATGGTGGAGGGCGGAACAGGTCTGCAAGAAGATTGTTAGAAAACGCTTGATGTCCAGCGGACCGTCCATGTTTAGAAGTTTTTGAAGCACCTCTCCATTGAGATACTCCATGGCGATAAACGGGAGACCTTCTTCAGATATTCCGTAGTCGTAAACGGTAAGCAAATTCGGATGACGCAGATGCATTGCTGCTTTCGCTTCGCGTTCAAAACGTTTGACTGAATCTTCGTCATCGATCAAATGTGGATGCAAAATTTTGAGTGCTATCACTCGGTTGTTTTGCAAATCCGCGACCTGGTAAATTCTTCCCATGCCACCATGTCCGATTTGACTGACGATTCTGTAGCGACCGGCAAATTCTTCGTTCGCTTCGAGCACTTTGACTGCTTTGGGAGCGCGCGAGATGTTTGCCTCGTTTTCTGCTGTTGCCGAACTCAAGGTATTCGTCGACTGCAGTATCATGGCGGAACTTCGCAACATCTGTTCGTAGATCTCGTCCAGATTTTCTGTGACGATGATCCAGATTACTGCGTTGCCACTATCGTCGCCGATGGAAAACCACCATGTCGCGTCGCCATCGCTGCCATCTTTGTATTTTACTGCCAGTGTGAATCGCGATTCGCCGTCGGATCTTTTCCAACGCCAATCCTGAGTGTAAGGTGCCTTTTGAGCAGCACGTTCCAGCAGAGAAGAAATATCTGATTTCGATGGTGGAGCATCGGCAACAGATTCTCTAGTTTGATTGGGCTTGTTTCCTGTTGCGTCCTGAAGCGGCATTTAATCGTCGATTCCGGGTGTTTCTATTCGTGCAAGCGTCTCAATAATATTTACCCGATCTGCGTGAAGTTATCGTGGGGAAGTATCAATGGTAAATTGCGCTTGATTCGAACTTCGTGTCGATTAGTCGACTGGCGTTTTCCATCCCAGTTCTTCAAGTGCTTCTTCTAGACTGATGCGGCTGCGTTGACAGTAGTGCAGCGCGATAATCGCTTTCTCCACTTTCATCGTGTCTCGTTCGATAAATCCCTGTAGTTGGACTGCCGAGTGCAGCGTTTTGCCATCGATGATACCACTCTGAACCAGGTAATTTCCTAGCTCTCTTCGCCCGCGCTCATCCAACGATATCGCCTTCTGCAGCTCCGCATCAGTGATTAGACCCGCCTGCTTCAGCAGTTTTACGATGGAGAGAAAATTCGCCGGTTGCTGTTGCTCTCCAGTGTTTGGATGGATTGTGTAGAACGTGCCTGAGCGAGTTTGCTTAGTGATGTAGTCCTCTTCATCACGATCTCCGCGAGCCAGTTTTTGCAGGTCGAGGCTGAGCGCTTGTGCCGTTTGATACCGCATGTGGGGCTCTTTTTCGAGGCATTTCATGATGATTGCTTCAAGTTCGGCAGGAACATTCGACTCAGGTCGCATCTGGGAAAACGGTGGTGGTTTGACGTTGACGTGCATGTAGATCGTCTTGTAGGCGTTATCTCCCTCGAATGGTCGCTTGCCGGTTACGGCCTGATACATGACACATCCAAGAGAGTAGATGTCGGAACGAGCATCGAGCAGGATACCTTTGCACTGCTCTGGACTCATGTAATAGGGGCTGCCGAAGACGTCTCCGGTCTGTGTCAATTTCTGCGGAGTCTCTTCGCCGTGAGGTTCGATCTTCGCGATGCCGAAGTCGAGCAGTTTTACCAATTCAACATTTTGAGGAGTTTTTACCAACATGATGTTGCTAGGTTTGACGTCGCGGTGAATGACACCACGGATATGCGCATGACTTAAGGCTGAACAGACTTGATAGAAAACGGTCATGAAGTGGCTCAGTTTAAGTCGACCCTGGTCGCGAAAGATCTGTTCCAGGCTTGGTCCGTCGATAAACTCCATGACCATGAAAGGCAGACCCTCTGCCGTTTCTCCATGGTCGAAGACGGCTACGATATTCAAATGAGCGAGCGCCATTGTTGCCTTAAATTCTTGTTGGAAGCGTTTCTCTGGTTTCTTCTTTCTGACTTTGCTGTCTGATACCAGATGCGGATGCAGCAGTTTGACTGCCACCAGCCTGTCTTGTTTTTTGTCCTTCGCTTTGTAGACGCGGCTCATGCCGCCGCAGCCAATTTCTTCAATCACCTCGTAGCGATTGAGAAACAGTTGCTCTGATTGCTTCGACCCGATGTCATTTTTGTTGTGACTGCGTGGATCGTTTTCGTCATCCGTGTCGCTTAGCGGCTTCGGAATAGCAGGTCGTTGAGAAGGATTTCGCGCTCTCTTCTGAACGAGATTGTAGATTTGCTCTGGATTCTCAGTGGTGACGCTCCAGAAGACGACCGGCGGATCCTCGTTTTCAGTGCTCAATACCCAGGTCGGTTCGACGCCTTCAATCAGGTATGTGACCGTGAGCAGATACTCCGAGCCGTCGCTCAGTTCAAACCTGGCATTCTCAGAATGCGGCGACGACTCTTCTGCCAGTGCCATCAACGCCGCTAGATGCGCGCGATTTGGAGGTGCCTTTTGCACCTCTTGCCGGTTAGCAGATTCGCCTTCGGGAACGTGCCCCGCCGCGTTATCAAGCGTCATTCAACTTCTATCCTGGACTGTCCATAAAAGTCTCTTACCCAGTGATCATATATTCTTCTCTAAATCTCAGTGTCGTGTGCAACTTAATTTCAGGGCAAGAAACCACGAAGAGGCTCATGAGGAGCTGTTTATGAATCAATAAGCCTGCGTCTGTCGGCGGTTGACAACTTGTTAAAATTTAGTCGCGCTGGCGAACTAATCGGTTATTTCTCTGGTTTTGCCGTCTGGCGGAGGCTTTTGACAGTCGAAGTGTTGGTTGGGTCAAGAGGTCCGGGGCGGCTGCCTTATCGGTCACTGGCCGGCATGCCTTCGTCGGGGCCGGTTTTGGGGTGACTGCTGGTCAGTCGCTGCATAGGCAAACCGCTATCGAGTGTATTGCTTTCGTATGTCTAATCGCGTGCAGTGTTCGCAATGCGCCTGTCGATCTGAATCACCATAATGCCCAGGTGTTTTATCCCCGGCAAAATACTTGTCACCAATTTTCTGCGGGCGAGTCAGATCTCTGCGCCATTGCTCTTCTGATTTCTGAATCGCCTCGGTGTTTTCTCGGGTGGCCGGGACTAGAACTCCTTTTTCGTCTCGGATAAGGTTTGGTTTCCCGTCCGTGATGCCGAATTTCGAGTCGATCAGTTGTTGATCCCAGGTCTTGCAGATGTCGTAGAGTTGCCAACTTTGTTTCAGCAATGTCGCCCGATCCATTCGATACATGGAGATGCCTTCGGCATGCATCTCTCCGGGATTTGTGAAATAGTTCGTACTCGGTCTGACCTTGGCTAGATCTTGCATTCGATCGCTATTGATCCATCGTTTCGGGTTTGGCTTTCCGTCAATAAGCGGCATCCAGGCGCCGTCCTCGCGAATCCATTCATTGCCGTCTTTGTCTGAGATTGCATAACGCGACTGTTCCGTGTCGTATCGCCAGCCCATCTTTGCGTTTAACTCCCTGGTAAACGCCGGTGCTCCGATTGCCCCCCAGTGTTTGGAGCCCCAGTTCTCATACTGTTCGTGATGGACCAATTCGTGTTCCATTGTGCCTTCCAAACCTTGCCAACCGTTTGTCTCTGCGTGTTTCGGCATGATAACGATCTGTCCTTTATCACCCTGCCGTTGATAGGTGCCCCACAGACTGCCGCCATCAGTATTTTTGCCAGCTTGAACGAACGCGACAGTCAGGTTTTTAACATTCATTTGTCGGTTTCGCGAGAGAATTGTCTCGAGCGTTTTCAATTCCGCTTCCGTTGGCGGCCGGCATGTGTAGTCCTTTTCGTTTTTTCGAATTTTATCGCCGGCTTGGACAATTTTTACGCCCCATTCCTTCTCGACTGCTGTTTGTCTATCCAGAATCTTTTTTAACGGACCTGAGTACGCTTCGACGGTTAGCTCTTGACCGAGTTTTTGCTCTGTGTAGCGACCAAAACGATCGATTGAAAAGTTGCCAATCCATTTTTGTCCGTCAGAGTTGGTCCAGGTGACACCGTCTTTGCTCAGCCATTCCTGGTCGCCGATTTTATTTGAAATTTGAGTGCCATTGCTGTCTTTCGTGAGTGAATGTTTGACTCCATCTGCGGTAGTAAAACTTTTGATGTTGGTTCCATTCTTCAGGCAAACTGTTGTGACTCCGGTATCACCATTGGTGACTGTGATGTTTCCGTCTTTGCTAACGGTGATCGAGCCGTTAAACTTGTCGATTCCTTGAGAGCCCTTCCGTGACCAGAGTTTTCCGTCAGTGCTTTCCCATTCGCCTCGCTCGTCTTTGAAGTAATTGGCATCGCCGTTTTTATCGACTTTGACTCGGTATTTCCTTGTCGCGTCTTCGGTCACTCGATGATGCGGATCCCAAGCGTCTTTCAGCGCTGAATCCCAGAGTCGGGATTGAGCCTCCGAATCAAGAAGGGGAGCAGGTTTTGAAAAGAACTGTTCGAATGTTTGCAAAGTGCCGGGACCTGTTGAATTTCTCTTTTGACGGATTGCGTCGGATGCCGCATCTTTCCTGGATCTTAGGTTCCGCACGTGATTTTTATGTTCCTCATTCTGTGGAAACCCGCACATTCTTGATTGATCGAGGTAATATAATCGGGTTACTCGAACGAGGCGCACGCGTGACGGTTGCTGACAAAAAGCTGAAAACTTCCGAAGATCAACTCGTGAATAAAATAACGCTGCGGTTGATACCGTTCATGCTGATACTGTATGTGGTGTCATACCTCGATCGAATAAACATTTCATTCGCTGCGCTTCAGATGAACACGGACCTGAACATTTCTGATGAAGCGTTCGGTTTCGGTGCTGGGATATTTTTCTTCGGCTACTGTCTGTTCGGTATTCCGAGCAATCTCGTGATCCAGAAATTTGGACCGCGGCGCTGGATTTCGTCGATTATGATCCTCTGGGGATTTGTCACCATTGGTATGTGTTTTGTACGAAACGAATTTGATTTTTGTGTTCTTCGTTTCGTACTGGGTGTCGCCGAAGCGGGATTTTTTCCTGGAATGATTTTGTATTTGACGTACTGGTTTCCGCCCAAATATTATGGTGGCGCTGTTGCTCGTTTTATGGCGGCAATCCCGCTGGCAGGGGTGTTGGGCAGTGCGGTCGCGGCTTTCGCTCTTGATTTGAAATATGGCGGTTTAGCCGGCTGGATGTGGCTTTTCATTGTCACAGGTGCTCCGGCAATTTTGCTCGGTATCGGAGTTCGACTGTGGTTGCCGGATCGTCCGACCAATGCCAAATGGTTGACTGCCTCTGAGGCTCTGGAAGTTGAGCGAATGGTCGCGGGCAACTCCAAGACCGAGGCTGCCGGTTCGGCTACTTCTGAGTCGGCGAAACTCGATTCCTCTGCTGCTGAGTCTGAAGAGGGGAGCTCTAAAAACGAAACTGCAGAGCAAAGAAACGCCGTCTCGGCAGGCTTTCTCGAAACACTGCGCGATCTCTATGTCTGGCGTTTTGCACTGTTGTACTTCACTCTGACCGTTAGCATGTACGGCTTTCAGCTCTGGTTGCCTCAAATCATTAAAGCGTTTGGTTCGCTGGATGACAAAGTTACCGCGTTGATCTCTGCTATTCCAGCAATCTTCCAGGCCCTCGGGATGCTAATAATAGCCGGGCATTCGGATAAAACTGGCGAGCGTCGATACCATGTGGTCCTCGCCACAGCCTGCACTTT
>CAZRMH010000249.1:0-12242 GCA_964600935.1 uncultured Candidatus Obscuribacterales bacterium
TTCTGGAGCGCATTGCCGAGCATCCTCGCGCACATTCAGTGACGCTGACTCGCCTGGCGAATCACGACGAATCACAAGTACGTGCTGCTGTAGCGGAAAACATCAATACCTCTATGAAGACTGTCTGGAAACTGGTGCGAGATCCAAGTCCAGACGTAAGGCTCAGGCTGGCTGAGAGCTATACGGTTCCGATCGCCGTGCTCAAAACTTTGATTGAAGACGATAATCCATATGTGTCCGATCGGGCACAAACAACGCTGCTCAGGTTGATGCGGGAAGTCACTGACTTGAGAACCGCATAAAAACTGCATGTCGATATATAGGTTTAAACAGCCTTGTCGACAGATTAAAACCCCAAAAAAACAAGTTAATGGTATCGGCAGGCTCTCACGCTAAGGCGCGGGAGCCTGTAGATCTTTAAACATGACTATCGAGAAATCGCTTTGCTGCGCCACGTTCTTCGCGACCTTAGCCGCAGATAGCAGCAAACCGACATCGCGGCAATCCTCTGGAATTCCTGCAATACCGAACGCCAGAGCCAATCTTCGCGTTGCCAGCTCTGAAGTCAAACTGGTTGCCGTGAGCACTTCCACGATCCGATGCCCGAGAATGGCTGCTGATGCGGTTTCCGTTCCTGGCAAAATCATTGCATAGTGAAGTGTTTCGAAGTGAGCGAGGATATCGATGTTTCTTTTCACGCTGCCAATCCGTCTGGCAACTTCGGCAACACCTGTAATCGGCAAGGGATCTAGCTTATCCGGTCCCCATACCCAGACTTCAAAAACGATCACCGAGAGCGGAGTGGCGTTGAATTTAAAACGCATAAATTCTTGTTCGAGAAAATACTGGAAAGCCGGATACGACATAATGCCTGTATCAGGGCGTTTCAACGATCTGGAAATGGAATCAATGGCATTGCGATCGAGCGCAGTCGATTGCAACAAACTCGCTTTATCGCGGACTCGAGGTTTGTCGGAAAGCGCGACCAGATTGAAACGCAACATGTTGAACAAAACTGGAACCCAGTCTTTCTTAGCCATCGGTCGATCGCGAAGAATATCGAACAGCGTGCTGTTGCCATCGAGCATAAGATAAAACTGTTTTTGAAAATTGACGTCGCAGGGAGCGCCCTTTCCAACAGCTTCTTCAAAGAGCGCTTCAGTTAGATTGGCGTCTTTCTTATCGAGATAACTGTCCATTTTCAGACCGCAATCGAGTAGATATTTACTCTGATCGAGCAGAGTAATACTCTCCATCAGAATGGCATCGACTCGACGGTGAACGGTCTTTTGATCGGTTCGTTCGTCACGATAGAAGAAGAAACGACCTTGGTCCCAGGTCACCAACTCCATGATGGCGAGGTCGCCTTTAAGATTGAGAACTTGAGCGTGCGTCAAGTCGCCTTCAACGAAATACAGCTCGGCACCTGTATCTTCGTTGGTCACCGTCAGCTTGCCGCTGTTCTTGCCCATTGCAATCGATTGCAATAAGTTCGGAATCGGCATGTCCTCCAGCGTTCCTTCCATACTTGCCGGTCTGAGCGCGCGCGACGCCTGGAAGATCGGCAGTTTCGAAGACGTTGAAGACAAGCTCTGCAAGCCCATTAACGAGGTGCTGTAGCTACCAGTCAATCCGGTGTTTCGGTCCGCATTGTCACCGAGCAAAACAGACTGATCCATACCCTCAGTCATATTGTCGGTCGATTCAGACAAAACCAAGTTCAAAACAAGCGCCACGTCGCCGGTCGTATAAGTCCAGGCTTGGACCTCGTTGCGCCCTTCGCCGACAAGCAGATCCCAGGTCGGGTCGCCTGTGTCGCGAGAGCAAGTAACGTTTAGTCGATAAATACTGGTCGTGTCCGGTCTGATCCAGGACATCTCAACCGTCATTCCCATCCGCCCACGCGCTTGTTGCATCGCGTTCATGACGTCGTCTATCCCTGGAAGGCTTTCCAACCTGGGCAGACGAAGAGGAACTTGCTTGGGACGATACATGGCAACCAGCTAACTACATAACTAATTTAAAGACTACCAGAAACTCACTTATATCTAAACTCTTGAGGATTCCTCAAGACAGATTCTCTTGCATTCTACTGCTTGGCAGCACCACAGGCAGTGACCACCACCTATTTGGCACGATGCCGCAGTTCGCGATTCAACTCAGCCTGAATCTCGCCCTCCAGCCTGCGTGACATCGAAGTGGTCGTATTTTCCAGCTCATCGCGGTCAATGGACTTTTCATACTTCAACTCCTTCATCAGCTTCATTTTCCAGGCAATTGGGCGTGAGGCCAGATTAAACGGAAAAGGCAACAAAGGAAAGAACGGAGAAATAGGGAAATAGGGCATTTTGAGAAACTTAGCCAGCCCGGCAAAATTGGCGAGCATCGGCACAGCCTCATCGCATCCCAGTGTAGCCAGAGGAAAAATTCTTACGCCTTCTTCAATCGCTGGCAGCAAGCGCGTCCAATCAAATTCTTGCAAACGATAACGTTGGCTGTATGGCTTAGAGAGCCCTGCTATGCCTTCCGGGAATATGGCGACAATTTCTCCGCGGGCGAGCAGTCGTTTCATGCTTGCAGAAGACCAGGGTACAAAGCCAATTTCAAGAAGAAACGCATTTAGTCGTTCATCATCAATCCAATCGAGATCGCACATAATATGCACTCGACGCGGGTTTTTGCTGTTGGACATCATCCCGTAAATCAGCATCAATGCCTGCCATGGCAGTACACTGCCCTGATTGCCGACGATCACGGCCGGGCCGGTTTCAGGTAAACGCTCCAATCCATCAAATTTAACTTTCCACCAATCAAAATAGAGGAAGGATAGAAACGGCTCAAGCCTCGCCAGAACCCGAACATCGAATCCCCAGTATCGATCGGATTTGACGGTTTGCCGCACAAAATCTCGATAAGTCTCTGCGAAATGGCTCATTTACCTGCATCTCCTTGATCTGGAGTAAATTCGTTGTCATCGTCCCATCCAGTGAACACGGACTTCCGGCGGCGCAACATGTCATTCAAATCGTCTTGAATGGAGTGCTGAATATCGCGAGCAATACCGAGGACGAACTTTCGGTCTTTTGCTTTCGACGCGGGGTAATTCAATTCGATCGGTTTATGAATTTTGATCATCCATTTGACCGGCAGTGGAATAAATCCTAGCGGAAACGGCAGCCACGGAAAGGTCAACGTAATCGGGAAAAACGGCATGCCGACCTGGCGAGCGATGTCTCGCAAATTGACGAAGTTCGGAAAAATCTCGTCGCCCCCAACAGTGGAAATTGGAATGATCGGCGTTTGGGTTTCCAGAGCAAGTTGCACAAATCCTGGATGAAAGTCCAAAACGCGATACCGCTCTTTAAAGGGCTTTCCGACTCCGCGAATACCTTCCGGGTAGATGCCGACCAGTTCTTCGTCTGCCAACAATTGCTGAGCATTCGCCAGTGTAGCGCGCACCTGTCCGGTTTCTCTTATCCACTTATTGAGACCTGGAACCGTGAAGAACCAATCAGTAACGAGGTATCGAACCCTGCGCGGAGAGTTATGATAATTGCACATCGCGATACTGAGCATCGCGCCATCTAACGGGAGCAGCCCGGAATGGTTGCCTACGAGAATTCCACGACCTTCGGCAGGTATATTTTCAATACCGCGAATGTCGACCTTGAAATAATCCTCGAAAAGAAAACGGAAAAGCGGCTCCCATCGAGCATACGTTTTAATGTTGTAGCCAAATGCGTCCCCGTCCGCGGCGTAGCGCTCGCAGTACTTGGGATTGCGCTTGCTCAGAGCACCAAGCGGATCCGTCAGAGCTAACGTTTTAAGATACGTCCAATTAGCCACAGAAATCCTAAAACTCCAGGTCCAAAAGAGATAAACAGAACAGCACGCTTCACGGTCGCATTCCAAAGGCCTTTAGAGCGTGACGAGAAGCTTTCGTTCTCCTCATCCGTTGCTGCATCTGTGCCTTCGGCAGTCGAGTCAAACTCAGTCATTTACCTCACTCCATCAAGAGTTGAGCGGATTAACACATAATTGAGAACTAGTATAGATACTTGTGTAGCGCACTAATATGCTCTGCGTAGCACCATTAATAAAGATTTACGGCATAGACCAGAACTGGGCATTCTTGCGGCAATTGGTGTGTTTTTTCCGTGAGATAATTCGTAGAATGGAATTGTTGGCTGCACAAGGCTGAAGGACACAAGTCAGCTCAATTTATGACAAGCCGGTACTCGCTCGGAGACGAAATGCAAACACCAGATATCAACAAGCTTTACGCACAATTGCAGCACATGCAGAAAGAAGTCATGAGACTGCAAGACGAATTGAAGAAAAAATCCGTTGAAGGAACAGCCGGCGGCGGCGCTGTTGTGGTCAAATGCAATGGCGCGATGGAATTTCAAACTATCAAAATCAGCCCGGAAGCCATTGATCCAGCCGATCCGGGCACTCTGCAAGATTTGCTCGTGATTGCCATCAACGACGCGATCGTTCAATGCCAGGATTTGGCTCAAAACAATCTCAAACTGCCACCAGGCATGGGCGGCGGATTCTAGATAAATAATGCAATTTACTCCGCCACTGGCGAGACTGATCGAACACTTTCAACGATTTCCGGGCATCGGTCCGAAATCGGCACAGCGTATGGCTTTTTTCGTCCTCGGCATGAACAAGGAAGATGTCGGCAAATTTGCAGACGCTCTGGTCGACGCGAAAGAGAGAGTGAAGCACTGCAGCCGGTGCTACCATTTGTCGGCGCAGGACCCGTGCGAGATCTGCATGAGCGAACGACGAGAACCGCTGGTAATCTGTGTTGTCGCAGATTCAAAAGACGTTATTGCGTTGGAACGAACGCGCGAATTCAAAGGACGTTATCACGTTTTGACCGGACTAATTTCTCCACTTGAAGGAAAAGGTCCCGATCAATTGAGCATCCGAGAACTGCTTGGCCGCGTGCATACCGACGGAATCAAAGAAGTGATTCTAGCCATAAATCCGACTATAGAAGGCGACGCCACAGTTCTGTACCTGAACAATTTACTGAAACCACTAGGACCCAAAGTGACTCGCATAGCCTTTGGACTGCCGATGGGATCGGATTTGGAATACGCGGACGACGTAACATTGTCGCGGGCAATGGAAGGTCGGCGAGAAGTCTAAGCGCCGTTCCTCTGAGTTATTTGGAAGCGCACGAGAACAGCCGCTTGGTGGCGCGGAACAGCCTGGACCGACATAAGATTCTTGAGGAATCCGAAAGCTCAAATGTTCTCGTCCCACAGCGACAGCCCTTGAAGTTCAAATTCGACGGACTGCCCTGGTTCCAGAACAATTCGGCCGATCTCTAGTGGGTCGAGGTCGAACCGAAGGTTTGACACGTAAACTGAGACAAGATGTTCGTCCTGATACTTCACTGTTCCTACGATAAAATAGTCGCCAGGATTATTGCCAGTCCTAATTGTGTCAGTGTGCCGCGCATCGAGCGCTCTGAAGTTTGAAACAGATTTGTATCCAGTCTCTACCGAGAAGCTGTTTCCGACTTGCGGATTTTCTCCGATCAGAATGGCAACTCCATTCACAAGGGAACAGTCGAACTTGACAGAATACCCGATCGATTCACCTACGAATACGGGCTCGGGATCTTTGATCTCGATTATGTTCACTATCACGCTCATGTACTAATTATCCCTCAATTGGCGGTTTATTCCGTATAACGACTCGCCTTTAGCTGCCAACATGAAGCAGTGACAGTGTCTATGAAACATAATCGGCTTGAGAACATAATCGCTGGAGCGGCAAAGACTGGCGATCTCCGTCTATGAAAATTTCTCTGGCTCGTTCTGAGTTTAAAAGTTCGGGGCTGTAGAATGCGTAGAGAAAGTTTTTCTCGAAAAGATCTGAATTTCTCTTTGAAAAATCGTTCCAGGTCTCGTCAATGAAGCGCCGCGAATCCAGTGCCCTTGCGAACGCTACAGTTATGGTTTCATGGTAGCCGATGCTGTTGTTAGACGAATTGAACTTTTTAATTCCCAGTCGAATTCGATTAAGGGCCGTATCGAATGTCGGCTCCTGCTGTAGAACAAGCCAGCCCATCCGCAAATGAGCTGAGTGATTCCAGCACTTCGAACCTAAGGAACATTGCTCGAATGAATTCAAAAAGACCAAGTCATCTTCGGTAATCACTAAGCCAGACCCTCATCGATATAGGCGATCGTAATACTATTCGTCAGTAAACAAAAGCGATTTCAATTCATGAATGGACTGCAGTCGCTCACTCAGTTCCATTGCCATCAACTTCTTAACTGCTATGTCCAATGGCGTATCAGCCATATCTATATCAGCCAGCGTAGCTGTTTTAAGTGAAACAGGATCTTTGCCCGTGAGCAAAAAATAGATCGTTGCGCCAATCGAATACAAATCACTCTGAGGACAGGGCTTTCCACGAAACTGCTCGGGGGCAATGTAATGATGTTTGCCGACTACGGTTTTAGTCGCCGAAGACTCGCTCTGCAAGGCGACATTAAAATCCAGGAGTTTCACTTTATCGTCGCTCATCAGCATCAAATTATCGGGAGAAAAGTCGCGATGCACCACCGGCGGTGATTGCCCGTGCAGATTTCCAAAGATATCGCAAAGTTGTTTCACTACGAACAAAACTTTTTCTTCGCTCAACGGTCCCTGCGTCTCGACCAGGTCTCGAAGAGTTATCCCTTCCACGTGTTCTAAAACCAAATAGGCCCGATGATCTTCAATAAAATTGTCTATTAACTGAATTATCCCGGGGTGACTCAAACTGCCGAGGAGCATCGCTTCGTTTTTTACGCTTTCAAATGAGCGCTTTCGAACTTCACTGCCAGCACCAACTGGTAGGACCAATTCTTTTAAAACGACTACCCGAGCAGGTTCCAAAGAATGATCGAGAGCACGATAAACGGTCGCCTGACCACCGGAAGCAATTCGCTCAACTATGGCATATTTTCCGTTCTGCAGAGTCTTTTCAGATTCCAGAGACTCGATGCTCTTTCGTCGAAACGAATGCGCCTGATCAAGCCAAAGTTGAGTAAAACTTGGGGCACCATCAGCGGTGTCTAACTGCAAAGCATCACCGACAACATCCACACCGAGACGCTGCGTCACCAGACTGAGAAGAACGCCGGCATCAGCATCACGCGTTAATGCATCGAGAGGAATTTCAAACGCAATGGTGTCGAAATAACACTCCTCATGCGCAAAGGGTAACTCATAATTGTGATTGAGCTTGGCACCGGATGTCCAGATCCACCAGTGCTGACTCGGTGTCAGAGAGGCAGTTTTAAAGCGCAGCTTCAAATACTTTCCTTCTTTCTGACCGGCGCTTTTAAACTCGGGAAGTTGAAATATAGTCGCCGACACCATTTGCTCCCATCTGAAAACCGGCGAATTATAGGTTTGCAATTTCCGCCAAATAAACTTAATTCCAGAATCGTTGACCGCCAGATTTGTAGCGAGACCGCGCTGCATTAATGACGCACCGGTCGTGAGTGCGAAAAACGAAATGAATCCAATTAAAGACAGCCACACTAAAAAACCAGAAAACTCCGAGCCAGGATTGGCTAGACCCGCCAGGCCCAATATTACTGCCATGATCATTGTAGTCATCATTATTACGAACGGAACCAAAACTGCCTTCGGAGTTCGAGCAAACGAAGTCAAAAACCGAGAACTGACGCTCGATTTGTTCGCGTGATCGGTCTTCTCTTTCCAGACCCATTCGTTTAAAACAAAATCGTGCTCCAACGAATCAGCGCGATGCAAAGACACGCTGTTAGATTGATCCACATCGACTATGACTTCTTCAAACGCCATACAAATCTTCCTTTGCAAAAATCAAATCAGTGCGATCTGCTTACTCAACTCATTCGCGCTGCTGATGCGGTTTTCGACCTCTTGAGCAGTGGCTCGCTCAATAAGAAGGTTCAATTCTTCACTGACATTCTCTTTTATGGAGCGCGGGCTTGATGAGGTAATCGGTGTTGGATCTTCTCCAGTCAATAGAAAATGCAATGTGCCACCAATCGCATAGATATCGCTGCGAGGCTCGGCTTGTCCTCTGAACTGCTCAGGCGGCAGGTAACATTGTTTGCCCACCATTGTTCCTGTCATGTTCCCGACAAACTCATTGGCCGCGCCAAAATCAATCAAAGTTACCAGTCCGCTGTCGGCATCATAAACCAGGTTATCCGGACTGATGTCTCTATGGATGATTACTGGGTCTCGCGAATGCAGGTAGTCGACGATCTCTGAAATTTGCGCGCCAATTTTTAGAACCGTTTTTTCACTAAATGGTCCATCAAGTCCAACCGCTTGGCGCAGATTGAGCCCTTTTACATGCTCCAAGATTAGATAGTTTCTTCCATCCTCGACAAAATGATCGTAGACTTTGACGATCTGCGGATGGTCTAGAATGGCTAACATTCTCGCTTCACGAGAGAACATTTCAGTGACGCGGTCGCGCAGCTTACCATCGCGATCTTCCGGAACAACTAATTCCTTAATGATAATCCTCTCGCCGGAAGCCCTTCTTGCTAGATAGACCGATGACATGCCACCGCAGGCGAGTTGCATCAGAATTTGAATCTCGCCACCGAGAAGGTG
The DNA here is from genome assembly GCA_964600935.1 of uncultured Candidatus Obscuribacterales bacterium. Taxonomy (GTDB): domain Bacteria; phylum Cyanobacteriota; class Vampirovibrionia; order Obscuribacterales; family Obscuribacteraceae; genus JADYXR01. The sequence goes on from CAZRMH010000249.1 coordinate 8,638, forward strand.
ATGACCACCCGGAAGCGGAACGAAATTGGTTACTTCGAAACGCTTTCGAAGTTCATCTTCCCACATCTTTGTATAGCTGGATGATAGACAAACAGTTTCTCCCATCAGAACGTCCCGCTGCAATGCAATCACATCAGCATTGATTGCCATTGGATCCGACCAACGAGAAAGAGCGACAAACAGCTCTTCCAATTGACTGTCTGGAATTCCGGCAATCGGCAAAGGCATTAGACCACCGGACTTAAAATCGAAAATTAGAAATCCCTGACGCCCCCAGGCACCAGTGACTTCGGTGAGTAGACGATCCGCCAGGGAATACCGCTTTTTATCACGATTAACTGTCAACCGTTTCAAAATCAAGGATGGATCGTAGAGTTTGTGCAGCCGGACAGAATGCAAATCATCCCAATTGCGCGACTCCCGTCCGAACATGCTCTCTTTATGGACCTGGTTGGCCGCAATCAGACCGGAAGGTGAAAAGCCTACCTTTAGATTGATCGCAGCAAACATGACAGCGATGACGACGATACACTGAACGGCGAGTGACCAGCCGCCAGCAGCACCACCAGTCAACATCCAAAAAACCATCGAAAGCGAAAACAGCACACCGATTATCACTAGCGAAGTGCCAAGCGGAATAAGCCGGCAGTTCACCACAATCAGCGCGGGCTCCTTCTTCTTTCCGAGCATGAAGCTATAAGGTAGAAAGTTTGTGCTCAATACGGACTGGCCTTCAATCATTCTCTATTCAATAGACGCTCTTCTTTTCCTATAACTTAGGATATGCCCGACCAGGGCAGAAGACACTCGGGAAAGCCCTGGACTTCTAAGCCCATTAAATTGAGATTGTCTATCGGTTTTCGGTGGGAACTTTTCACTTCTTTCAATAAGCTGTGTTACCAAAAAAACAGCAAAATTCGTGAAAAACTGATGAAGTCCGCGGACGACGCAAAATGCTCAAAACCAATTCAGGATAAAGGTTTCGCGCCTTACGCTGAGTCGGGCGTTTCGTCACAACACCTTCGCCGACCTTTCGGTTGGTTTAAGGCTCGCTTCACGGAAGTCATGTTGTTACTGAACGTAAACTAGAAATTTTCTCAATGTCTGTAGCGATTAGACGACCGACGTCTGGATCGAACCAAAGCTCAATCACCCTAAATAGGTTGTCGAAGGTTTGGCGAACCACTGGAGGCCAGTAGGCCACCGCATTGTACCGTGTTATGGTTTCAGCTCGTATTTCGCTGCGTTGACCCGAATTTCCGCAGCGCAACCACGAAACCAAGGGCTGCCAGCAGTGGGAGTCGTATTTTGTGTTGCCTTGCTGGCAGCACTGAGAGAACATCGATGAGGATATGTAATGAGTAAGAAAGTTGTACGTAGCCGCGAGTCTTATATTAAGAACTGGACGGCCGCGATCACTGGTTCGTTCGTCTTAGTTTCAGCACAATCAGCGCACGCCGGACAAAATGGCGGAGCCTTCAGAGAATTTAGAGCCAACAACCCCGGACTCGAAAGGCGCGACCTGAGGGACGCCTTCCGTCAGCAGAACAATGCAGGTGCCGGTCTCAATATCCAGCCTCATGTTGAAGCGACACAATTGGCGAACCCGACCCTGACCAACCGTGAAGCTAGAATCGAAGCGAGAAACGCTCGCATCGAGAACAACCTCTCGAACGTCACACGCGTCCTCAACGATGTCGGGACAAACAGAAACATCCGCAAGGGCGTTGACCTCGACTTCACCTCGCAAGCTCGAAACATCACTCTCGGTGCAAAACTATTCGGTAACACATCCTCTATCGAAATCTCAGTCGGTGGCGAAACCAAAACGCTCAGCGCTGGCAGTCAAGTAACCGCAGCAGAATACGTAGCTGCTAAACAAGTTCTCGCCGGTGTCGGTCAGAAAGTAACCATCGGCAACGACGGCAGCGCAACGGGTGGCGATGTCGATCTATCCGCTATCACTGGACGAGGCGATATCCTCAGAGCCTCCGATTTGACGGTTCCTGTGAATGTCACCGCCACTGGTGATTTCTCCCGCGGTTCCGAATTCAGACTGCTTGGCGATCTGACCAACAGCGGTACCGTCCATGCCACCAACACTGCAGGCACACGCGGCGGCACATTGCGCGCTGACGATATCCTCAACAACGCTGGCGGAACAATCTCTTCAGACGTAGATCTCAATCTGCACGCTGACGGTTCACTCACAAACTACGGCAGCATCTCATCAGCAGGCAGCCTCACGCTCACCACTTCGAACGTGACCAACAGAGGAACCATCAGTTCAGCTAAAGATGTAAACCTCAATGCGGGCGCTTCCGGAGCGGTCAACGTTGACAGCACCGGCGGAACCATCGCTGCAGCTCGCGACATCAACGTCAATGCTAACGCTGATTCTGCTCTCACAGGCGGCAATTACCTCAGCCAAAATTTGAACCTCAATGCCGGCGCAGGCACTATCAAAACGAACTTGCAAGATGTGACCGGCACCGTCAACAGCACGGGTTACGCGGTTCACTTCAATTCGCAAACTGAGAACTTGAACCTCGGCAACATCAGCTTGATCGACCCAACCTTCTACAACATCGGTAACATCCAGTTCACTGGCAACGTAGACGTCTCGGCTGATTTGACTGTTATCGCCACCGGCGACATAACAGACAGCAGCATCGCATCTATCCGAATCACAACCAATGGAAATGGCGCAGCGACTAACGGCGGCAAACTCACTCTGATCGCCGGCGCTAACATCACCAACGCCAATCCAGCGACACCATCGACGACTCTCGTAAATCCAGTGGGTGCGGGCTCTGAAGTCACCTTCAACCAGGGCTCCATTGGCGGTGGAAGCATCACCTTGTCCAGAGTTCAACTGAACACCAGCGGCTCAGCTGGCGGTGACGGCGGCGATGTTTTGCTAGCCGCTTTCGGTGGAACTACTGCTGGTTCCGGAGCGATTAACCTATCCTCCGTCCTCGGTGCCGGCTCCATGACCACAGGCGGAAATGGCGCTGGAAAGAATGGTAGTGTCACTATCATCGCTCCTAATGGAATCAACGCGACCTCGACTGGAGGCTACTCCATCAACACCACCGGCGGTACCGGCGGTGGCGGTCAGGTGTTCGTGGCTGGTGTCAACCCATTCTCGACCGGTCCTGTCACGTATAACGCTGATGGTTCCCTCAAATCCGGAAATCTGACTTTCGATCCAACATATGCAGCAACCACTGGTGATGTTGATATCGACACCATTACTGCAAGCGCTCAGATATCAGCCGTGTCTGGTGGCAACATGACCGTCGGCAACCTGACCCAGACTAACGCCTCTGCCAGCATCGCGTTGTTCGCCGGTATCAACCCACTAAATGGAACTCCGCTTAACGCCGGTTCGGATCTCGACGTGAACGGTGACATCAACACAGCTGGTGGCTTGCTGATACAGACAGCAGATAACCTGACCCAAGGAAACAACAATGACATTACCGCCGCTGGCGATATCGTCATCGAAGCTGGCGTGGACAACGCTTCAGCTCCTGGTGGTGCGGACTTCAGCTCCCAAGGTTTCATCCGCTCAACTGGTGGCAACATCTTCATCGGCGTTG
>CAZRMH010000250.1:0-12236 GCA_964600935.1 uncultured Candidatus Obscuribacterales bacterium
GCATGATCCGCGACATGATGCTGAATCACACCGAACCTCTCAAAGAGCCTGCTGCCAAGGCTCAGCAAGCACGCGCACTTCTGGAATTCCTCAGCACATCAGTCCCAACTGAGAACCATGCATTCGGCATCATGCTCAAAAACGAGCTGGACATGCTCCGTCAGCAAAAAGATTATTACCTGCTGCACGATTACCTCGAAGAAGCAAACACACCACTCTACTTCCATCAATTTGCAGAACGCGCGGCCAAAGCGGATCTTCAGTATCTTGCTGAAGCAGATTTCAGCACGATGTTAGCCAGTAATTTCTCCAAAGAAGTTGCTGAAACACTGAAGAGAATCGCCAACGACATCGTAAGAACTGAACAATACATGGACTTCGTCCGCAATCGCACGTTCCGTCAAACACTGCTTTGCAGAAAAGACGTTGTTCTAAATCGCAATTTGACCCCAGAAAGTATCACGAAGCTGTTTGTTTCCTCGTCGGCAAAACCGGAAAACGATCAATTTGATCCAAATTTGAATGCACAAGAAAGATTCACGATGCCTGATGGCAAAACATTCTCAACAGCTTATCCGCTGGTGAGGGCTGCTTTCCACCATCTCTATTCGATCTTCCCTCAGTGCGTTCCTTTCGAAGAACTACTGACCGTTGCTCGCGCCAAAGTTGCATCCGAAAAGATTCAAGATGCCAACGCATTCAACCAAGAAAAATTGGCTCTGGCAGGCGATTTGCTGACATGCTATACAATCGGCATTTCGAATTTCCGCACATCATTGCTGCCGTTCGTCAGCGAAATCACCGCTCATCCGAAAGTCAGCGATCAAGTTCGCTACCAAGCAGAACACCAAATGGTGGTCACCAACCAATTACATGAACTGGTGCCAATCGATGTGTTTGCTGGACGTCTGTTGAGATTAGCTGATGGCACGCGCGACAAAGGCGCTATCCTCAACGAGTTGATCGAACTGGCGAAGAAAGGCGAACTGGTCGTTCAAAAAGACGGTAAGCAATTGACCGATGACAGCGCACTGAGAGAAGTGCTTGACGGCGCTCTCGAACAGCGTTTGGCTCTATTGCCGAAGTCCGCGATTCTTGTCGGATAATTGGTCAAATAAACCATTTATCGTTTCAGCTAAAAATGAGCGCCACTGCCTATAATGGCAGTGGCGTTCTTGATCGGTCCGGACAGTTCAAAAAACTGCTCATGGTCGTGCTTAAAAGCGTTTCTATACCTGCGCTTACACTAGTTAAGAACGGAGAAACCTACAGTCACTGATTTATGCTCGATTCCCCACTCGTGACAGAAACTGGCGCTTTGTATCCGATAAAAGCAAATCGCTTCCCTGAACGAACGATGTTATGGATCGCCCATACGCCTTAATGGAACGTGATCGGTGAGCGAAATTGGTTCCATGTAGTATGGTTGTAGAGGGCACCTGATCGCTCGATTGTACTAACATAGAGATAGGGAAGACGCGGACCAAACAAAGAGGCACATATGCAAAGCTGGATACTTTCCGGACTGGCAGCGATATTCTTGATTAACGCCATCTGCCTTATCTTCATGGGCAATTACACCGAACGCGGCACCGCGCACGGTACCTATAAATCGCACGAGTTCGAAAAGAATCCAATTGGCTTCTCGTGTTGCATCGGACTGCTGCTCGTGCTCGGCTTTACCTGTCTGCATTTCGGCAATCCCCACTTCTTTCCGATTGCACTGAAGAAGGTTCCGCAGTTGCATTACCTGTCCGATGTCGGCAAGATGAAAAATGGAATGTACTACTTGCTCGGCGGCGGTTTCGCCGGTTTCTCACTTATTGCATTTTTCGTCCGTCAGTCCATCACTGGCTTCTCCACGTTTTCAAAAGGGAGCGAACTGGATTTGAAGAAGGGCGCACTAAAGCGACACGAGGCGAAATTGCGCGCCGATACTCCGGACTGGAAGCGAGAGGGCGATTACAAAGCCTCCTCTCAATTTGATGACGGCACGCCTCTGTGATCTAGAGTGTTTGATGAAACAATTTGAGCCTGGTGAGTCAAAACAAAACTGATGACTAATGACACTTCTAAATGTGCGGTTTGCGGAAAGCCGAAATTGACCGCGGCGACCGAAAGCTCGCCGCAATCAGTGTCAGCTTGTCAGTGCGACGAGACGACAACGCAGAGTGACCCTAACAACAACACGGTCGCTCCAGACGAAGACGAGCGTCAAGTACCAGTCAACTCGGCAAAATGGATTTTGATTGCCACCATTGTATCGGCGTTGTCGTTCGTCCCAGTAGCTTTACTTATAAAGGCACAGATGGAAAGCAAGCACGACAGCGGTGGAAGTCAAAATGCCATCATCAAGAAAACACCAAACGAAGAATTTACACGCGAAAAATCAGCTGCCGATCGGGTCGACCACCTAAAAGATCGCAAGCAGCCGCAGAAATCAAACTGAGTTGCCGCACTCTCGATACTGTCGCGTTGAAACGACTAAGCGGAGCGACTCGCACCAACCAGGTGATCGACAATTACTTCGCGCCAATCATTCCGATTGACGTTGCCACCACATATGATGACAGCCACTTTCTCGCGTGGTTTGAAGTTGATTACTTTCTTCGCGATTGCAGCTACAGCACAAGCGGCTGCACCTTCAATCAACATGCCTTCATGATCGAGAAATTCGAACATAGTCGATGCAATATCTGCCTCGTCAATAGTCACCCATTCGTCGACCAATTCTTGCACTAGCGGCAACGTGATTGTGTCTTCTTCTAGATTGAGCGCAAGCGATTCAGCCAGAGTGTAATCTTGGACAGACTGCTGAATTCTGCCTGTCGTGACGGCACGATGCATTCCAGGTGCATTACTCGGAACAACCCCGACGATACGACATTTTGGATTGATTGTCTTAGCTACGGTCGCGATCCCTGAGATCAAGCCACCGCCGCCCACGGCACAAATGATTGTGGAAAGCTTCGGCACACGCTCGAACATTTCAAGCGCGACGGTGCCTTGCCCGCAAATCACTTCAGGATTGTTGTAGGGCGAAACATAAAGACCTTTTTTCTCAGTAGCGAGGCGTCGGGCAAACAACTCAGTGACAGCCGGATCATCGCCATGCTTGACAATACCGACAGAGTAGCGATCTAGCTCTTTCAGTTTCTTCGGCGAAACATTCTCAGGAACAACAATCGAAACTTCTCTATCGGTAAACTGCGACGCTTGAGCCATAGCCAGCGCGTGGTTGCCAATCGACGAAGAAAAACACTTCACCATGCCTTTCTCGCGAGCCCAACTCATGGCATTCAGTGCGCCGCGAAGCTTGAAACTCCTGGTATTTTGCAGGTTCTCAAGTTTCAGCCATACTTCGGCCTGTGTCAACTCGCTCAGCCAAAAGCTTTTGGCGAGTGCAGTATTGAGAACAAACGGTTTAATGCGCTTCTGAGCTACCAGAACGTCGCTAATGCTAACTCTATCTACAATCACAGACACGAGGCTCCTTTGTACAAACCCGAAACACCGCTTTTAATGATGGGATTGCGGTCAGTCTATCAGGGATAAAGCCTGGTTCGCAATAACCGCTAAATCTTCAAAATCATTGGTTTTTCCTAGAGATGTCCTGATTATTCACTCAGTTCGAAATTAATCAGCTACGCGCCTGGAAGAAACTCTTCGATATTCGACCCGACTTCCGCGATCTCTGCACCCCAACTGAGCCCCTGCCAAACAATTTATGCGCATTTTGACCACAGCCAGTCAATTTCGAGGGGCACCACCAGCGGTGGCGTTCGTTCAAGAATCGTCATCGTCACCAGCTGGAGTTGGAAGCGCCATAGCGCCAGGCTCCAGATGGCGGAAACGGTTGTTTAGAAACACTCCGCAGTCGATCGGGGAAATCAGGACCATGATCAGAACGTGGTCGAAGTAGCGGGTTCAGGCGGCTCGTCAGGATGTGAAATTCCTTGCAGATCCGCCTCAGAGCGGTAATGAAACTCTCTCTGCAATGCCACCTTTACCAAATCGTTGTTTCTCTGGTTATCTGCCATCAGAGCCAATTGCCGCCAAGAATCAGCTTTGACGTTCGCACTCTGAATCTTGTCTTCTCTGTCCTTGTTCATTCAATTAAACCAGTTAATCCGGTTAAACAATTATCGCCAAGCACCAATTTCGGTACCAGCAGCTAGACGATGATAGCCACACACTGTGGGTACCAGGCTGAGATTTCGAATACATGCTTAAACTTAAGCGGGTAGAGGGAATCGAACCCTCGTGTGCAGCTTGGAAGGCTGCCGTTCTACCATTGAACTACACCCGCAAATGGCGTATATGCATATTACCATGAACTTTCGAATTTCTGTTCCCGATGAAAATCAACCGTTTACGAATTGCGATCTTTTGACTTCTGCTGCGCTGTGGTTGATTTCAAGCGGTCTAGCCATCGTCGCAGCGCGACCAGCGCCCAAATTGATTCGACTAAACCGAACGGCCAGGCGCCCTGCAGAAATCCGTAGATAGATGCCAGCACGCACGAAGCAGCAAATAGCAAAACGTAAATGGCGTTTCGTTCTTCTAATCCATAGAAGACCAACATCAGCGTGACTGAAACCAAACCATAGACTGTCAGCGGATCCATCCAATTTATTACCTAATGTATATTTGTTTTTACGGCTAGTAGATGCTAATTTACATGAGATCACGAATCGCTGTGCGAGGCTCCTCTCGCCATCCATTGCGCGTTTTGACACTCTTCTTTTTGGCGATCAGGAACCGGTGAAAACAAGGGAACCCATGACAATCTCAAATACACCCAAAGAGCGCAAGCTCGTGCCTCCCCACGTAGAGGCACTTGTGCCTTACAAGCCAGGCAAACCACCTGACGAATTAAAACGAGAATTGGGCATTGAGAAATTCATCAACCTCGCCTCCAATGAAAACTCGCTGGGCACGCCAGAAACCGTCGTGCAAGCAATTCGGGAAGGCGCTAAAGAATTAGCGCGATATCCTGAGGCAGGTGGTCTGACACTTCGCAAAGCCTTGTCTGAGCGTTATCGCGTGAAACTTGAAAACGTTGCAATCGGCAGCGGCAGCGAAAGTATCCTCGCCAATATACTGCGCGCGTTCCTTCACGACAATGATGAGGTTTTGACTTCGGAAGGTACCTTTATAGGATTGTATGTTCTCGTCAACGGCATGGGCATCAAGCTCAATAGAGTGCCGCTAAAGAACTACGCCTTCGATCTAGACGGCATTGCTGCAGCGATCAACGAACATACCAAGATCATCTACTTATGCAATCCAAACAATCCGACTGGAACTATTTTCAGACGCGCCGAATTCGAGGACTTCATGAAGAAGGTGCCGGAGCATGTTCTGGTGGTTCTCGACGAAGCCTACTACGAATTCGCCTGCAAGGATTCCGACTACCCTGACTCGATGACTTACCGACTTGATAACGTTTTGACGCTCAGAACCTTCTCAAAAGCCTGGGGAATGGCTGGTCTTCGACTAGGCTATGGTTTGGGTCACGATCATTTGATTGATTTCGTCAATCGAGTAAAGCTTCCATTTGAACCAAATGTTCTTGCGCATTACGCTGGTTTAGCCGCTCTTCAAGATCACGACTTCCTTCGAAAGACCGTGACTAACAACGAAGTAGGAATGGAGTATCTCAAGAAGGAACTTGATTCTCTAGGATTGAAGCGGGTTCCGTCGCATGCCAATTTTATTTTGCTTGATATGGGAACGGCTGAGGAAGTTCACCGAGTTTGGGATGGAGTGCTTCGACAAGGCATCGCGATTCGACCTCTAACACCCTTCGGATTGCCCACCTGCTTGCGTATAACTATCGGCACACCGGAAGAGTGTGTATTGCTGATATCCGCACTGAAAGCCATTCTTTAAGCTTTCTGCTTGCCAAGAAGAAAACCATATTAAGTCTTAAAACGGACTCACTTTTGCTGTAACCGGCCTACAATTACCAGCATCGTAATTGAACACCGACCAATGAGTGTTCATCAAACGAACTGTGTTTACTGGAGAGTGAAATGACTACTACACTGCAAAAAACCGAAATCAAGCCAACATGGAAGCCTGAACAAATGCACGAAATGTACTCGCGCATGATGGCTAACCACATGTCATCCGCTATGCAAGTACTTTGCAAACAAGGCGAAGGCGCTGTCAAAGAATTCCAAGAAATCAGCCGCAAGCCTATGTACGCTTATTTCCACAAACTCGGCGTCAAAACCCCTATCGAAATCCTCAAAGCTAAAGCTGAACTCGAAACCAACATGTTCGGTTCCAAGATTGAAGTTTGGGGCGACGAAAAAGAAGCTCATCTCCTCTACAATTCCTGCGGAATGTGGAATGCGATGAAAGAAAACGGCATGCCTAAAGAACAAGAAGAAAAAATGTGCGCTTCAATGCAAGAGTGCGTTTCTTCCTTCGCTCAAGAATTCGGCTGCAAAGGCGAAACCAAAATCGAAGGCGAAAAGATGACGATTACTCTTCGCAAGTAATCTCGCTCTTCCGCTAAAAGTTCGAGAGCCCGGGCGCAAGCTCGGGCTCTCACGATTTTCAAAGATAGATTTACACAACGTTCGTTTAGACCTGCAATTTAAACAACTGGCGATTGAACGAACGCCTTACCAGACCCGACAACAACTTTCACGATCGTTCCGCGAATTGACGCTTTCATTCGCGCTTGCACGATTGTTTTTAAACTGCGTTAGTATTAGTTTGGTAGACTCGTGAAACAATAACTTTTTTAATAACAATGAAGTTACTATCGAAAGACCACTCAGCTACCATTTTTCTCGTAGTACTAAATACGGTGCTATACGGTCTGATGGTCGCCAAAAGTCCGGAATTCACGCTGGCATCTCAAACATCTCAGACGCTGATCGATTGGGGTGGTAATTTCGGTCCTTTGACTCTTGGACCAGAGCCAGGACGATTACTTACGTGTACGTTTCTCCACGCGAATCTGCCTCACTTACTAGTCAATCTTTGTCTGATTGTTTACGTCGGCAGCGAGATGGAAAGAACGATCGGCACAGCAAGATACATGCTGGTTTATCTAGTATCGGGAATTATAGGTTCGTTGGTAAGCGTCGAGTTCCAACCATGGAACGTGAGCGTAGGCGCATCGGGTGCGATATTCGGAATCTTTGGTTTGGCGTTCTCGAGCGTTGGCGGGGTATCGTTCGAAGAGGTTGTAAAAACAATAGAGCGAAGAGCGATAGTTTTAGCTGTCATGCTAACGATCGTTATTCTTCCGGGATTCTTCATTCCAGGAATGGACAATTCCGCCCATCTCGGCGGCTTTTTTGCAGGATTGATTTTGGGATTCGCGATGCTCGCTCTACCCGAGACAAAATATCGAAAATTCGTGATCGCTGGATTTGTCACAGTAACGCTGGGGCCACTGATCGCGTACATCCTGATCGCAGGACAATATTTCACTGACCCACGCATGAAAAGCCAGCCGTTTTACATCCATGGTGAACAAGCATTGACGTCAAAGAAGTACGATGTCGCTCTGGACGATTTTGACAAAGCATTGGTGGCAGTTGGCGACAACGCAAGATATAACAAAGAAAAATCTGCGATTTTGAAAGGCAGAACGGGAGCGCTTATTCAATTGAAACGCTACGACGATGCCTTGGAAGTTCTAGCTACCAATCAAAAGATCACAGACGAAAAGGATCGCGGTCCACTGCTCGCGACGACAGCATTGGTGAAACAACGCCAGGAAAAATATCAAGACGCAATTGATTTGTACAAACAAGCACTCGAGAAAGAACCCGATAACGCTGGCATCTGCAATGATATGGCATGGGCCCAAGCAGCGTTAGGCGACCTCGATGATGGATTGAAAAACGTCAATATCGCTTTGAAGAAAAACGATAAACAAACCAGCGCGCTGGATACGCGAGGCACAATTTATTTGCTCCAGAAAAATTATGACGCAGCCACAAAAGATCTAGATCGTGCCCTCTCATTGAATCCCAAAGAAGGGGCTGCATATTTTCACAAAGCAGGTGTTCATCTACAAAAGGGTGAGCTGGAAGAGTGCGAAAAGAATTTGAAAGCCGCCAAAGAATTAAAATACGATCCAGACTCCTGGGAACCAAAGACTTTTCCCGAGCTCGTTTCTCGATTCAACAAAATTGGAAGCTAACGCACAATTTCGAACAAAATCTTCCGCAAGCGAACACCGGATTGGGAGCAACTAAACTTTAAATTGATGCAGAGAAGTTTTATTCACTGCTTTCCGCCTTGCCTGAAAAACGGTGAAACTTGGCGCCTTTGTACCTACTGAAGAAAACCTCCCATGTCTTTGACGGTATCTTCCTTTACGAATAGCTGGTACTCACTCTCCACCTTCTTAAAACCGACTGGTCGCTCAAACAATTTCGGATCAATCTTTTCAGTCTTTGAAAGCTTGAGCGTATCAAACAATTTTTCCTTTCCTCGTCCAGCGCGCGTTACCTCCATTCGAATTGGCATTCCATGCCCGCCTGGCAAATGCATAGTCGTAGAGATAAACCGACACATCTCGTCGGATATCGGAATGTCGGTTGTGAACCAAACTTCTCTCACAACTTTTTGACTTGGTACACGAAAACACTTAGCGTTCAATCCAGCAATCTTTTCTGTCCGCCCAGTCTCAGTTATCGGCGCTTGCTTCTTGTCTTTGTATTTTTCCGACCAAACCTTGTACGGCAAGTCGACAAACTTTTTTGTACTGGTATCGAATATGATGGCATCAAATTTAGGTGCATTGACGATAGCCGTTAGTGACTTCATCTTGATACGAACACCTTTTTGATTTACAACAAGCTCGCCTCGCCCAGCTTCTTCGGATATCTGATCCAGAATCCAGGTTGATTCAGCTTTTGTGATTGCTTTTCCCTTCATGCGAGCATCGGCTGGCAATGTACTGAGCAATAAGGAGAACGTCAACAAGATCACTCTCGCGCCGGATAAACGGGAGCAAATTCTCGGATCAAAACTTGTAGGCGCTTGCGGCATCAACGTCTGGCTCCGATCGTCAACTCTGTCAAAATCACACACACCTGCAAAAGGACAACGGTCCTGGGTATAGATACTAGAGCATGGATCGCCATTATATCTAATTGAAAGACGGGTTAAACCCTGCATGGCAAACGATGTCGATCAGAACGATCAAAAACCTTGTCCCGATTGCGGTCTATCGCATAGCCCGGGTCAATTCTCCTCTGCCTGCACCGCAAATGGTGCCTTGAGAAGCATGGCAACGGCTGACAAAGAGGTTATCTCCTTTGCTCCTGAAGATCCTCTTTCCTCGCCTGAGACTTTACCGTCTAACCGCTCTTCACAGCAAAAGCGATTATCACCTATTTCGATTCAGCAGGAAGAAAGTGATGACTTCGAACCCACAGTTAGAAGTCCAATCTCTTCCTCTCGCAGCGATTCAGCAAAGCCCGAAGACTTGGTTGGAGAGACCCTCTCCGACAGATACTCTTTGCTTGAAATTATTGGCAAGGGCGGTATGAGCGCAGTCTATAAAGTCAAAGATCTGAAACTAAATAAGTACCTGGCAGTCAAGATTCTCTTGCCGCACTTAATGGCTAATCCCATCAGCCATCAGCGTTTCCAGGTCGAAGCACAGGCGGCAAGCAGCCTCTCACATCCTAACCTCATAGTTACCCACGATTTCGGAATTACCGATCAGGGGCGTCCGTATTTAGTAATGGAACTGCTCGACGGTAGGTCGCTATCCGACATCTTGAAAAGTGACAAACGACTATCCCTTGACCGAGCTGTTCCAATCTTTATTCAAATTTGCGATGCTCTTGCCCATGCTCATGGAAAGGGGGTTTTGCACCGAGATTTAAAACCTAGCAATGTCATGGTCAGCACCACAGATAATGGCATTGATTTTGTCCGGCTACTGGACTTCGGTATCGCTAAAGTTCTGCCACAAGATGGCGCAGAATCGATCGGTCTGACTCAAACTGGTGAGGTCTTCGGAAGTCCGCATTACATGAGCCCGGAACAATGCCAGGGAGCGCGCCTGGATGGACGTTCAGACTTGTATTCCATGGGTTGTCTAATGTACGAAAGCCTTTCCGGTCGCCCACCCTTTGTCGGCGAAAACGTGATGGAAACGCTTTTAATGCAGATAAATGACACACCACCGGACTTTAAAACAATCGATCCGAGTCTGAATATTCCACATCAAATGGAGCTAATGGTCTTCAAAGCGCTAGCTAAAAATCCTGACGATCGCTATGAGTCAGCCGCAACGCTGAGTGAGGCACTCCGCGCATACGAGCAGAATGTCACGGTTTTGCTTCTGAAAAATATTCAGAATCGATGGCAGATGGTGAAACTCAAAGTTCGTCCGTTTAAAGAACGAGAGAAGAAGATGTTGGTCTTCGGAGCAATCGTTACCGTTCTGTTCTTAGTGGTCGCCAGTCAGCTCCTCAGCTCATACTGGAACATCAACACTCCGGATATATCCAGTTCCAATAAGGCTTTCATGCCGGAACCCGCAATAAAACCGTCGACCAGACTTCCTCAGGAACCTTTGTTCATGCGCGATCTCGAGATTCAAGAAAGAATGCTTCGCGAGAATCCAAACTCAGCTATCTACGACGATTACATACGGTCAGTGCAAGCGATGGCGTCAAGCTACGCTGGCGAAGGACATTTCAAAGAAGCAGTCGAATGCTATCGCCGTTTACTTGCACTGATGGAGAAGAACGATGGCGCGACATCTACTCCAACCAGCATAACGAAAGAAAGGCTTGCTGACTGCATTTTCAAACTTGCTCAGTATTCAGAGGCAACAGCCTTATACACTGATTTATTGAACAATGCTCACGGAGCAGGCGAAGAATTTAGAAACTATACAACCGAATTACGATTGAAACGAGCAACCTCTCTTTACGCGCAAAATCGTATCACCGATGCAGCTCCGGACTTTCAGCGAGCTCTGCGGAGCCTGACAGAGAGCCAGCAGACAGGCGGCGCGGATTACGCAGTTACATGTGCAAGACTAGCCGAGTGCTACAGAAATCGTCATCTCTGGTCGGACGCAATTAGATACTACGACCTCGCTGACAACGCCTACAAACAGCTCTTGCAAGATGGTTCGTACTTCGCCAATAACAATCGCTGCGAAGTGCGAAGTGCGTTGGTTGATTTCTACCGGGCTTTCTGCTTCTACGAATTAGACAACTTAGAGGCAGCCGCCAAGGCTTATAAGACCGCAATTCCGCGCCTCAAAAGGCTCTCTGGACCAGCCCAAGAACTCACGGTCGCGGCGCTAATGCAGTATGCCGACATTCAGTGGCGCCAGGGGAAATTTCTCGACGCCGTTGGCACCAGACTAAAAGCACGCGACATGCACAAGCTGTTGAATGAATGAGCAGAGAGCAGCAAAGTTAGTCACTTCACTATCTAACATTTCACCGAGTTAACGGCGAACTTGATCATTCGATATATCGGTTTTTCGGTTATGAGAAACGAGATCTGACGAGCCTATAACTTGACCTCGTTTTATTTCGCGACCCGCATAAAGCCTACGACGGTATAAGAATTTTGAATGGCAGCTTATGGAAACTTCCGCAATTCTGACTGACGCTCTTCTACATCGCGTGCAGCGATCCGTGTCCCGTCTGGGATTTTAGTGACCGCATACACCACTTTCCCTAATGGATTCATCTTCGCTGACAAATCAGTTTTTTGGACTTTTAGGTCAAGCTCTGACTGCCAGACGAAAAACAGCGCTCCAGCAAGTGCACAGACAACTATTCACGTGCGAACTACGGTCGGCGCTGATACTACCCGTAGCACTAGCAGCGGTCGCGATATAAGTCCCACCTAGGCAGGTGCACGTGCCAGTGGCAATCTTATGAATCTCGGCGACGAATAGGCCTCAACATCGCTGTTTGAGACTGGACCAGCTCGCACAACGAGCTTTAAAAGTTCCATTAACGATAATCGCTTGGTCTGCTGCTGAAATTGAAATTCCGCGGAGTAGAGCTGCGAGTATTTTTCACTAACGCCCCTATATGCCGCAACAAGGTGATGCGCGAGCGTGCGAACAGCGCGACTCTCTTCCTCGCTACGCGGTTGAAATTGTTGGTCTGAGAGTTCCACCTCAGACACTTTGAACTGCGCATTAGATAGCTCAGAAGCTGTCTGAGGTTATTTAGCAGGCGTTTCCATGCTTCGTCTGAAAATAAATT
>CAZRMH010000251.1:0-12215 GCA_964600935.1 uncultured Candidatus Obscuribacterales bacterium
GGGGGTGGTGCCGGACTTGCCGCCGTCGTTCTTCTTCGGCTCGGGAGCTGCGTTCTGCTTCTCCTTCGCCGCCTTCTCATCAGCCTCCTTCTTGGCCTTTTCCTCTTCCTTCTTCTTCTGCTCTTCTTCGAACTTCTTCTGGCGCTCGAGGCGTTGCTTCCAGAGTTCGCGGTTCTCCTGCTTCACCTTCTCTTCATGGGCGACCTTGGCGGTAGCGTCCTTGATGCCCTGTTCGTACATCTCATTGACCGTTTTGACGGCGGTCTCGAGCTGGGTGTCGGTCTTGTCGCCTTCCTTCACTTTCACCTCGATGTCAACGTCCACGCCCACCCAGTCGGTGAACCGATTGGCAGGCAGGAAGTAGAAGGACGTGACGTGCAGCCGACGACCGTACGGCAAGTCGAGCAGCGCCTGACCGACGCCTTTACCGAAAGTCCGCGTGCCCACCATTTTGACGCGGTTGTTGAAGCGCAGAGCTCCGGAGACCAGTTCGGACGCCGATGCGCTGTGCCCGTTGACCAGAACGACGATCGGCATCTCAGCTGGCACTGCCAGGACGCGTTGCTTGACGATCGGGAGCTGACCGTTGAGCTGCGGCCGCGTCTCCAGAAACACGTGGGTGGTGACGTGGCTCTGTGTCTCCACGACATCGGGACTGCCGAAGAGGCGGTGCTGCTGCGTGACGATGGTGCCTTCCGGCAGCATGTACATGGCGATGTCGATGGCTTGATCCACCAGACCACCGCCATTATCCCTCAGATCGAAGATCAGCTTCTTGCCGCCCTTTTTCATCACTTCGTCGAGCGCCTCTTTGACGTCCTTGGCGGCATTGCGCGCCGAGAATGTCTCGAGGTGGAGGTGCCAGACGTCGTTGCCCAGGTGTTTGAGCGTGACGACCGGCACTTCGTACTCGTCGCGAGTGATGGTCAGCTTCTTCGTGACCTTGATACCTTTCTCGTCCCGTTCGACAGTGACATCGACGGTGGTGCCCTTCTTGCCCTTGATGAGCTTGACGGCGCTGTTGTAGGTCATGCCGTTGATCTTCTTGCCGCCGATCTCCTTGATCACGTCGCCGTCCAGCATGCCACCCTTGGCTGCCGGCCCGTTGCGCACGGGTTTGACGGAGATGAAGTGCTTGTCGGAGATCACCAGCGCGGCATCGACCTGTTCCTCGGTCGAATCCTTGGGGAGTGCCTTGAGCAGCTCTTCCATGCCCTCGAGTTTGATGATAATGCCAATCCCGAGATTGGTGTTATCGATTCGCTTGTCCTCAAGTTTTACGTCCTTGGGGACTAAGTACGAATCAAAGCGGTGGTCGAGGGAGGTCAGTGCCAGCTTGATGGCACGGTCGGCGTCATCGAGCGTTTTCAGCTCGAACGGGGGCTTTTCCCACTGGTCGAGGAAGGCCTGCATCTTGGTTTTGCGAACCGGTTTCGGTCCGCCGAACCAGCCGCCGACCATCTGTTGCACGCCCGTGTTTTCCGGAGCGAAGCCGGTCAGCGCGATGTGCTCCTTGGCGATCGTGTTGATGCCTTCCTTGTACAGGCGGGTCGGGTCCGGTGTCTCGGGGACGGGGACGCCGAGTGGGAAGTTGTCGCCCTGGAGCAGCTCGTGCAGGGGCGGAGCTTCCATCGGTTTGGTCTGTTGACCGTAGCTCGTCGAGCCGGCCAGCGCGAGCGCGATGAAGGCTGCGCAGAAACGGAGTTTCGTGTTCATCAGAAAGTTTCCTTGTTGTTTTGGTCGACCGGACAAAAGAGGCGACCGAGCGGCCGCCTCTTTCCGGTTGAGACCAGGAATTGAATCTAAGTAGTGAAGACAGGAGGCGTTACTCTCCTGTCTCGACACCATGAATCAGCGCTTGCGGCGCTTGCGCTTACGGCTTGGGAATCAGCTTCTCGACCATTTCGATCAGTTCGCCGGCGCGCTTGTTGCTGAGCTTCGCGCCTTTCAGTTTGCCTTCCAGGACACCCTCCATCAGCGGGCGGAGGATTTCGATCAGGAGCTCGCCGTCGCTGTCTTCGTACTTCAGCGAGTCGAGCTGGTGGGATGCCAGCGCCGGCTTGTCGATGTACTCGAGCACGGCACCAACGATGGTGGCGACGTCCTGCTCTTCCAATTCGTATCCGTCGTCCCGTGCGGTGCGTTCCAGGACTGGGGTGAGGTGGTTCCAGGCACGCTCTTCGGGGTCGATCGTGCGTTCGGTGCTGAGCCGGCGACGAAGGAAACCGAGCAACAGATAGGCAGCCGGCGTGACCAGACAGAGACTGCCCAGTACCACGAAGACCAGAGCTGCGCTCACCGGCGGCGACTGCGCGACGTAGCTGGTGTTGCCCGCGGACATGTCCGCGCCATCATCAGCGGTGCGGGACATTGAGAGGATGTACTCGGGTGTCCAGATGCGCTTCCAGTCCGGCTGGTTGCTGTCCTTTAGCGTCTCCGCGGCGTAGGCGAACTCAATCGCGAAACGCATCGGTTGCGGCTGGCGGAAAGTCTGGACGTACACCCGAATCTCGTACAGGTCGGCCGGGTACTGGTTGTCGCCGATGTTGAGCACCACCGGGAGCGGTTGGCTCGACATCGACACCGGCGCTTCGCCCTTGGGCAGCACCGCCGGCGATGCCAGCTTGAAGTCCGGATCCTGGTTGGGATCGATGCTCAACCGCCCGTTCTTGAGCGGGTTGAAGTCTACGTCGATTGCCCGCTGTCCGTCCTTGGGCTTGAGGACGTACACGTTGACCCGCATGGCAACAACGTTGCCGATGCGGATGCCGAAGCGTTCGCCGAACGGGAAGGTGGCGGGGGCGCCTGGACGCGTGCCGTCCTGGTGCGGGGTGAACGCCGAGTCGGTCATGACCTCGATCATAATCCGACGGTCTTCGAACCAGCCGCGTTTGACGGCGGCGGGGGTCATGCGCGGGGGTGGGGCGTCCTGCGCCAGGAGTGGGCTGGTGGCAGTCAGGCACAGCGCGGCCACGACCCACAAAAGAGTCTTTTTCATGTTCATGATAATCATCCTTAGGAGAGAAGTGGCGGGCTGCTGAGCAGCCCGATGACCTTGAGAACCGACTCGTCGCCTTCATCCGTTTGAACCGCTTCATACGTGATGTTGTTGTCGGCGAAGAACTTGAACAGCGTCGCCTCATGGCGCTCGAACTCTTCGGTGTAACGGCGACGGTTGTAGGGGGTCAGCCACCAGGTGACCTGGCGACCGGTGTTCATGTCGAACACCTTGAGCGGCATCGGGATGAACGAGGAACCGCGCGGCAATTCGCGCTCGCGGATGTCCTGAATCACGACCGCCCGGACGTTGTTGATGGCCGCCAGTTCGGCCAGCGCTTTGTACTGCGCCTCTGTGAAGTTCAAGAAGTCTGACAGCACGACTACTTCGTTCTGCCCGGAAGGCGGAACGATCTGGATAGCTTCCTCGAAGCCGCTCTCCAGCGAACCGGTGGACAAGACCGGCTCGATGATGTTGCCGACCAGCTCGCGCACCGCCATCATCGGCATCTGGGCACGGTGCATCTGGTAGACGACGCTGTTGTTGGCGTACAGCGAGGCGCGCACGAGGTCGGAGGTTTTGCCCAGCGACATGCAGACGGTGGCCGCGCATCGCGCCATCAGTTCCAGTTTGCTCTCTCGGCTGCTACCGAAGTTGAGCGTGCGGTTGATGTCGCCGAGGACGTAGACAGTCGTCTGCGCATCGGGGCGACAGACTTTGACGATCATCTGCCGACCGCCTGTCTTGGCGGAAGCACGTGCCATGATCTGGCGGCGCTCGTGTTCCCCGCGCACGTACTCTGCGGTGCGGAAGAAGTCACCGGACGGACCGGTGAAGATGGTCCTGCGCGTACCGGTGCGGTAGGACCGGCTGCGGAAGCCGATTTCACAGAAGCCCTGACCGGCTTCCTGGAGGATTTTGTCGATGCGGTCATCGAGTTCTTCACTCGGTGCCGGCGACTGACCCTCCGCCGCGTCTGGATAGAGACGCTTTAACATATTCCACATATGAAACTCCTCCAGTTGCCTGGGTTTAGGTGTAACGAAAGGGAAGCCAGCCGGGACGTCCCGGCTGGCTTGTTGTCGGATTATTCGTCCGACTGGTCGTAACCGGCTCAGGCAGCCGTCGGGACGCTGGCGATCAGTCCGGCGAGGATCTGTTCTGCCACGTTCTCGCCCTTGCGGCGAGCCTTGACGTCCGGGGTGAGCATCATCTTGTGAGCGACGCAGGCCGAGAAGACCTTCTGCACGTCCTGGTGACCCACGGTATCGGAACCGCGCATGGCCGCCGCTGCCGCGGAGCAGATCGACACCCACTTCGAGGTGCGCTGGGAGCCGCCCAGCAACACCATCTTGCGGTACTCTTCCGGCATGAACTTCTTGAACTCGTCCATCGACGGACGGGTGGCGCGCATCAGGCGGACGATGTAGCGCGTCATCGAGTCGGTGCAGACCACGGTTTCGCGCACGAAGTCTCGCATGCCGCGGATGTCTTCGGGCGTCATCACCGCTTCGATCTTGGCTGCGCCTTGCGGGTCGCGGCTGTAGATCGCCTTGTTGCGCAGCAGCCCGACCTCGTCCTCGGCGTTGAGGTAGTCGAGCTTGCCCATCATCGCGAAGCGGTCACGCACCGCTTCCGACAGCGGGTACGTACCTTCCTGTTCGATCGGGTTCTGGGTGCCGATCACGATCGACGGGTCGGCCAGGTAGAACACCTGGTCGTTGATCACGATCCGGCGCTCTTCCATGATCGAGAGCATGGCGCTCTGCGTCTTGGGGTTGGTGCGGTTGAACTCGTCGGCCACGAAGATGTTGAAGTCCGGACGGCAGGCGCCGAACATCACTTCCATCTTGCGGGTCTCTTCGTTGTAGACTTCCGTGCCGCGGATGTCGCCGGGCAGAAGGTCGGCGGTGAACGGGAAGAAGCCGGAGCGGCCGCCCTTGAGCGCCGCACACATGGCGTTGCCGAGGACGGTTTTGCCGAGTCCGGGGACGGACTCGAGGATCACGTGTCCGTCAGAGAACATCGAGGTGAGGATCAACTCGATCACGTCGTCGTTGCCGGCCACCAGCTTCTTGACCTGGTACTTGAAGCTGGTCCACTTGTCGCGGAAGCTGTCGGCGTTGAACGTGGTGTTGGGGAGGTTCGGGGTGCTGTTGGAAACGGTCATGAGAAATTCTCCTGAGAAAGATAGGTCGCACCATGGATGGTGCAGCTTGGTGATGGAACATGGTGGGACCGGACGGTCCCACCGGGATCTAACTTCGGTTTAGAACTAGCTGCGCGCGCTGCGTTGCAGGGGGCGCGTTGCGATCTGATCCGAGGGACGGAACACACCGCGAAGGATCAGAATCGCGATCACGATCATCGCGAACAACAACGGGTAGCTGGACAGCGTGAGTTTGCCTTGCACAGTCTTCTGTCCGCCGATTACCGAGGCCCAGTTGACCGGCAGCTTGGTCTTACCGTCCGTGTTGAGCCACACGTAGGTACCGCCGACCTTGTTCGCCAGCTCCTTGAGACCGGCTTCGTCGAGCTTGGTCTTGGCCTTTTCTTCCTTGTCGAGCGGGAAGTAGTCCACCCGCTCGCCGGTGCGGCTGTTGTACACCGGAATCATCTGGTCTTCGAAGCCGCCGACGCCGACCACGATTACGGCCAGATTGCCACCGCAAGCGGTGCGAAGAGCGTTGAGCTCTTCCATCGTTTCTTGGTAGTCTTTCTGCCATTGCGCGGTTTCATCCGGGTCTTCGAAGGTGGGTGCGCCACCATCCGAGAACAGGAAGATCACCTGACGCTTCGACCGGTCGAAGTCGCGGCGCAGCGTGTGGATTGCCACGCGCAGCCCTTGCACGTAATCGGAACCGCCGCCGGGAGCTGAGAGGATGCCCATCCAGCCAGAGTCCTGGAGGATGTAGCGGATGGTGCCGTAGTCCTCACAGAGGGGCGCCTGCGGGTAGCCATCGGCGGTGTAGGTCACCAGTCCGACCTTGTTCCCCGGAATGGACTTGAAGATTTGTTCTGAGAACTCGTCCTTGGCCATCTGGAGACGCGCCCCCCAGGCGCCGACCGGCGGTCCGCCGTCCGGCGTCGGGCGGGTGAACCGGTAGTCTTCGGCTGCCATCGAGAGCGAGACGTCGAAGGCGCCCACCACGTGCAGGCTGCCTTGCGGCACCGTCATGGCGGCGTTCTTCTCATAAGGTTCAGCCAACGCGACGCAGATCGCCAGGGTGACCAGGCTCCAGCCCACCGTCTTGACCACCAGTCCGGCCACCGAGGCCGTGCGCGTTGAGCGCTTCAGGTGCGCGTGGTTGGCGTAGGATTGTTGGAACTTTTTGATCGTATACCAGGACGCGACGCACAGTGCGATCACGACCAGAACCGGCACCCAGGCGTACAGGATGTATGCCTGGTGCTCGAACTCGACCACTCTGCCGAGAATGTTCATGAGTGTGCTCCGAATAAAGGATAGGGGTTAGAAGAAACACAACACGATTACAGCGAGTCGCGGGGCTGTTTACCGGCGCCCGGGCTCGGCTGACGATCGCGGGAGGGACCTGGTTGCGGCTGTCCTTGGCCCGGACGCTTGCCGTTGCCCTGAGCCTTGCCGCCGCCTTGACCGTTCGAGAACAGCTTCTCGAGATTTGCCATGGTGTGGAGCGCGTCGTTGTAGCGACTGGACGCCTGCTCCATGGTCAGACCTTCGAAGCTGTTGCCGGGGTTGGACGACAGGCTCTCCTTGTACGCCTTGACGGCGTCTTGTGGCTTGCGCGCCTTGATCAAACAATTGCCCTTCTGGAAGTGCGCGCGCGCCTCCAGGTCCTGACTCGGTTCGGGCAGCACCAGTCGAGCCAGTTGCGTGCGGCTGGATTCCACCTTGTACGCCTGCGTGGACGCATCGAACAGTTTGATGGCGGTGGGCAGGTCACCGGCATCCATGGCGGCGATACCGGCGTTGTACAGCTCAACCTGGCTCGACTTGTAGTTGAACAGGAAGAAGCCCAGTGCCAGCGACACCAGTCCGGCGGCGGCGAACACCGGCTTCGACCACTTGGTGTGGAGGACGAAGACGGCGGCATAGAGCGCCAGGAAAGCGACTGCAGCCATCAGCCCGTAGACGTGGGCGACGGTGGCCGTGTTCAGGTGCAGCTTGAACACGCAGTAGATTGCGCCGAGCGCCGTGAGCGCCACCGGGATCTGCCACATCGAGTGGGTCACCCCACCGGCGCGGAAGTTGAACATGGCGAGGAAGTTCTCGCCCAGCCAGCCCAGCCAGTGCCGCAGAGCACCGCTGACCGCACCGCTCACCAGCAGTCCGGCGGTGAACAGTGCCACCGCCGTCAGTGCGCGACCGATGGCGCTGTTGAAGTCGCCGTGAATCAGGCTGGCCGCAGCCAGTCCTGCCGGGATGCCACCGCTGACTGCGGGGACCAGCCAGAGCCATTTACGAAGGAAGTTCATCTCTTTGTCTCCTTTGAGAAGATATGGAAGGTAACTGTCGACTGAGCACAGGCAGACAGGCAGCCGTGCTCTACGCCAGGGCGGTCGGGGTACCGCACCGCCCGTGGTGTGTGACGTGAGCGACCTTCCGGTGCGCAGTGAAGCGCGGTTAGAAGGATTCGCGGAACAAGAAGCAGAGCCCCAGGAAGAGCCCGCACATGATACTGCCGAACAGCATGAACACCGACTCGATCGGTTTCTGGCTTTCCACCGCTTCCAGTTCGATGGTGGATTTTTCCAATTCATTGATTTTGGCAAATGCCTTTTTCATGGCCTCGCCATTACCGGCCCAGATCACCGCATCGACCGGTTCGCCCTTCGAATCCTTCCACTCCTTCGGGTTGACCTCCTCGACCAGGCGGCGCAGAGACTGCGTCGCCGAATTGGTGAGTTGGGTCTGAGCACCACACACCAGAGCGAAGATGTGGACGTTCTTGCCCTCTTTCTTCATCTGTTCGACGAAGTATTGGTGCCGCTCTTCCGAGATGCCGGCATCCCCGTCGGAGATGAAGATGATGACCTGGGTTTTCGATTGCCCGAGCGAATCGAACTGCTCGAGCGTCGCCTGGAAGGCACCCTTTTGGCGATTGCCGCCGGACGGTCCGTCGAAGTTGGTGCCACCACCCGATTTCTTCGACAACTCCGAGACCTTGCGCAGGACGATGTTGACGTCCTTGCCCAGCGGCCAGGCCCAATAGGCTTCGTCATCGAAGGTGAACAGTGCTGCCCTGTCGCCTTCCGGGCGCGAGTGCAGAAACTGGATGGCGGCGTACCGCGCCAGTTGGAAGCGCATCACCTTGCCGTCATCCTTCTTGACGTTTTTGTCCTCCTTCTCGGCTTCGTACGGGTAGAGCGTGGGGAATTTCTCACGCATCAGCTTTTCGTTTTCCCGTTCGCTATCCTCGAAGGCGACGATTTCGGCCTGTAGTTCCTTAGAGTCGATGTCGGCGGAGAACATCGAACCCGAGCGGTCCATGCCGATCACGAAGTCCCGAGCGTCGAGATACTCGTGCATCTGCTGGTGGGTGAGTTTCGGCTTGGCCATCGCACCCGTGAAGGCGAGCCAGGTCAGACCGAGGGCGAACAGGCAGACCTTGCTCGGCCAGCCGAACGAACGGATTTTGTGCATGCCGGTGTTGGTGTGGGCCATCGCCGGGCGCAGTCGCTTCCACAGAAGCAGCAGCGGGATCAACCCAGCCGCCAGCCAGAGCCAACTGGGCTCGGCGAAGCGGATGAGCTGCCAGTTGTAAATCGCTTCCATCATAGGTAGGTTCCCATCTTGATGAGTGAAAAGAGCGGTTCGAATCAGTTTGAACTGCTCTTCTCGGGGGTGTTTGACGCATCCCTGCGTCGTTGGAATAAAAAACCGGCAGTGTTGGTCACTGCTTGTGGTACCACTTTACGGGGTCGGTGTCGTCGCGAAGTCCGAGTACGCCTCTGTTTTCAGCTAGAGACGCCGTCCGCTTCTCGCGCAAGTCCTGCTCGTTGGGAGCGGCGAAGTGCGCGATGTCGAAGATGTCGTAGACGCGGTCGGTGTCCTCGTGCTCGGTTTTCGTGAACGAGGAGTCCAGTTCCCAGGAGCAGGTCCCGATCTGGAGGAAGCGCTCCAGGGGCTGACCCTGGACTGTGATCTTTTCAATCGACAGCCGCCGGATGTTTTTCCCGAAGTCGCGGAATACCTTGCGGGAGCCGTCCGGTTTTGACGACGTCTTGATTTTGACCGTGTCGTTGGTTTCGTCAACGTCGAAGGTCTTGTTCACTGATCCCCACTGGTCGAAGACCTGCACCATCAGCATGGTGCCTGACGCGTTCAGGTAGGAGTTCCAGTAGTTGTTGTAGAACTGGCGATGGCTGGGTTTGCCGCTTTCGTTGTAGAAGGTGACGAGCTTGCCCGAAGCATTGCCCGGGTTGAAGCCGTCCACGGTCTCGTTCCAGCCGACGTTCACAGTTTTGAACAGCATGCGGGCGCCGGTGGGATCGAAGACCGTCATGCTTCTCTCGTTGAAGTACGAGGAGTAGTTCCGTTCTTGAACTTCCTTTGCCCAGACCTGCCCGTTGCGCTGGTAGTAAACGATCTCCCTCTTACTGTCGGTCGGACTGAACTCGCTTTGCGAGAATTTCCAACCGTCTTTGAAGTAGTTGGTGTCCTGACGCCGGCCGTTGCCGAGGTCCTTGAAGGTGAACCAGAGCGACCCGTCCGGGCGGTAGACTTCGCCGGTCTGGATACTCTTGCCGTCGTTGGACCAGGTGCTCTTAGACTTGAGCACTGGTTGCGATGCTCCGGAACGGAGCGGGTAGTGCTCTGCGGTCTCCTTGAGCGTCCCGTCCGGCCGGTAGAATTGATGTCCCAGTCCGCCATCGGAGTAGGGGATGTGTCGCTCCAGCACTGTGGTGCCGTCCTGGGCGTAAACCACCTTGACGGTACCGAAAGACGTGATGTCCTCTCGTTCGGGCGGTGCGACGTTGATGACGATCGTCTGGCTGCGTTTGGGCAGGAGGGCGAAGACCGCTCCTGTCAGCAAGAGGCAGGCCACGGCTGAACCGACGATCGCGCGCTTGTTCGCTCGCTTGAGCGTTCGCAAATCGATTTTCTTCATTTGTTTTCTCCATACCTGAGGAATGGTCACACGAACAAGCAGCCGCGATGGCGCAAGCTTGTTCTGGAAGTGATGCAAAAACTGTGAGCGGACTTTAGCGATACGAAAACCGCCGATTCACCAGAGTCAGGTGGAGGGGCGGCTTGTGGCTAGCACTCGGTCATGAGCTGTCTGTTCGAAGAGGAAGTGGATGAGGCCTTTGTTTCGCTGGTGTCCTGGGTTAATGGGTGAAGGAAGAATGTATTAGTCACCCTACGGACAACACATGCGCATGTCAAAGCTTTTTTAAAACGGCTGTAAGCGTTGCTGCGTGGTCGTTTGGCGCCTGTCTCGAGGTTGTTGGCTCAACAATTTCTTTATAAACGTATGGACTATGTACCTTGCCAACGTGCGTATTTCGATATTGCCGGATATGGCTCAGAGAGAGGCTGGGCGGAATCAGCGCCCATTTGCGGGTGTGATATTGTGACTAGAAATGCGGGTTTCCACACTTTGAGCGCGAAGAATCGTTTAGCGTATAACTGGCGATCATTGAAAATCGTCTGAGCTATGGAAAGAAAAAATCGCAGTGAACCACTATCGAAAAATGAACCTGCCCGCACCGGTGGCGTGTGTGATATTGTCAGAAACGAAATTGTCGAGGACAGTTTGGTAACTGTCTGCTACCTTCGATCAAGCCGAAAACGGGAGACGTAATTAGATGGGAAAAGTGGTGCAACGTTCGGAACTTGCCGAAATAATTCGGGAAGCTCGAGCTAAGAAGCGCGTTGTCGTGACCACAAACGGCTGCTTCGATATATTGCACGTCGGGCACGTCAGAATTTTGCAGCAGTCGCGAGCTCTAGGTGATCTGTTGATTGTCGGAATCAATGGCGACGACTCGGTAAAGCGATTGAAAGGCCCTACTCGACCAATAAATACCAGTGCCGATCGGGCTGAGCTGCTAGCCGCTCTCGGTTGTGTCGACTATGTCACCGTTTTTGACGAGGATACTCCGGTCGAATTTCTGCATGCAGCTCAACCGAATATTCATGTAAAAGGAAGCGATTACAAGCCCTCTGACCTGGCTGAAACTCCTGTCGTGGAGTCTTATGGGGGTAGGGTCGAAATTCTCGCCCTCGTGCCCGGCAAAAGCACAACCAACCTGGTTGAAAAAATTCGCGACTAAGGTTCGTGCAGATATCTACAGTTTCAAACCGCGTTTCAACAAGAACGAAGTGCGTTTCGACTAAGTCTGTTTGAGTGCGTTTGAACAATGATATTGAAAAAAGAAAACCGGCTGTTCATGCCGGTTTTCTCAATATCCAATTAGCCAGCTCCGATAACGAGCGCTGCGCGTTATCTGGTTGGCGGGTGTTCGATAAGCGCGATGCGCTTGCGAGCGTCTGCACAGAACTCGGCGTTTTTCGAAACTTGCAGAGCCTTATTAAATTGCTCTTTAGCGTCTTCGTTGCGATTCTTCTTGAGAAGGATCAGACCGGTTCTGTAATAGGCTTCGCCCAAACGGAAATCGTTTTTAATTGCAAGCGAGTATGACTCCATTGCTTTGTCGTATTCCTTTTGCATCTCGTAGACGGTACCGAGATTATAGTGAGCCGTCGCCAAATGCGGATCGATCGAAACAGCGGTCGACCAGTTTTTGATCGCTCCGTCCATGTCCTTTTGAGCTCTCAACGCGGCTCCGATTCCGTTATAAGTAATCGCATCCTTAGGTTCGATGGCGAGCGCCTTTTGGAACTCGACCAGAGCTTTGGCATAGTCATGCTGTTGGTTGAAAATCAAACCAAGATTGCAATGCGCCTGGCTTAGCTCAGGATTGGCGTTGAGTGCTTCGCGGTACTCTGTGATCGCTTCTTCCAACTTTCCGGCAAGGTGCAGTTTGACCGCGGAGTTATAGATGTTGATAGCATCTTTGGCAACATCAGCAGCTGATTTTGGTGGACCTTCTTCCTCTTGGGCTGGTTCGATCGCTGTCTCGTCAGTGGCTCCAGCAGAGCTTTCGTTCATTCCGAGCTCATTATCGGAAGCGAGATTGACACTAGCTTCTCCATCTTGACTCAGCGCTGCTGGACGGGCTTTCTGAGTGCCGGTGTCTTGTGAGGCGTCGAATACTGTTGTGAAAC
>CAZRMH010000252.1:0-12153 GCA_964600935.1 uncultured Candidatus Obscuribacterales bacterium
GTACGCTTGTTTCCGAGTGTCTGCAAGTAGCAGACCAGGTCATTCATATCTCTATCATTCAGATAGCTGAAACTCGGCATGATCGATCCGGGCTTAACAGCACGCGGTTGAATCAAGTGAGCCTTCTGCCATTCCGAAGGGAATTTGTTGCCTTCGTTTGTCAGGTCAGGACCGGTTCTCGCCGTGCCTAGCTGGTGAGGAGTTTCGTAAACGTAATCACCAGCTTTGACGAGAGGACCATACTCACGATCTTGAAGACGGGTGAACTGGGTGTGGCAATAGAAGCAACCTTCTCTGACGTAGATTCTTCTACCGCGCACCGGGTCGCCAACTTTTGCTTCAGCCTTATAGTCGTTTCTCGTATCAGACGGATCTGGTCTGAAGAGCACCATGGGCATCAACACCGTCGAGAAGATGATGATAAAGAAGGTTGAGATGATACCAATGGCACCGAGTCGGTAGCCGTAGCCATTCATTAGACTTTGACCTCCCGTGTTTTGGCCGTGACGTCGACCGGTCTAGGCGTATAGAGCGAACGGAACGCGTTGTAGCAGAACAGTGCTTGTCCCGTCACGATCATGATTCCGCTGATTGCTCTCACGAACCAGTATGGATAGAGCTGGTTCGCCCACTGGTCAACCGGGATGCCCATCGCCCAACCCGCCGACTGAACGAGACCGGCGACAGTCAGTGAAAAATACATGATCAAGAATCCAATAAACTTCAGCCAGTAGTGACCGCGGATCAGTCCCTGACTGTGCCACTCTCGACCGGTCAACCGGGGCAGAGTGTAATAGACAGCTGAAGTGAGAATGAAAGAGAAGGCTCCGAGCAAGGCAGCATGCGCGTGACCGACGACCCACTGAGTGAAGTGGATGTACCAGTTGATCCAGCGAGTCGCCTGGAAAGGACCTTGCAAACAAGTCATCAAATAGAAGAGAGCCGATGTCATAGCGAAACGCAACGGCAGATCGTCTGCTCCTTGACCCCACTTGCCCTTCATGGTCATGAAGAAGTTGGTCAATACGGTGAGAACCGGTACGAGAAGGAAGATCGACGAGATAACAGCGATGGCCTTCAACCATTCCGGAACTGGTGATTGAAGGATGTGGTGCGTTCCGGTAGGAGCATAGAAGAGCGCGATACCCCAGAATCCAAGCATCGACAGACCGTGACTATACAGAGGTGCTTGAGTGAATCTAGGAATCAAGTAGTACATAATTCCGACGCCGACGGTCGTGAACCACATGCCCAAGATGTTGTGTCCGTAGAACCAACCGATAATCGCATCGTTTAGTCCTGGCAAGAAAACGAAAGTTCTCTGTCCAATGATGTAGACCAGAGGAAACCAGAACAGCGAGCCCAGGAAGTACCAGAGACTGACATAGAGTTTCTTCGTCCTTCTGTGGGCAACGGTCATTAAGATGTTGAACGTCACCGTGCACAGGGCGATAGCCGCCATGACATCGAGAACGGCGCCGAGTTCGGCATATTCTCGACCTTCGGTGTTGCCGTTCAATAAGGTGCAGAACGCGCCGACCATCAACAAGTTCCACGCCCACATGGTGAAGTTGCCGAGACGCTCCGAGAACAACCGGTTCTTACAGAGTGTCGGCACCATGTGGAACATCGACCCGATGTATCCCATCGACAACCAGCCGATTGTCACGGCGTTGACGTGAAACATCCTCAAGTGAGGCATGGAAAACTGCGGGATGTTGTGGACAAGGTCGGGATTATAAAACTCCATCGAGGCGAAGACACCCGCCCCCATGCCGAATAGCGACCACAACATTGCCGAAACTAAAAAGTTTCGGCTGGCGCTACCTTCCCCGTTACTCAGGAATTTATCTAGCAAACCGCTCACAAGCTTACGTGCTCCTAAGGACTCCAAAAACTGGAACAGTAGAGATTTTAGGCTACTGACATCGACAGGATCACACGATATGTTGTTTTTCGATAAATATTTATTTCACCATCGTGACTGACCCGTCTAAACGCCCTCTGGCGCGATACAAAGCGTAACTAAGATCGAGTTAAATTAAGGGCCTATAAGCTTTTATTTTTGTCACTGACAACCATGGTAGTGATACCAGATATGGTTCCGATATTGGATCATGCTGTTTCCGATCTTATTCCTGGGAGCGCCGGCTTCCAGCCGGCTTATACTCCCCACCTACTAGCACACGGGAGCTGATGAGAAGCGATATCGAAGCCGGCTGGAAGCCGGCGCTCCCAGGTTCTCACTCTGGTTTTGGCTCGTCCGGTTTTGGTGCCGGTTTCGGTTTCTTCGGCTTCTCTTTTTCGGGCTCAGCCAGGTTCTTACCGTTATAACGATTGGCGGTGACGTCCGCTCCTTCTTTGAGCCAGGTGCGCGCGGCTTTCATAGCTAGTTCGAGACTGTCGGTCCAGAGCTTGGCGTCGTCGGGTCGCACAGCAGATAGAACGAAACTGGCACGCAATGCGCCGCCCGGATCGGGACCGACGCCGACTTTTATTCGGTCGAAACCGTTTGAGCCCATGCACTCGATTATAGATTCAATGCCATGCTGACCACCGGCACCGCCTCCCTTCTGGACGCGTATCCTTCCAAGTGGAAGCGAGACATCGTCGTGAATGACAAGAACATCTTTAAGGTCGACTTTGAACCAGCGAACCACCGCACTTACCGCTTGACCAGAGAGGTTCATGTAAGTGAGTGGTTTTAAAACCACAACATCTTCGTCCTTAAATTTCGTCTTACTGAAGAGGGCGTTAAAATCACGTGATTGTTTCCAGTCGCCACCAAGTTCAGTGCCAAGCAAATCCATTACGCAAAAGCCGACATTGTGACGAGTTTTTTCATACTGCAATCCGGGGTTTCCCAGACCAACTATTACTTTCATGGCTGCGCACCTGAACAGAACCCGAAACCAGCGATGGCGTACTCAAGCGGCTTCGCAGGTTTGATCCTTATATAACTGTCTACTCCCCGCCATCGTACAATATTTATAAACGGCGAACTGCCGATTTGATCTTAACGCCTCAACAAGAGCTAATATTATGCGCGTATGTTTTGCATGCGTGTGTTTTGATCCGCCTGACAGGCGGCATGCGAAACACCAGAAGATTTATTGAGTTCGTTTCATTTTTTAGAGGTCCAAGAAATGACTGACAACGAAAGTCCGCAGATCCCCTACTTGCCGCACACTAAAGGTGATCGCGAAGCGATGCTCGCAACCATCGGCGCCAAGACTTTCGATGATCTGGTTTCTCACATTCCAAAAGAATTGAGACTGAAGGCGTTGAAACTACGCGAAGGTCTTTCAGAAATCGATCTCGTCAAAGAAATATCGGAACTGGCCAGCAAGAATACACCGGCATCTAAACAACACTCATTTCTTGGAGGCGGTTCATACAGACGATATGTACCGTCAGTCGTTCTGCAAATTATTTCGCGCTCTGAATTTGCGACAGCATACACACCTTATCAACCGGAGGTGTCACAAGGCAGCTTGCAAGTCATATATGAATTCCAATCAGCGATTTGTCTCCTGACCGGAATGGATGTCGCAAACGCATCTATGTATGACGGTCCCACTGCTTGTGCAGAAGCCGGATTGATGGCGGCTCGCCTGACCGGTAGAAAGAAACTAGCGATCTTGAATTCAGTGAATCCGGAGTACCGCATGGTCACTCATGCTTACGCTAAGGCATGCGGACTGGAATGGAATGTAATCGACACGAAAGACGGTATCGTCTCACCCGACGCACTAGGTCTGGACGCTGATACCGCGGGCATCATCGTTCAGTATCCCAACTTCTTCGGTTGCTTCGAAGATATGCAAGCGATATCGCAGAAAGCCAAAGAAGCTGGTGTGCTCTTGATCGTCGTCACTGATCCAATCGGTCTTTCAATCGTCACACCACCATCAGAGCTCGGTGCCGACATTGTTGTTGGCGATGCACAGCCCTGCGGCAACTTCCTTTCATTCGGCGGACCTTCAGCCGGATACATGGCATGCAAAAAAGAATTCGTCAGACAACTGCCGGGTCGCTTGGCTGGAATGACAGTGGACAAGAACGGTAAGCGCGCTTTCACTCTGACATTGCAGACTAGAGAACAACACATTCGTCGGGCACGCGCAACCTCGAATATCTGCACGAACCAGGCTTTAAACGCGCTCGCCATGCTGGTCTATCTATCATTGTTAGGCAAGAGTGGATTGCAAAAGGTTGCCGCAATCTCGTTGCAACGCGCTCATTACTTGTACGACAACATCACCAAACTTCCTGGTGTTAAGCCAGTCTTCAATCATCCGTTCTTTAACGAATTTGCTTTGACTTTCGACGTTCCTGTCGCATCAGTTTTCAATAAAATGCAGGAGAAAGGCTTCCTACCAGGAATTGATTTAAAACGCATCAGTCCTGATTTGAAAAACGCGATGCTGGTGGCAGTCACTGAAATGAATTCCAAAGATGAGCTCGACGCATACACAGCCGCGCTCAAGGAGTCTTTGAGCGAGATTGCTAAAGGCGATCATGGTTCTGCCCCTAAAGTAAAAAAACTTGCCCACGCCGGTAAAGAATAAGATAGCCTCAGCGAGAACAAGTTTTTAACACTGGAGCCTACGAAAACTGTGAATCTAGAGACGCAAAGTTCCGACAAAGTGATGATGGTGCGCGGCTTCCTGCGCGAAGGCATCGAACTCGTAGTAGTCACTCTGATCCTGCTTGTCGTTATTCGACTGTGCATCGGAGAAGCGCGCTACATCCCGTCGGCGTCGATGGAACCAACACTGCAGATCAACGACCGTTTGATCGTCGAAAAGATAACTAAGAATCTCGGTCAACCAATTCAACGCGGAGACATACTGGTTTTCTATCCACCTCCAATCGAGATGGGCGGCGTCGATTTGAAAAACGATCCGCTTACTCTTCTTGGCCGTTGGACCGGTCTACCTTTCTTGCCTAATGATGCTGCGTTCATCAAACGAGTAGTCGGTCTGCCGGGGGACCACATTCGCGTTCAGGCGGGCGCCGGCGTCCTGGTCAACGGGCAACTTCTCGACGAATCGAACTACATCAAAGAAATTCCAAACTACGATTTGAATGTTCTCGGCGACATCAACGGACGAAACACGATGGGCGAATTCATTCACCCTTACGACAAACGACCGACAGATCCGATTATTGTGCCGGCTGGACACCTCTTCATGATGGGCGACAATCGCAATAACAGCGAAGACAGCCATGTATGGGGCTTTCTCGATGAAAAGCGGGTAATCGGCCGAGCCTGGGTTTTAATCTGGCGTCGTTTGAATCCACCGACTTATCCGCCGATTCTGAGCGAATAACGCCAATATTATTGAGATTCCAGTTATAGTTATCTGATTACCTTTTTGCCTCTATTTTAGGGAGGCGAGTGGGTATAGTTAGATAATGACGTGAGTCGATGAGACCCGGGCGAGGTCTCACGTAGGAATCTCAATTCGGAAGGGGATAGGTTCAATGGCAAAGTCTTCGGGCTCGGTATCTACTCAAGGCAAGGCTGTTCCGAGTAAGACTGAAAAAGTCGACTCCAAGAAAGCCCCTAAAAACGTTGAGAAAAGCACTGAGAAACCCGCAAAGAAAGCCGCTGAGAAGCCTGTCAATGGCAAAGCAGTCAGCAAAAACGGTGTGAAGCCGGCAAAAGAGGCTAAGGCTCCCGAAAAACTCCTGAATTTTGAAGAAGAACTCAATCGCCGCGAAGTTTCGCTGATTGAGCGAGAGATCAAAACCATTAGAATGCAGGAAGAGCTCGACAGACTCCGCCCTCTATCGGGTCTGTATCGCGTGGTAAAAGCTATGGCGACCGAACGCCGGCTTGATTCATTGCTCGACACAATCACGCGCGAAACTCAAACCATGCTAAAAGCGGACCGATGCTCGGTTTTCGTTGTCGATGCAGAAACGGACGAGCTCTGGACACAAGTTGCTCAAGGACTGGAAGGGTTTAGAATGATCCGCATTCCAGTTTCTGGAACCAGTATCGTCGCATGGTGCGCCAGATCCGGCGAGATAATCAATATACCGGATGCTTATGATGACGAGCGTTTCGACCCTGCTGTCGACAAACACACGGGTTATCGAACGAGAAGTGTTCTGTGCGTCCCCATGCAGAACCGTTCAGGACAAGTAATTGGCGTTTTTCAGGTTTTAAACAAACAAGACGGACCGTTCACGAGCGAAGACGAAGACTGGCTTGAAGGGCTGGCTGCCGTCGCCGCCGGTTTAATCGAACAAGCTCAGGCTTACCAAGAAATCGAAAGGTTCGTCGATCAAACACTCCTGGTTTTAGCGCAAACGATTGATAAACGCGATCCACTGACAGCTGGTCACTCGATTCGAGTGACTAAGTACAGCCTGTTGATCGGTCAGTCCTTGCTCGTGCCTGATGAAGACATCGATGTGCTGCGCTATTCTGCGATGATGCATGACTACGGAAAAATCGGCGTACCGGAAGCTATTCTCTGGAAGAACGGCAGACTGACACCGGAAGAGTACTCCCGGGTTCAAGACCACGCGCGCTATACGTTTGACCTGCTTACAAACTTGCCGTTCACGAAGCGGCTTGCTGCCGTACCGTTCGTCGCGTCGTGCCACCACGAGAAGGTCGACGGCTCAGGCTATTATCGAGGTCTAAAGGGCGAAGAGATTCCTTTTCTCGCCAAGATTATTGCCGTTGCAGACGTATTCGACGCACTGACTTCTGTTCGGCACTACCGTAATCGCATGCCGATCGACAAAGTCTTTGAAATTCTCGATTCCGGCAGAAACAACCACTTTGAGAATCGCTGTATTGATGCCTTCTTGCGTTTGCCATGCCAGCAGGTGCTGACAGTTATGGAATCTGAGCGCGACAAGAATTCGCCTGAAGATCTCGAGATCTTCGGCAATACGAACTGGGCTCGATTAACTGAACTGGTTGCCGGTTCCGAGCCGAAGTCCGGTGAGGAAGGTCTGGTTGAAACCTTCGAGCGGATGTATAACTTCGGTCTGCCTGACGGTTACAAGGCTCTTGATTAGTTAAGTGTTTTTTAGAAAGAAGGCTGGTTGTGTTCTCTTAGATCGGAGCTATTGCCGCTTGGCGTTAAAACGGGACAGGCAACGGCAAGTAACGGATGAAACCGATCCTCTTTAAAAGCCCCCGGGTTATTTAATAGAATCATCTGAAGGCACAACTCGTTTGTCGGAATCGTCGTTTGCGATCTGTTCAAATCCTTACCTTCTGAATGGCTATGGAAACAAAACTGAAGTCGATCAATACAATTTTTGCGCTGCTGCTTCTGGTAGTGACGCTCACGATTGGAAACTATCAAGTCGCCGATGCACAGGGCGCTCGCGCCGGTCTAAACAACCCTGGAGCCGCGTTCATCAGGCCGACCGGCAGACAGGTCGAATACGGAAAAATCGACGACTACATCAAAGTCGACAACGAAGGCAACGCCGTCGATCGCAAAGATCCGGAGAAGAAGACTGTCACCGTCTACGAGGACGATGATACAGACGAAGCCGATGATGCTGATCCGGTTAAAGACGGGCAAATCAAGCTGGTCGCAACGATCGCTGTACCTCACTTAAAAAAAGCTTTGACCCAAGTCACCGCATATCCGTATCCGATGAAGCCACCAGTGGCGAAGCAAAAAATCAGATTGCTTCCGGATAAAGATAAGGCGCTCAAAAGTATGATTCTCTCGAGCGGCTATCTAAGTCGTTCTGCTGCGGATATTCCTTACCCACCTGGTGGTTGGCGCTGGCAGTACGCGTTCCAACGCGCTGTCGATAGAAGCGGACTGTCTATGCCACACTCGATCTTCGAGCACTATCTGTGGGCTGACCGAATCATGCCGTTTGTAAAAGCTCAAACGAAAATCTACAACGCCTTCGAGAAAACACGCGTCAACGCTTACAACCTGGCCCAGCAAGACTTTCTCGACAATCGCCAACAATACGAAGATATCGCAACTGCTGCCGGTCTTGGTCCAACTCCAATGAAACGAGTTTACCTCAAGAGCGGAAAAATAGGTCTGCACTACGCCAACAACATCAAACCAGGTAAATGGTGGATCCTAGCGACCCATCGCGTTCCAGGCCTTAAATACTTCTGGTTGCTGCCGGCAGATGTCACGAAAAGCGAGAGATTTGTTTTAAACGAAAGCAACGCCATCTATATTGAAGGCGGCTGGTAAGCCTAAACATCGCAGGTTCGCATCTGTATTCGCCTGTCAGATTCGCCCGGGTTTATTCCAGTCGAACTAAGAAACGTCGTGAACTACGACTTGCACTGTGGGCTTTGATTGCATTTTCGACCGGAGCGTTTTCATCACCGTTTCGCGCAGAGCAGACTTCAAAGCACCCATTTCGAGTCCATCACCGTCGCCGCGCTGATCGGCGAAACGCCTGACTATATTGACGATAAGGGCGCTAAGATCGCCGCAAGTATCATCCCATTCTTTAGATTTGACGAAACCGGACGCACCAGCAGTGATACTAGGACCGGAAACCACTTTTCCGTCACCGTTCACCGCCAGCGATACCGTGACGACACCCTCCAGACTGAGAGCCCGTCGCTCCTGGACCGAGAAAGTGGTAACTCGTTCGCCTTGTTCCCGATTGTAGAGAACCGACTGAGACTCAATCGTACCAACATGCGAGCATACCCCGTTTTTCACAACAAGGATGTCGCCATCCTCAATTGAAAAGACGTTATCCTGATCCATGCCCCATTCCATTGCCAGCTGCGAATGGTGCTTGATATGCCGACCTTCGCCGATCGCAGGAATGAAATATCGCGGTCTTGTGATCGAAAGCATCAGCTTCAACTCTTCTTGACTGGCATGCTTGCTGACATGAAGCTTGCCACCATGCACGGCCTTAACACCGAGCGAAAGAAGTTGGTCGAGAACATTCGCCATGTGGCGGAGCTTACCGGGAACGATGTTAGCTGAATAGAGCACCACATCGCCGTCCTTTAGTTTTACATCCGGATTTTTTCCGTAGGCGAGCTGGTCGAGAACATTCAATGGTTCCTCATCAATACCGCTGGCCAGGATCAAAACCTTCTCATCAGGCAGCGCGGAAAGCTCTTCAACACTGGCTTCAATCTGGCGGTCATAAATCAAATTATTGGTTACCACCGCCGATAGTGCTGTCGCCACCAATGATTCACCAGCGAGAACGACCTTTCGGCCGGTCGCCAGAGCGACATCGAACAAAATCTGCAGCCGATGGGTGTTGGTGCCGGGGAAGACCACTATGACGCGACCAGGAGCATCTTCGAGGTTCTGAATCAGTTCCGATTTGACAGCGATTTCAGAAGGTGTATAGCCTTTGTTTTCAACACCAGCAGAGTCACTGATTAGAGCCAATACACCTTTATCACCACTGCTTGCTAAACCGTTTATATCAAGAAAACGCTTGTCCACTGGTGTTTGATCTAGTTTAAAACTAGATGTATAGATAACGGTGCCTTCCGGCGTACTAATCCGAAGTGCACAAGCATCGGCGATGGCATTGTTGACATTCATCCATTCAACTTCAAAGGGTCCAATTTGATAAGGTTTTCTCAATTCAATCGTATCGAGGACCTTGGCAAGCAACTGTTGCTCAGCGGTTTTCGTTGGTGATGACAGGTTCGATTGACTTAAGAGCTGGGAAACAAATCGCGGCGCCATTACTTTAGGGATGGCAAGATGTCGAAGAAGATAGTTGACCGCTCCGCAGTGCTCTTCATGACCGTTGGTTAATAGCAGTGCCAGTATGCGGTCTTGATTGGCTTCCAGGAAATTCGTATTGGGAAATAGTAGATCGACACCGGGTAGATCCTCAGATGGATAGGCGGCGCCGGCATCGATCAGAATCATCTCTCCACCGAAGCAAAGTATCCAGAGCATCTGCCCAAGCTCGTTTTGACCTCCCAGAGGGATCAAGGCGAGACTGTCATACTGTATATCTGCGGTGCCAGTGGCAATGTGAGCCATTAATAATTCTGCTTCTTTGCGCTAAGTATTAGTTTGGAAACAATCAATTGTTTATCTGTATAGCAATCGGATCGTATAAATTCGAGCAGCGTAAAATCATAGTATGTCGTAGAGGTTCGAGGTGAGATCATGAAAACCACATTACCTACCGTTGAAGAATTGCTCTTTGGGCCTGCCGGAAAGGGCAGATCTCAGAAAGCACTCATTCAAGCGGCGGCGGCCGGCGACAAGGAACTCACTTACGACCAATTCTACGCGGTGGTGGATGGTTTCGAAAGCTTCCTCCAGGACCAGGGAGTCAAAAAAGGAGATCGACTCGTCTTAATCAGCCCCAATTCTATTTCACTCGTCGCCGCAATCTACGCTGCATGGCGGCTTGAAGTGCTGGTAGTACCAATCGATTTTCGCATGACCCCTGCCGAAGCAGGCAACGTCACAAAAAGTCTAGAAGCAAAATTACTGTTTATTTCGAAGCAGTTCAAAGACCTGGACAAGCTCGAAGAAATTCTCGGCGACCAGAAGAAACTGATCCACACGCTAGAAGACTGCGTCTCGCTTGATCCACAAAATCCGCCGAAGGCTGAAAGAAGCGCACCAAATCCAAGCTTCGACGCATTGATGATTTTGACTTCCGGCACGACAGGTACACCGAAAGGTGCTGTTCACGATTTGAAGACCTTGATTGAAAACCTGCAAGAACTCGGAGAGCTTGCGAACATCTCACCGGATGTAGTGTCATTAATGCCGCTGCCCGTTAGCCACATTTTTGGACTGTCAGTACTTTCCGTGTGTATGCTCTATGGTGCGACCACCGTCTTTTGCGAACTGAGCTCAAAAGATTTCGTTTCAGCTATCAATAAATTCAAACCATCTATTCTCTCAGGCGTACCGGTCATGTATGACGGACTCCTTCAAGCGCCCGCCGGAGTGGTCAATCTCGAAAATACTCGAATTCTACTTTCCGGAGGCGCACCACTGCCAATACCAATGGCTGAAGAATTCGAGAAGAAATATGGCAAGCGTTTAAACAACGGCTATGGTTCCACCGAATCAAAAATCATCGCGTTGAATCTAGGTGGTCCCATAGAGTCAATTGGCAAACCGGTTCCATCAGTCAAGGTACACATCATCAACGAAGCTGGTGAAGAACTTCCTCTTGGTTCGGAAGGCGAAATCATCATTCAAAGCTCCCATTTGATGAAAGGATATTGGCACCAGCCAGAAAAAACCGCAGAAGTTTTGACAGGCGATCGCTACAAAACTGGAGATGTCGGTTTCATCAAAGACGGCTACGTCTTCATCTCCGGCAGATTGAAAGAGATGATCGTCATAGCAGGAAACAAGGTATTCCCCCCAGAAGTGGAAGAGGTTTTGCAGTCAAATCCTCTAGTCAAAGAGGTTGCGGTGACTGGACCTGAGCATAAAAAACTCGGACAGATTGTCAAAGCGACAATCGTCATTACCGACGAAGAGCTAAGCAAGAAGCTCTCCTCCGAAGACACCAAGAAAGAAGCGCGCGAAGTTTTGCTCAAAGAATTCAAATCGTTTTGCCAAGAACATTTGAAGCGCGAATTACGCCCAATGGAATGGGACTTCCGACCAATCGACAACCCACTCCCGAAAACCCTCAGCGGTAAAATCGACAAAAAAGTTCTTTAGTTTCCAAAAAAAACTGCGCGAAGTTACGGTGCCCCACCGTCTGTGAATCACTAGCCAAAAGTATATACGAAAGATATCCAAAGATACCCGTTCGGACATACACGGAGCAACGAACGACAGACCAGAGCCTCCGGCGCAAGAAGTAAACCTCTGCGCGAAGCTTTCAATCGAAACTTCAAGCGACCGTTCGAAACGGCTTCGTTCAGAATTAGAGGACTGCGGTTTCGCGGTAGGCGCCCCACACGGAGCGCAAGGCGTTGCAGATTTCGCCGAGAGTGGCATATGCTTCGACGCAATCAAGAAGATATGGGAAGGTGTTTTTGTTCTCCTTCGCTGCTGCTTTCAATGCTTCGAGAGTATTTTGCACTTTCTCGTTATCGCGACGTTCCTTCAACGACTTAAGGCGGGCGGTTTGACGCTCTTCGTATTCCGGACCGATTTTCAGAATGTCGATCTTCGCACCTGGTGCTTCTTCTTTGAATGACGTTAAACC
>CAZRMH010000253.1:0-12153 GCA_964600935.1 uncultured Candidatus Obscuribacterales bacterium
CATAATGGCGCCCGGCCAGAATCTTTCCATTTCGTAGTCCGACAGAAATTGAGGATCGGACATCAGCCCATTATCACCAAGACAATCAAAAAATAGGCACCACTCTGGTTTCAAAGTTAGAACACTTTGAGGTGGGATCGAACCTTGAACTGGAAGGCGCGTTCTATCTCCGTTCGGAACCGGATAAAATTTCAATGCTTCATCAGATAACAAACCACCAAGATCGAGAATTCGTTCTTTACTGAGGACGAAACCTACTAGACCGGGCTCCCAGGTAGCGACTTGTCCCCCACCGGTACCATGGGCGAGGAGATATTCACAAGCTCTTTTATACATGCTCAGTCGATCTTGCCCTTCATTCCATCCGAATGGATAAGACCGTAGCGTACTGATAATCGGCCAGAAAGTTGTCATCAAGCCATGTTGATTGAGCAACAGGATTCTTCCCGGAGGCAAATCGGCAATGCTGGCATTAAAGGCACAGAGCACGGCGACAGAAGCAGCAATCAACATCGAGGGATACTTAATCAAGGACTTAAGGGGCTTGAGAAGCGCAACAAAGATGATTGGAACCAGAAGTGGTGCTATGAGAGCAAACCATGCGTAGTACCAAGAAAACATAAATGGATCGAAGGAACAAAAGAACAACAAAAGCAATATTGAGGTGCAGGCATAGAATCTCAGCCATTTTCTAGTCCTTGAGACCTCCAATAACAACAGAAATACAAGACAGCCTTGAATCACCCAGGCGATTGGCAATTTCATGTCTGGTGACAGAATGCGCGCGATGGTTTGCACAAAAGTTTCAGCACCGACAAATTTCAGAATGTAAAATCCAGCTCGATCATAAGGAGTTAGCATTCCACTGAACATGGCAGCGCGACCAAGAGCTCCATGTGGAACAACTGTACCAAAATAAATAAACAGTGCCAGATATGAACCAGCGACCACTAGCACAGGTGCGAGCCATACTGAGAGACGCTGTTTGCCTTCAGTGAAGAGGTGCTGAAAAAAGCTGGCGACAAACCAGATCATCCCCTCTGGTCGCGTCAAAGCCAGTAGCGCGCCCGACCAGGCAAACATACTTGAACGTTTGCTGCCAGCAGCAAAAATCGAAAGCACCATCAGAAAAGTGATCAGGGGTGCTTCTTTACCGCTGATCGTTTGAGCCAAATTCTGAGAATTGAGGGCGAATATGCAAGCCGCGAAAACAGCCATCAGATTACTGCCGAACAAGCGGCGCGTAGTCACGTAGAGCAGGAGGTAAGTCATTCCTTGCAACACCATGTTAACCATCTGCGATACCAGAGCAATATCATTCTTTTCGAAGACGAATGCGACCGCGCTTAGCAAAAACAGGTGCAATAAAGAGGTAAAACCTAATATCCGTTCTCCAGTGTTGTAGTCAAAACCAAGCCCGTTAACCCATTTGTAGACATAACGAAAATCGATGTAGGCATCGTCCACGCAGACCGGAAACTGGAGAGTCTGAAAAAATAGAGTGACGTAAAATACGAAACTGAAGATCAGCGCGCAGAAGACATCCCGTCTTGTCATTCGGGGTTTACTACGCGATTCAACAAAATAGAACACTGACATGATAATACTGCCAAGACAGATACTCAGTGAGTATCGGTAAACAGCAGCCGGTATAAGCGATCTCAGTTCCATGCGCACGTCTGGGTCAATCACCAGAGCGTTGATGACCGGCCAATATACAGAGAAAGACACAAAGCACGCAGCCAAAATTAACTGAATGGCAATTCCAGTGACGGATGTTTTCTCAAACTTCGCGAATAATTTTTTGACCTGCTCCATCGAACCCGATCTTTTCAGTTCCTGTAGAATCCACTCAGAGTACTACCCATGTACCTCATTTCTCACTAGGTTCAAAGGATATAATTAACAAACGGCATTTGTGAGCGACCTTTTCAAGAAAACGCGCGGACTGCTTTCCGATAAGACCTTCTTTACCAGCCTGATCGTGTCCTGGGTCGGTTTAACTTTGGTTCAATATTTTCCGACAGAGATACCTCACGCGGACAAACTTCCCAACTTCACAACCATATTGCTTTTTTTCTCGCTGGCTTGTGGTTTTCGTCTAAAAGCACTAAACGAAAAAGCCACATGGCTTGCCGCCTATACGATGGTTTGCATTTTGCTTCTGTCCTGCGGATTCAACCTCGCCGTTTATCCGCTCCTGAAAACAGATCTCCTATCTCTCATTGGCGCCGGCATCGTTACTGCGATCTCTGTACTATCCAGCGCTTTTGTTTTTCTAAAACTTGGTCAGATGTTGAATTCTCAACTGAGTGCAAACGGACAAGAACAGTTTTTACGAGCACTATCGCTTGGTGGCATCGGCGGTATCGTCATTTTCGTCGCCTTAACGCTTGGATCACCAGGACCGGGCAATCTGGTCTTTGCTTTACTGCTCTTCCCCCACCGACCGAGGCTACCCATCTTTGTTGCAGCGATTGTGCTAGCTTTCGTTTGTCAGTCGACAACATCGAAATTCGTTTTTTCACCGTATAGAAAATTCGAGGTAATACAGTCGAAAGGTGGCGAAACAATCATTCTCGGCGACGGACTGCCACTCGATTTTTGCGCCAAAATGCCTCATCCAGAAGAGCTAAAAGTGTTTGCAAAAATGGCAAATGTGCAGCCAGATCTTGACTCGTTTCGTCACTATCTGGGAAGACTGGCAATGCCTATAGGACTATGTCGGCACAGACTAGATGATGTCTTGATCCTGGCAGCAAGCGCGGGTAACGATATCTCATTTGCGCTAAAGAATGGTGCGAAGGATATTGATGCGGTTGAAACCGATTCCAAGTTGATTGAACTGGCTAGCAGAGGACATCCCGATAAGCCGTTCCAGAACCCCAATGTCAAACTCCACATTGATGATCCAAGAAATTTTCTGAACCACACCCGGAAAAAATACGATCTGATTGAATTTTGCTATATCAATCGGGGCCGCTCCGGGAGCGCACCTTACTCGATAGAACGGGACAGTTTCACTTACACAACCGAGTGTTTTGAACGAGCGCTCAAATGTCTAAAGCCGGGCGGCGTGATTTTCATAGGATTCTCAACACCGGGAGGTTCACTGGCTGCAGCACGTTTGCACGCAACTGTTCTGTCGACTGGTGAAGCGGTTCAGGTCGCGTATCTTCAGCATGATGCCGATAAGGATCCACTGGCAACAAAATTTTATTTTTTCGCGTTGGGACCAGGACTCAAAAGTTTGACCAGGTCCGATTTGGATCCTCTTGTCACCCAATTTATTCACATCACATCGTTCGAAAATGTACCAGCCGATGAACGCGGTGCCTGCGACAATTGGCCATTTGTGAGAGTTGACGATCGAGAACGACAAATCGCCTGGATTTTCGCCATTGCCGTTGCCGCTTTTTCCTTGGTTCTGCTGACCCGAAAACATCATGGTCAGCCAGCCTATCTACCTCCTGTTGGTCTCGGAATAACTCTCATCTCAGCAAATTATCTGAGCTTTGCAAGTCTCAGCCTCATAAACGGATTCGACTGGTTTAGCCCCTCTGTGATTTTGTTTTTTAACTATCTCTGTTTTTTTCTCAGCACATTGGTAAATGCTGATCTTAAAGCACGCTTTGCATGGCTCTGTTACCTGATTTCGGCGGTCGCTTGTGGTGCTCTGGTGGGTCTAGCAGACGAACCGATAGTTATTTGCGCCAGCTCAAATCTTTTGATATTGATGGTCGGATTACGACTGAGCGATGAGGTAGAACGTCATCGCACCCCCTCGGTCGTTGTATACTGCACGCTGATTGGGCTCGCCGTCGGCTGCATCAGCGCGATCGTAACGCTGCATTTTGGCTTGAACTCGCTTGGAATCATCGCCTTGATTTGTGTGATTTTTTCATTTTTGCTCGAAAAAAACTCATTGAAAAGATCTACTCTGGAATGAATATTCAGAAAGACCGGGTAGAACTTACTTAAGCTCTCATGGAGATTGAAGGCGACAGCAATGTTCGGAAAACAGAAGTCACAGCAAATTAAGAAACCAATTCAGTTGCCTCACCAGCCTCATCCCCCGACGGTGAAGGAACTGCAAAAGATGCTGGACGAGACACTGCATGGCAGCGGAACATCAGTCCAAATGCCGTTTGGTGAAGCTCCTGAATGTTTTACGATCACAGTCTCCCGCGACCCGATGCGCGGAATCGTGCACTGGATGCTGTATCGGGGAGAAGGAAGCCAATCATTCCTGGAGTGGGATCAGGTCACCTCTGATCCGAACTGGGTTTTCAATCTGATTGAAGCGGCGTTTCCGCAAATGGGCAAAAGAAAAACACTGATTGAAATTCCGATAGAACAGACTCAAACCGCCAAGCTGACGCCGCTGGAGCCTGATGGCACCCAGTCGAAATCGGACTTTGAAGGCGACGTGCAAAACATGGCAATTCCCAATCTCATTCAGTCAATCGACATGAATGCGCTGACCGGACGCCTTGAGATCGACGCCAAAACACAAATCGGTGTAGTCTACTTCATAGAAGGCAAGCCGATTCACTGCATCGTTGATGGTGGCGAAGGTGAGTCAGCCTTACTCGAGCTGATCGCATGGACTCAAGGCAAATTCAGATTCTTCAAAGAAGAGGCTCGCCAGCAAAAGACGATTAATCGCCCCTTACACCACTTGCTCATGGCTGGAGCTGCGCTTCAAGATCAAATGAATCTTTTACGAGATAAAGGAGTCGGTCTCGATACATACCTGATCAAGAAGC
The DNA here is from genome assembly GCA_964600935.1 of uncultured Candidatus Obscuribacterales bacterium. GTDB lineage: Bacteria > Cyanobacteriota > Vampirovibrionia > Obscuribacterales > Obscuribacteraceae > JADYXR01. The sequence continues at coordinate 4,770 of CAZRMH010000253.1, forward strand.
ATTCTGCGCTCAGTCAAGAAGATTACGACAAAATGGTCGCCGACGGGACGGGAAGCAATGAGGCGCTGCAGAAGCAGTTCTACGACAATATCGATGGACGAACTCCAATCGTCGACATGCTGCGACAAATGCCTATGGGCAAGACCACTTGGGTGCCCATCGTCTTTAACATGATCACATGCGGGCTGTGCTCCTTTAGAAACGCCTCTGATTTAAGTGAGGCCAAACCGGTCGCGGTTAACTGGAATGAGGTGCAACAAGTTTCAAATCTGCTCAGTCAGCCTGAGACGGCAATTTATACGAGAGCAGCTTATCTGTATTTTCTGGCGATGGAATATTACCGCTACGTTCGGTTTAAACATTCGTTCTCGACATTGATCATCAACGTCGGGCTCAGAGCGGCTGACGAAAGAATTTATCCGTTACACACCGACGCATTCCGACTGGTCGGTCATCACATTAAGCAAGTTGTCCGCGAAACCGATTTGCTTTTTCACTTTGGAGAGAGCAGTCTCGCCTGTATTTTGCCGTCAACCGATGTTGCCAGTGCGACCCAGTTTGCCAAACATCTCACTGAGATTCTCAACACGACCCCTCTAGTGACGCCCTCCGGAACTTACGGAGTGGCTGCAACTGTCGGAGCATCCTCAATCCCAGAAAGCTGCGAGTCAGTCGAATCGTTGATAACACTTGCGCTACCAAGAGCGCTTTAATGCTTAAACGATCGCCGTTCGAGGAAAGACTTAGTAAGGCAGTAGAGTCCGGAAGTCTCCTGTAGACTTTCCGATTGATTCGACAAATCGTGTGAGGAGTTTGGTTGGCTCAATGGTCTCTGAGCAAATCCGAAAGATAGATGAAAGCGGAGAAGAGGAAGCTGTGGAAACACAGGACTCTGGCTCTGCCTCTGGAGGCCAAAAGATCGATAAAGAGTCTGATATCAAAGCTGACAAACCTATGGTCAGTTCGGCGACCTCCTCTAGAACTCGTATCCCGGCGGCCGCGCCACCACCGCCGCCAGCGAGATCGCGTCATGACTCGGGTGTCAAGCTGCCCCTCGATGCCAAGCGAGTAAAACCTCCACCGCCACCATCCTCGAAGAATTCAGTTAAACCGACTCCGGACTCAGATAGGGACACTGGCAACTGGGCTCCGGTAACGCATGACGATGCTGAAATTGACGGATTCGATGGTCTGGCACCGAATGACGTTGAAGAACTTGGTCTTAACAATTCCACCGTCAGGAACGAAGACTCGTTGGAGTTGCCGACGATCAACCTGGATGTCGCTTTGAAGGGAATCGATAAAGACTTCAATGTCGAAAGTCGGATTGGCGAGAAGACGGGGCTTGATGACCTGGATTCTAGTGTTGACGATGAAAATCCCCAATCAACACCAGCAGCGGTGGCACCTTCAGAACCGATGGAAGTTGATGAAGATACAGGCGAGATGCCGGCTCTTAAGACCGACACTGTTAACCATGAAAATAAGATCTCAGATTCAACAGCGGCGGAACTTCAGGAAGTCAGCGAGGTTGAATTAGAGTCTCAGCAGACCAGCTCCGCTCCCGAGTCCACGAGTGTCGACATCGAGCCAGCACCAGAATTAGTACCAGCTTCAGATTCTGATGCGGACAGCGAAACTGAGACCAGCGTTATCAAAACGGAAACAGACGCGGGATCTGCGTTGGTTGCCGAGGCGAAGATTGATCAACCAGAGGACTCTCAGCATGACAGTTCAACGGCAGAAGCCGAGTCCGTAACGACTGTTTCGGAAAGCGAAACTCTGAACCAGGGTTTAGAAATTGAACCGAATTCTACATTAAGCTCCGTTGACTCAGAACCGGTGGTGGTGCCTGAGTCAAGTTCCGAACAGTACGTGGACGGAATTCCAAGTTCAGAATTCGAGTCGGAGTTCGAGGACAAACCGCAAGGCGATCCTGACACCGAGCCTAGCAAGACCCCAGAAATACTATCCTTAGAAGATGCCGACTTCTTAAAAAGTATCGAGCCGGAAGCGCTTGAAGTACAGGTTAACAATCTGGAGCCTACTGAAATTGAAATGCCGCAGGCGATGCCGTCTTCCGCCGCGCAGGAAGAGACACCATCTGCAATATCGGACTCAGGTGATAATCTCCCGGCAAGAAGGAATTTGTCGTCCCTTGTCGCCAAGAGCAAAAATGAGCGACCGACGCAAAATTTTGCGCTTCCGACCGAATCAACGAAAGAGTTCTCATCGGAAGATGAATCGCACGATTCGGGACAACAAACCGATAATCAAACAACCGACAGCTCGAGCGTTGAGCTATCGGCCACGAAGACCACGGTGGTCGAAGATAACAAAGGAGTTCTTCCTGCTGGTGATTTCGAAGTCGGTCAACCGGTCATTAAGACAGCAGGAAAATCCAAGTTTGCATCCTTGCTCGCTCCGTCGCTCGGAGAGACCACCTCGATGCGCGAAATTATGGAGAGTGAACTCGTTCCAGTGACGGAAACTTTTACGGGTTCCCCGCCACCTGGATTCGACTTTGGTGATCCAAAACCGCCTTTCGATTTTCTAGCGCCACCAGAAATGGAGTTCACGGACACACAGACCAGATCTGACTTCGGTGACGCACCTTCTGCTAACGGGTTCGCCGGGATGCTGGCAGAACCGGCGTTTCTCAAGACCGACAATACTGGCGCCGGAGCTCCGGAGCCGACAGCACCTGGCGCAATCTCACAACCGGAAGTTTTGGCTGAGCCTGTCCTCCCGCCACCGCCTCCGGCACCTTCTCCACTAGGAGCCGACGGTCTGCCTGAGCCCTGGATGAATCTCGGCAAGATGCTCAAAGACAGAAAGAAAGACGACAATTCGACTGGCACTACCAGTAATACCAGACCTTTCAGTGCTATCGCGCCAAAATCCACGAGTGAAGACATACAAATGGTTTCGGCAACCAACACTAATCAGCAGAAGCTGACCGAACAGGAGATGCCGAAACCTGCTGAAGAAGATGTTACCGATACCCAACTCGAATCTGGCACTGCTTCAGCAGCGAACGAAGTCAGTACTAACGCTTTAAGTTCCCAACAATATCGCCGCCTGGGTGCCTTACAACGAACCGGCACTAATGAGACCTCCTGGACACCTCCAGCCCTCGAGCGGTCCTCCACTGATTGGGATATCGTTCCTCCTTCAGAACAAGACTTCGCAATCGTTTTTCAAGAAGAGCAGGACTTGATCAAGCCATTTCTCGAAGATCAGTTCATCACGCCCGCGACAGCAGAGGAGGTTTTCCTCAAAGGTGACGTGATCGAGGCATGCCGGCAGTATCACGTGCTGATCGAGCGTATGGAAAACAATCCCAAGCCGAACATTGCGGAACTGGTTAACTGGTCAGAAGCACTGGCAGATCTCTATATCCTCATGGATGAGCCGGCTCACGCGGTTTCGTTCTACCATAAAGCACGAACACTGGCCTCAGAGAGCGAGCCACGTAGAGTTCAGAAATATCTTTCTTGCCTGCTCAAGCTATCAACAAGATACGAAGAAGATGGGATGCCCGCAGAAGCGGAAAAAACATACCTTGAGGCGATCAAGATTGCCGGCGATGAACTGGACGCAAAAGATATTCTTCACCAACGTATCGACGAAGCATACAAACAGCATTCCAAACGCAAGAAATTAGAAACTGCAGACTCTGCTGCTATCGAAGAACAATGCACTACTTTACGAATGCGTGCCGTCAAGGGCACCGACAAAGCATTCTCAGCTACTCGAAAGCCAACTAATGTCAAAGAAATTTTTGAAGAAACTAAACTAGAAAAAGCTGCTCCACCAGAAAGGATCAGGCGAGCCACAGGCTCAGAGATCGAGTTCAAAGCGACAAGAGGACTGGAAGAGTTATCCAGTAAACCATTTATTCGCGTATTGAATTCCATCTGGGTTCAAGTAATTCTTGGCGTAATACTAATGATGTGTTGTTTGGCGTGCGTCATCTCACTCAGAGTTGGCGAGCAAATAGCACCACCTCCACTGGCAGTGGAAGTCACTGGTGAGTACAAAACCGTCGACCACCTGAAATCAATAAAATTCCAGGCTGATAACAAGTTCGAAATCTGGGACAGCGGTAAATATTACTCAGGCACGTTCAAACCAATTCGTGGCAACTCAGATGATTTAATCGACCTTCTCCGAGGACATCTGCACTCGAAAACAATGTTCTACAGCCTTTCGGACAAACGGATGATCGACGACGAAGGGCGAGCATTATTTACCGCTGATGCTCCTGAAATGGCCGTCGCGAAACAAATGTGGTGGTATGCCGCTTTCGCTACATGGCATTATCGCGAAAAACATTGCTATCAAACCAGCACCGAACCCTGGAATAAGGTCAATCCGGACTTCATTTACGTAAATCCATTTACCGGAAAACCGACCTATGCCACGATCACTCCTAGTACCGGAGCGGGAAACAAGTTGCTACCGCTGGTAGTGTCAGGTGGACAGATGTACGAAGGCGAGCCGCCTCCCGGACCAGGAGCAATTCGCTGTGTTTGCTTTGACAAGGTGAGGTTCTTCGTAAGAGGTTTTGACCGTGACGGCAAAATTCTCCGCGGTGTTGAACCGGGCAAAGCTGCAGATATCGAGCTGACAGACGGAGTGAATGTCACAGAGAAATATAGAAACACATTTATCGGGAAGTGTGTCGCGTCTAACGGCATGTTACCGCTTCGCATCATGATCGTCACTGAAGAAGGCAAGGACATTGCCTCAAATTACAAATCGCTGACTACTTTGGCACCGGCGTGCATACTATCGCTTCTCTTTCTATCTGTTGCAGTGACCGTGATTCAGATCGTCAAGAAACGAGCAAAGTTGCAGTGGTATCACTATTTGACCACGTCAATTGCAGTCATTCTGACGATCGGTTGGTACGCAATGGCACTGGGTTAGCCTATTGCTCGACCTCCGGTTCCGAAGACACGTCTTTATAGTGCAAGCAACCAAGAACTAAAATGGTCAGGTTTGTAGCAACGAATAGAGCGGATTTGATCACATCCTGATGAGACAACGTTCCAATCAGGTAATAAGCCCATGCCAGTATCGGGTAGATGACCAGCAAAATGGAAAAGAGTTTGAACCTACGCGGGTAGGTCGCAATCGTACCGAAATGCAGACTGGTAAGAGTGAGCGCCGCCGGAATCGACAAAAGCAAGCAATCAATCTCAAAGCTATGTGGGCTTGCCACCAGTGCTAATACCACGGTCAATCCAGCGGCCCATTGCCGAGCCTTCTCTGTTCTAGCCTGCCTCCATAACCAGAAAACAAGGTAGAGTGAAACTAGAGCAACACCAATCGCAATTGGCACCACAATATTTTGAGGCAAAATATACGACAGGAGAGAGCGAATCGTTGTCATCTTTTCGGCAGCGACATACGTTGCGGTTTCAACGTGATGAACAACTTCCGGGTAGCTCAAGACCGTTTTAGAGCTATACACAGCGGATACAATCAGGAAAAACGCAGCAGAGAAAAATGCCGACCATCCGAGCATCTTGATGCGTTTTTGACACAACGCAGCCATACCCCAAAACGGCAGATACTGAGGTTTGATTATCAAGGCAAGAAAAAAACCACTGAGCAGATCGTTTCGCTTCAACAGCATGTAGAAATACAGGCTCGTCACTCCTAACAAGAGATAGGAGATGTGGCCGGCAGCCCATGTGACGTAACCAGGGAAGGACGCGACGATACCAATCAACATCATTATGCGTTCATTCTTCGACAGTTTATTGTTCAAACCAATCAGCAGAGAAACGCTGAACAGACCAAACGCCGAAGAGCACAGATCCCAAACTAATTGAGCGTTATTAAGCGATAGGGAAGTGAACGGAAGGCTGAACAGATAATTGATTGGAAACCACTGGCTTTCCATAGTATTCCCATCAACATGCTCTGGCGCGATCAATTTATTCAGCCAGACCTGCTGTACATCCGGGTTGTAAATCAAAGAACAATCCGGTGACAAAATCATTTTTCCACCACGGTAGAAGTGCATGAAATCTGTGATCTTCACCATTCCGCCGTCGTGGAATACGGCCAGGTCACCGGATATCCATTTGGATCCGACGAAGTAAATGACCACGAACAACCACGCGACAACAAAACTGCCGTATCCGAACGAAACAAGATTTAGAACTCGATTCATTAATTATCCGGCAATGCGTTTTGCTTATTGCCACTTTTGAACTATGTAATTACCGATGGAACAACTGCACCATATTCGGTGCGGGCTCGCGCGTACTGACAATTTACCACTAGTGCGGCAATTTGTCTCAAGTGGAAACCAGCGCTCTAGCAACGCAAAGACGACTTTGGCAAATTGTTGAAATAAAGAATGGACAGTACTGGATTCGAACCAGTGACCCCCACTATGTCAAAGTGGTGCGCTACCAACTGCGCCAACTGTCCAGAAGTTTTAAATTGTATCCTCAAATCGGGAAAGCTTCAAACGAAACAACGAAAAGTAAAGGCGGCACCCAGATTCGAACTGGGGAATAGAGGTTTTGCAGACCTCTGCCTTACCACTTGGCTATGCCGCCATGAGCGCTTGAGTGAAGTGAACCGCGCGAACGGAACGGACAACAGCTGCGCCAGACCAGACCGGCAGCCAGTTAGGCCACCGGTGTTTATCCTAAATCGTTAAACGTGCGATTGTCAACGAATGGTCACATTGTGTCTCGCAAGCCTTAGTTTCAAAGAGACTTGACATGATCAATACATCCACAGATTCTCGACTCACGCAGGTCTTTTGCCGCGTATGTCCACTGATTCGAGATTCCTTCATTCTGGCACAATACTATCAGCGCAGAAATCAAGGAGTATCCATCTGATAAGGTTCGTTTGCAAACGACTACTGGCGGCTATTCCGCTCCTTTTTGTTCTCTCGATTGTTTCGTTTGGTTTGATTCGCTCGTTACCTGGCGACCCGGTGGACGCGATGATGGGCGGCAACACTCGCGACATCGATCCAAGAGAACTGGCAGCGATTCGCAACGAATTCGGGCTCGATCAACCGCTGCCAAGACAATACGCATCCTGGCTCAAAGGTTTCCTGGGTCAAGGCGAATTGGGTCGGTCTTATCAAGACAATCGCAAAGTCATGGTGGTAATCGGCGAGCGCATTCCAGCAACGCTAACGCTTGTCAGCCTATCGCTGGTTCTGAGTTTCACAAATGGGGTCTTCTGGGGTCTGATGATGATCCTGGTCAGAACGAAATTTAAGAACGCTCTTATCGAAGCACCAATGCTCGCTACAGCACTCCTGCTTCATTCGATTCCGGCATTTTTCATCGGGCTCTTATTCATTTATCTAGTTACTGTCATTCCGGCATTGCACTTC
>CAZRMH010000254.1:0-12099 GCA_964600935.1 uncultured Candidatus Obscuribacterales bacterium
GTCTCACGGCCTTTCTTACCGCGCTCACTGCTGATGCTGACCGCACGGACACCGCCGGTTGTGTGTCCGGTCTCTTCGTTCTTAACTTGTGGCACTGCTCGCTGTTGCCAGCGCGAGAAAACGCAATTCGCAAATTGTGAAAGTGCTGCAGTTGTCTTCGGCGAAAGGTTGCCAATGCGATGTGCTTCCAGAGCGGCTTCGATGATCGCTCCACCGCGCTGATCGGCATATGCGGAGAGGCGTTCCAGCGATGTCTTACCAATTCCGCGTTTCGGTTGGTTGACTACGCGCATAAACGATTGACCGTCTTTCGGATTAAAGGTCAGTTTCAAATACGCGATGATGTCTTTAATTTCTGCACGATCGTAGAACTTCGTGCCACCAACTACGGTGTACGGAATTCCACTGCGAATCAAAACTTCTTCTATCGCTCGCGACTGAGCGTTCGTTCTATACAAAATCGTCGCGTCTGAATAGGCTCTGCCTCTGGCCTTTAAGCGTTTCAGCTCTTCGACAACATAAAAAGCTTCGTCGATTTGATCGCTGCCTTCGTAGTAGTTTGCCTTGGTTCCCTTATCGCGATTGCAACGCAATTCTTTTTCAATCCGCTCGGTATTATTTCGAATAACGCTGTTGGCGATATCCAAAATTGTTCCAGTCGATCGATAGTTTTCTTCGAGCTTGATGACATTGCAATTCGAAAAATCGTTTTGGAAACCGAGGAAGATTCGATAGTCAGCCTTTCTCCACGAATAAATCGATTGGTCGACATCACCGACAACCATCAAGGAGCGTTCGTGCCACTGATCTTTGATTTGTTGTTCGCTCAAACCGGCAAGCGATCTGCCGCGGCCGGCACTGATTTCTTCTGGGCTGGAAAAAACATCGCCAAGCAAACGTACAAATTCGTACTGCGATTTGTTCGTATCTTGAAACTCATCGATCATCAAATGTTGGAAACGTCGCGTGAGGCTGTTTCTCACGGCCGGATTCGATCTCAACAAATCCGTGAACACGAGAATCAAATCATCAAAATCGAAAGCGTTGTTTGTCGCTAACCCTTTTTGATATGCGGCGAATATCTCGGCAATTTTTCGTTCTCTATAAGCGACGGCATCCTTTGCATAAAGGTTGTAAGTGTAGCCATCGTTTTTCAAAGCCGAGATTGCGGAGCGAATTTCTTTCGGCGGAAAAACTTTGTCGTCGAGGTTGAGTTTTTTCATCTCAGCCTTCAAAACGTTCATGCTTTCAGTTTCGTCGTAAATAACGAAATTTTTCGACCACGTCCAACCTTCCGGAGTCTTGTAGTCCTCTACATAGCGTCGCAGCAAGCGTGCGCACATACTGTGGAAAGTACCGATCCATTGAAAGCGAGTGCCGGCGCCGATAATGGTTTCAATCCTGGTCTTCATCTCTTTGGCGGCCTTGTTGGTGAAGGTCACCGCCATAATCGAATCCGGATCCTGATTCAATTCCTTTATTAGGAATGCGACGCGGCGAGTGAGCACGGTCGTTTTTCCTGAACCTGCACCAGCGACAATCAGAGATGGTCCCCAACCTTGCGAAACAGCTTGGGCCTGCTCGGTGTTCAGTCGAGCCAGAATATCCTGGTGGCGTGGCATTTGTGGCGCCATGATGGCAGAGACTACCTCTACTCCAGTCGTCGTTTCGTTCATTGATGACCCCTATCGATTACACAGCTGAGCCGGTTTTGGACCGTTTCCATCCAGTTGGTCGCCCTGCGCCGAGCCTACTGAAAGCGTGATATCAAGCCATCATCCCCTCTATTTTGTAACACAGGTCTGCCCGTGAATAGCCCCACGTATGACAGAAAACCGCGACAAATCTGCAAGAGGTATCGCCGGGCTATTCGCCCGGTCAATTCACTTACAGCTGAGAATGAGTCTGTATCAGCTTCCTAAAGACTACTGTATATATCGGGGTTTGAGCTAGGAGACAAAATTATGGTTCGGGTGAAAATTTCGCCCTTTCGGACTTGGTTAACTTAATTTTCTTGGCGCTTTATGGTTAGGTTGATTAAAACTTGTAAACAGCTTATCGGTTCCGAATTGACCCGGCTTCAAAGATCGGTAAGCTAGGGTACGCGTCCTAAAGATTAGATTAAAACTCTTGGGATCGCCTTCTAAGGAAAACACTGAAATGACCGAATCTCTCACCATTCCGACCGTCGATGAACTCGCCCAGGAGCTGCTGATCATTCAACAGTCGGGGCCGCGGAAGGTTGCCATTATCGGCACACGCAATTTGCCCCTGACACATCAGCAACTTGTCGAGATGCTGAGTTATGCCTTAGTGCTTTCCGGCAATCAGGTAATCACCAGTGGTGGCGCAAATGGTACCAACATGGCTGTCATTCGCGGAGCGCAAAGAGCTAATCCAGACCGGGTTAACGTAATTTTGCCTCAGACCATTGCCCAGCAACCAGGCGAAGTTCAAGATCTTTTGATAGGCATCAAGAATATCGTTGAGTATCCTGACAGGCGCACTATGTCACTCGCGGACGCCAGTAAGGTTTGCAACCACGAGATTATTGATAAGAGTCAGCAAATAATTTGTTTCCTCTACCACACAAGCCACACGCTGCTTGAATCCGTCGCCTACGCTAAAGAGCGCAGAAAGATTGTCACCAGCTTCTATCTCGATTAAGCTGTAGGTGTTTACCACCTGCATTTTCTAGAAATACGCTGTGACCCAACAACCGCTTCAAATGCCAGCTCAAACCGAGATGCTGGTTGTCTGTCTCCTGTCGCTGGTTTTCAGCGCGCTGCTGTATCCGGGATATATACAGTGGCTGAAGAAGAAACAAGTCGAACAATTCTTGCGCGAAGACGGTCCGCAAAGCCACGCGCATAAGGCAAAGACTCCCACCATGGGTGGTGTTGTCTTCTCCATCGTCGCGACGATTGTGTCGATGGTGATGTTGTTTGTTCTCAAAGACCCGAGTTTGATTATTCCAGGAGCCGCGGTCGTCGCCGTGGCAGTGCTTTGCGGCATTATCGGTTTCATCGATGATTACGCTAAGTTTGCGCGGAAAAACAATAAGGGTATCTCTGGATATATACGATTCTCCAGTGAGCTCGTCCTGGGAGCGCTGCTTGGGGTCGTGCTTCTGGCTTGCGCGCATGATTCGATCGTTGTCCCGTTTGCCTCACAGTTGGCGAATATATTCGGCGGACATGTCGGCAGTGTGAACAGTGAGATCAGTGGTCACCTGCTCCAGCTGTGGATTCCGCCGTGGATGATTTTCGTGCCGCTGGCATCGTTTCTAATCGTCGCGACTGCGAATTCTCTCAACCTGCATGACGGAATGGACGGCCTGGCAGGCGGAACAGCCAGTCAAGTTTTTGCTGCGATGGCGATCATGCTTTTTGCAACCGGGCAGATCGGCTATGCGCTGATCGCGACAAGCGCTGCTGGAGCACTTTGCGGATTTCTTTTGTTCAATAGAAACCCAGCCAAGATTTTCATGGGCGACACTGGCAGTTTGTTCATCGGCGGATTGATGGGAGCGCTAGTCGTGGCGGGCGGTTTGGTATTCTGGTTTGTGCCGCTATCTCTTGTATATATTGCCGAGTCTTTGTCGGTAATCATTCAAGTTTTGACATTCAAGCTCACGAAGAAACTCGAAGGCGAAGCCCAGATGCCGTTTTTCAAGGTCGTGATCACAAAGCTGACGAAACGAATTCCCGGCGAAGGAAAACGCGTTTTCCGCATGGCACCGTTGCATCACCATTACGAAGCTGTTCTTGCCGAAAAGGGTGTTCCCGAATGGCAGGTCGTAGCCGGCTTCTGGGTCGTGCAATTCGTTATCTGCGTGGCGACACTGACCTGGTTCTTTTCGATTGAAGGCTACAACGTTCATTAGGCTGAATGGCTTTCAAGAGGCGGTGGTTGACATGAGGCGCAGAGGATTAATCCATCAGCCTCTTCAATTTGCCGCCCGCATCATCTCGGTTTAATATACTTGTTGTGTTCCGATCAGTTCGCTCGGTACCGTCTGCTCACTCCCCTTACTTTGCGTGGAAAAACCAAGAATTGTCTTTCCACTCCGGCTTCAAGGACCCCCATACTAAGTGAACAAAGTCCTGCAGTTAGTCAAAGATCTGGTTAACCAAGACCGCTGGGATGAGGCGCACTCAGTGCTGACTCGGCATGCTCGGCAGACCAAAAATGATCCGGATGTCGAATATTATCTGGGCGTGCTGTGTTTCAACATGGGCAGATTTGATGAGGCTGTCCATCATCTCAAGGGTTGTTTGGCTTTGACGCCGACGAATGGAGATGCTCATTATCAGCTCGGTTTGTGCTATCTGAAACAGAACAAAGCCGCCGAAGCAATGCCGGAGTTCCGCGATGCCTGCGAACAGAAGCCGGATTTCGCAGTTGGACATTTGCACTGGGGTTTAGCGTTAGCCACTATGGGCAAGCTTCCCGGCGCGCTCGGTCAATTCAAACAAGCGTTCAAGTGCAATCCGAAATTGGCTGCAGCATACTACCAGGCAGGTATTTGCTCCTTTCAATTAGAACAGTATGCTGAAGCTGCTGAACAGTTTGGCGCTGCTTGCCAGGCTGATCCCAAGATGGCGGAAGCTTTTAATTGTCTCGGCATTTCGCTTTGCGCGATGGGCAAAGTCAATGATGGCGTCGGCTTTTTCCAGAACGCCGTCGAAATCGACAGCCAATACGCGCTGGCGCATCGCAACTGGGCTCAGGCACTCGTGCAAATGGGCAAACCCGAAGAGGCAGTTCGTCACTATCAAGACGCCATCAATCTCTCGGCGACCAGTATGAATGCCGCCGAGCGCGCGCTGATTTATAACGACTGGGGTGTGACGCTGTTTCAACAGAATCAGCTCGACGATGCTTGTGAGAAATTCTTGCAAGCCGTCGATGTAGACCCGACGCTCGAACACACGAGGTTGAACCTCGGTCTCGTTTACATGGCGCTCAAAGAATACGATCGTGCTGCGGAGATTTTTGAAAAGGGCCTCGAGATCAATTACTCCAACATCGATATGGCGATGTACTGCTCGGTCAACTATCTTTTGACCGGACGTTTCGATGATGCCCTCAATCGGTTGACCAAAGTTACGGCGAGCGGCATCCAGCACCCGGATATCGACTTGTGGATGGGCTTCGCTCACATTGGTTCGGGAAGAACGGAACCCGCTGAGAGATGTTTTGAGCGTGCGCTTCAATTAAATCCGCGCGCTTACCTTGCGCTCGATGGCTGGGGATGCGCTCTGGCAGCCGCTGGAAATCATGCTGGTGCTGTTGAAAAGTTTCGCCAGTGCGTCGCGATGAACGATGGCTACGGTCTCGGGCATCTGCACTTGGCTCGCAGTCTTGATGAACTCGGTCAGCCCGATGTCTCGAAACATGAATTTAGAGAGGCGATCTTGCGTGATCCTCTTTGTGTCATTCCACAAAAAGAAGCGCTGGAGAAACTGTTGGAAGCTCATCAATTCGAGTTTGTCATGCAGCAGTCCATGAAACTGCTTGATGTGCTGCCGCATGATGTTGATGCGAAATTGGCTCTGGCTAAGGCCTTGAAGGCTCAAAACCGACTCAATGAAGCTTTGCATTTAGTTCAGGAACTTATTGAAGAACGTCCAAACAATGGCCCAGCAAGGGTTATCGCTGGGCAAATTTTTCTCGGCAAAGGTCGCTATGTCGAAGCTGATGAAATGTTTCGCGACGCATCACAACTCTACGAAGGCGAAGCCGGTCTATATTACTCATGGGGCAAGGCTCTTGCACTTCTCGGTCTGCACGATTTCGCGCTCGAGAAGTATCAACGCGCTTCCGAAATTGATCCATACGATGGTGATACCTATGAAGCCTGGGGCTCTACCCTGAAAGCGCTTGGTCGCTTTGCCGAGGCTGCCGAAGTTTATAAGAGAGCGTCTCAGTACATCTAGTTAAAGTGCTTGACGCACATATAGCGAAACGGTCTCCACGCCTGATTCTTAAATCGATCTTTACGCAGATTTTGAAACGCTTCATTCTTATACTATGAACACCCTGACCGACAATGCTGTGCTAAAGACGCAATCGTCAACAGAGTTGTTGAGCAAGACCGAGCAACTTCTCTATTTCCGTTTGGCCTCCGCGGCGGTAGGTGTAGTGCTGTGTTTGGTGTTCTGGTTCTTCAGTTCCAACGTCGATGATTTGATGGCGTTAGGTGGATCGTGCGCCTTGATGATCGTCTACTCGTCTATCGCGCTGTCATTGGTTCTTGCAAGAACCATTTCTGCTCACAGCCAACTAAACTACGTAAATGCTTTGCTGATCGGACTTGACGTTCTCACGCTCACGCTTATCGTTCACCTCACGTTTGGTGTTGAGTCCGATTTATATGTTCTCTATTTGCTGCCGATTCTGCTATCCAGTTATACGTTTGGAAAAAAGGGAACCTATCTGACCGCGCTCCTAGTTTCAGTTTCCTACGTAGGTTTATTAGTAGTAGAAAACATCGGCTCAATTGCATATCTAATTCCAAATTCAGGCGTGACCATGGCGAGTGCCTATGCCACTAAGTTCTGGAGCAAAATTGCTGGAAGATCTGCGTTGCTCGTCGGTGTTTCTTTCATCTGGGCGCGTTTTGTCAGTCATATGTCCGGTCTGGCCAGCCACGGTGAAAACCGGCTTCGCGAGCAGCTCGAAGACAACAATCGCATGGTCTCCGAGATTCGCAATCAAGCCCAGCGGGAGGCCTTGATCAACTCAATCAACTCGGCTTTGCGAAGCACGTTGGAACTGGATCGCATACTGGTAACGGCTGCTGATGAGCTTGCCGGTGCTCTACATGTTTTTCGCTGCGCGATCGTTTGTAAGCTGTCTGAAGTCGACGATGAAATTTTTGTGTGCGAAGCCGACCCCGACGGTGAGTCCGGAAGGGTTGGCCAGGCCAGCCTGAAGTACTTTGATCCTGATATTTGCGAGTTTATTTTGCACACTCGCAGTCGCTATGAAAATCTCGAAGAAGGCGTCGTCATGAAAACTTTCGTCTACTCGGAGCCACATCTGGACCCGAGTTTCGAACCAGTTAAAGACAAGCTGCAAAATTTGGGTTGGGGTTCGCTAATCATTCAACCCATGATTTATCGCGACTTATCCAAGGGTGTGATCATTATTGCCGAGATGGACCCTCGCCGTTTCTGGTCCCAAAACGATCTTGAATTGGTCAAATCCGTCGGCGGTCAAGTCGCAGTCGCTATTGAGCAAGCCAGTTTGATCGAAGAACTTTCCAAAATAAACGAGAATTTGGTTGAGAAGAATACCAACCTCGACGCTAAGAACTCAGAGCTGCGCTCGATGCAGTCGCAACTCATTCACCAGGAGAAGATGGCATCTCTAGGTCGTCTGGTCGCTGGAATCGCGCATGAACTCAACAATCCCATCAACTTCGTTCACGGCAACTTGCCATATCTGAAGGACTACGTAGAAGACCTGAAGAAGCTTGTCGACTCGATTGATGGCATATCCGATGAAACTAGTCTCCGCATCGGAGCGCTCAAGGACGAGGTGCGATACGACTTTCTGATTGCTGACCTCGACAATATCATTGCTGATTTGAATGAGGGCAGCGACCGCATTCGTCATATCATCAGGGATTTGAAGAGTTTCAGCCGGCTTGATGAAGCTGAGCTTAAGGAAGCGTCCATCCACGACGGAATCGAGTCGACCGCGAAGATTCTCTCGCAGTACTACGGTCGAGACAAAATTCCTCTCATAAAGAATTTTGGCGACCTGCCGCATATTCTTTGTTACCCGGGTCAGCTCAACCAAGTTTGGATGAATCTTCTGTCAAACGCCGCACAAGCCGTTCATGACAAGGAGGATGGCAAGGTCGAGGTGACGACAAAGGTTGAAGACGGCAAGGTTGTTGTGTCAGTCAGTGACAATGGGCCTGGAATTAAAGCCGACATTCAGAGTAAAATCTTCGATCCGTTCTTCACTACGAAACCGGTTGGTCAGGGGACGGGACTCGGACTTTCAATTTGTCATTCGATTGTCGGACGGCATGGTGGAAGTATAGAATTGAAGACGAAGCTCAATGAAGGAACGACTTTCACTGTGCTCCTCCCGCTGAAGGCTGACCCGAGAGTTCTGGCGGAATTAGAACGAGACGAGTCGTTGGAAAGAATTGATGCCGTAATCGAGCTCTAAACGAGCGAGACTAATCTGAACGAGCATCCTTGGTTGAAACGGATAATTTGCGAAGAGGCAGGAAACGACGAGATGTCCAGGCGACACCAAATTCTCATTGTTGATGATGAAGTAGCGAATTTGCGCCTGCTGCGCCGAGTGCTGAGCAAAGAATATGATGTTCTTGAGGCGACAGGCGGACAAGAAGGTCTTGAGCTGCTCAAGAAAAACGATGTCAGTTTGATCATCACCGACCAACGCATGCCGGCAATGACGGGCGTGCAATTGCTTGAACAATCGCTTCCAGTCAACCCTGACGCAATCAAAATTCTGCTTACCGGATACACCGATGTGCAAGCTTTGATTGATGCCATCAATGCCGGGCACGTTTACAAATACATTCCGAAACCATGGGATGCTGATGAACTCAAGCTTACCGTCAGACGAGCGATTGAAACGTTCGAACTGAAGGAACACAACATCCAACTCATCAAAGACCTTAAGGCTGCGATGGGCGAGCTGGAAGAACTTTCGATGGGAACGATTCGGGCCCTTGCTGACGCGCTCGATGCTAAATGCGACTACACTGCTGGACACAGTCTCCGTGTCAGCCGCATCGCCTGTTTGATTGGACGAGAACTGGGACTGTCTGTTGAAGATTTGCGTGATATCGAACTTGGTGGCATCTTGCACGACATCGGCAAGATTGGCGTACCTGAATCGATTCTTTGGAAGCCAGCCTCATTGACCCTCGAAGAGCGCGACGTCATGCGCAAGCATCCAACCATCAGCGCACAAATCATCGGTGACCTGCATGGGCTTCGCAAGGCTCGTGAATATGTCAAACATCACCATGAATACTACGATGGCTCAGGTTATCCTGATGCACTCGTCGGCAAGAACATTCCTCTAGGCGCTCGAATCATTCTGGTATCAGACGCGTATGACGCGATGACGACTGATCGTCCTTATCGAACTGCAATTGGACATGATAGAGCGGTTAAAGAGTTGGCTGAAATGGCCGGAACGCAATTCGATCCTGATGTCGTAAAAGCGCTTTTGACAATCGCCGAAGGTGGAGCTGCTGAACTGAATCGCAGAATTCATGAAGACTTCGACGATAACTTCCTCGGACTCGGTATCGGCAGCGTCGATGCAAAAGCCACCGGCAAAAATTTCCAAGCCGAAGTAGAACGACAAACCAAAGCCCTGGCAACAGACTCCTGAATTTTAGACAACGCTTTCAAGTTTTTTCAAATCATGGCTTGATATCGCGCTGAAAACTTCGGCTGAAGCGATGTTCACGCCGAGACCGTCAAACATGGACCGTATGCCGTTTCGCGAGTCCCAAATGAATTTAAACCGTTCCTTGTTCGGCAACAGAAGTGCTGGATCCGTTGGTCCGAACAATGCGACCAATGGTTTATCCAAACCGACTGCAATGTGCATTGGAGCCGAGTCTACGCAGACCACTAGGTCACTGAGGTGCATGAGTGCAGCGAGGTCTGCAATGTTTTTCGTTCGTCCATAAGCTGATATCATCCGCGGTGGCGCGGCTTGCATGTTCGTCGCCGTGTTTTTGATCAGGCTTTTCAGATGCGTGCCGGTATTGGCATGCCGCCGAACAGCTGGTTGAGCCAGTCCGGTTTCGATGCTTTTAATGATCTCGTCATCATCAGGTCCGCCAGCGAGAATGACAATGTCACGCTCTGCCCACTCTTTATCAATGTTGCTTTCGAAAATTCGCTGAAGCAGCTCGATCCACTGCTCAGTTGGCCAGGTTTTGATAATTCCCTTCTCTGTGGCCAGACGACTGGTTCCGGGATGCACAACGACTAGTCGATGTTGTCTGGATTTTCGTGATGGAATTTTTTCGTCGAGAAACGCATTCATGCGCTCGATTGATTCTTCTTTTAGAATTACTTTGGGAATCAACTTTTCTTCGGTCACCGCAGGTGGTGCGATGCCTTGTTGTTTCAAAAAGCCAATCGCCAGGTCATGATACATGCCAGCGGCGTATTGTTTACGCACTAGCGGAACTGGCTCTGTCAGAAGTATTTTGCCGATCCGACCAGATTTGTAGCCCACCCGTTCGCGTATACCAGAAAGAAAAAGAAGCGCGGAAACATGGGCAGAGCCGCCTGAGGATACTACGCAATCGTAAGCCCCCTCTTTGATCAGTGAGAGCAGTTCGAGTAGATCGCTGATGGCAAGCGGTCGTTTCTTTATATCGAACGTGATTACATTATCGACAAGATTCGTCAGCTCTTGGACCGACCTTGACCGCGGTTCCAAAAGTAAAGTGATCGAAGCATTCGGCATGTTTTCGCGAATCGTCTCGAGAGTTGGCAGAAAGAGAATTTCATCGCCAATGCCACCAAAGTTTATCGCGAGTATTTTCTTGCACTCGTCGGATTTCTTACCGTTTCTTATCATTGCTCCCCGCAAAACAGCTAAAAATACGAAGATTCGGCTGAAGTTTCCCTAGTGTTATAGCCTGATAATAAGGTCATTTCGGCTCAAAGTATAATAGCCGACAGCCTCTAAGGATTACAGCCTTGCAGCCGCGAAATTGGTATCTCACATTTCTAATCTGTGCCCTGATTGGCATTCTCGCAGGGTACATCTTCACCCTGTTCTATCAGCCGGCTTTGCTGCCGCCAATGTTGAGATTTGGTTCACTCAGGCAGCCTACTAATATATTGTTGCTCGGAACCGATGTCGTCTACTCCGGTCGCGGGCGAAAGCTGAAAGCTGATAAGGATGTCTTTACCGGTCGATCTGACACCATAATGGTGGCGCGCTTGGATCCATATCGGAACTCCTTTTCGGTATTGTCGATTCCGCGCGATACCTGGGTGCGAATTCCGCATCACGGTATGTCGAAGATTAACGCGGCCAATGCGAACGGCGGTCCAGAGCTTGCTAAAGAGACTGTGACTAATCTGCTGAACATGCAGATCGATCATTATGTAGTCCTGAATGTGCACGGACTTGTTGCGCTCGTCGATGAGATTGGTGGTATCACCATTGATATCCCGAAAAAGATGAAATACAGCGATGACACGGCGAAGCTGTATATCAATCTCGAGCCTGGCATGCGGAAACTCAATGGAAACCAGGCGATGGGCTTTGTCCGCTTTCGCCATGATGGTCTCGGCGATATCGGCCGAGTCCAGCGCCAGGAGCTCTTTATTAGAGCTGTTCTCGATCGTGCGATGCAACCGGATTCGTGGTCGCACATTCCAAAGCTCCTCGAAATCGCCCAGAATTACATCGACTCCGATATGTCTTACGCAGATTTAACAGGAGTCGCTGCATTCGTTAGAGCGGTGCCGAAAGAAAATCAAACTCTCGTGATGTTGCCAGGAGGCTTCTCTGGGACTGGAAACTGGGATGTCGATCGTTCTGATATTAGAAGAATGGTTTCAAAAATTACTGGCACGACGTTCATGGGAGCGAGTCGTGATGAGCTTCGGCTGACGATTCAAAACGCAAGCTCCGAAAAGACCTTGGGACGTAAACTCGCTGCGCTGCTCAAGAAAAAAGGATACCGTCGAATCACGATCAAGCCGCTCGACGGCAAACGAAAAGATCCACTTGCTGTCTCGCGGATCATCGCGCAGAGAGGAAACCCAGAGGATGCTGAACTGGTGCAAGATGATCTCGATGACCTTGGTGATCTGATCACTGCGTCTGTCGGTGATATCGAAAGTTCGGTCACCGTGCAGGTTGGCGATGACATGCTCGAACTGATTGACGGCTCTAAATCTGGTACCAAAGGCGATTCGAAGCGTTGACCAAAACGACTTTTGCTCGACTGCGCACGTCCAATTAACGGCGCTTAAGAAGTTTTGTGTCTTATATATCTTCACGATTGTCAGCAGATGTTTTGTTTTGTATATCCGTTGGGTATGTTGCTGGAGC
>CAZRMH010000255.1:0-12067 GCA_964600935.1 uncultured Candidatus Obscuribacterales bacterium
TTTTCCTCGGAAGGGTTCTACGGTTAGTATTAGCACTCGGTTTCATTCAATTCGCGCTGTTCGCAATTTTCTCTGAAGCCCAGGGCTTTCCCGAGATCATATTTGCAGACAGGAAAACATTTCTGGACTGGAAATGGCACGCGGGGGGAGACATATCCGTTGGATTTCTCGATCTTCACATCGCCTGGGCGATACTAAATCGCGACTACAAAATCACGAGACTGATCGCATCTAGTCGACTGTCAGTCAGCGGAGCAGCAGTTGTCGCTTGCTTATTTCTGACAGGGTACATGGTCGAGTTTTATCTAAACCATTGATTGCCGCCTTTGTTTCTACTTTCAGTCTAGCGATCCTGTTTCGCAACATTTGTTTTCCAAGCCGCAGTGATGGGGAATTACCGTAGTGCTCATTTTTGCGTTCTGGACTAGGATATAAAGCCTCAAATTGGGCCTTGAACGACGGATTATTTTTGCCTTCAGTTCCTGATTCGCCTAAAATGTCATCTTCGTTCGAAATTCGAAGTCCTCATGGCGTCAACGACCGCGTACTTACCTTCTGATTGGAAAAACATGAAAAAAATTCTTTCATCCCTCGCGGTAATCGCATCCTGCTCATTTTTGTCAGCATGCGGAGCATCAGATGACGCGCCAGAGGGCTGGCAAACAATTCATCCTAAGAATATTGAGTGCACTATTCAGTTGCCTGAACCCGTTGCCAATCCAGCAAGACAAGACAGACAGCTTTACGAGTCAACTTTCAATAACGGCAAGTCAAAAATTCAGGTCGCGGTCTTCGGAAAACTCACGTCTCAAACTCCAAACGCGACAGATGCGGACATTATGAGCGAGCAGCAAAAGGCGCTCATACAACAAATACAGCAGAACTTAGTTTCATCAGGTGTCCCCGCGGAATTACAGTTGGACGGTGATTTGCCAGTCGAAGAAGGTCTCGGACAACAAGTCAGAATTCTCTGCGGTCCTGCTGGATTCGTTGTAACTCAGGCTTACATCACACCTCATGGATTTTATTTCGTGAAAATCGACAACGCGGATGAAAAAGATCCTACAGTCGCGCAATTCATGAAATCGTTTAAGCCTTAGCTCTAGAGTTTCAGCCTTAATTCGCCGCCTCTTATGAACGAGGCAGCACTTTTGATGACGACGACTTACCAATGACGGGTTCAGGCGAACCGTCATCAAACGTGAGTTTCATTTTCAAATCTACCCGCGAATAATATGACGGCGGAGCGTCAGTATCAATGACGAATCCCAGTCGTTCATATAGACGAACAGCCGCCTTCAATTTGCTGTTGGTTTCCAGAGTGAGCGCTTTGGCACCACGTTCGCGGACCAGTTTAATCGCAGCTTCAAGCAAAATGCGCCCCAGACTCCGGCCCTGATAGGCCTCATCTACAGCCATTTTACCTAGCTCGTAAACGTCATCGCTCTTCTTGATCAACGCGCAGGTTCCAACGAACTTACTGCCGATTTTGACAAACAATATTTCGCCACCATCTTCGACAATCTTTCCAGGGTCACGAAACAGCTTCTCATCGGATTCTTCGACTGAAAAATATTTATCGATCCAGGCGCGATTGAGGCGAACAAAATGTTTTGCCAACTCGGGTTTATAGGAAATGATTTCGACTTCGTTGTTTTTCATCATCATCTCGATCGCATCATACCGGCTCAACAAGCCCCTCGCATCCAGTGCCTTTTCAAACTCCAGAAGTGCGTTAGGAAGATGATTTTCAGTTTCTTCCAGCAAGTCTGAAACCGACGCATGGATAGTGCTCCAGACATCTTTGACGCTGGCATAAACTTTCTTGCCTTTCGCAGAAAGACTCAAAATGCGTTTACGCTTATCTTTCGCATCAAGCGAAGCAACAATCAAATTTCGCTCCAATAGCTCCTGAGCCATCTGATTTACAGCCGGATGCGTGACACCAATTGCAGTAGCAATATCAGTGATGGACGCGCTACCAGTTTCCGCGATGTAGCGAAAAATCGGAAACCAGCGAGGCTCAAAATCAATATCGCGCGCTTGATAAATATTGGCGACTTCTTGTACCAGTCGTTCCGACAATCTCTTAAGCCTGCTGCCTAGAGCTAGACAACCGAGCTCTTGAAGGTAATCCAATGGCGGTGATTGCTTGGTCATGATTCTAAATCCTAGAGATGAAATAAATACGTAAGCACTTACGTAACCACTTACATAGTATTCGACAGACGCCGACGAAGTCAACAACTCATTGATATCTCTTTACTATTCAGGCGGACCTCCAAAGCAATTCCTTATATGCCGGCGCAAGAAGCTTTACTCTTACATTGACAACGATCGACACGACCTGGCGGCGCCGAGACTTCCCATACCGTGAACTGCTGCATCGAGGCATGCCGTCTGACAATTATCAAGTTGAAATAGATGAACAAACAAGGTTCAACGAATCAGGTAAGATCACCTGAAGAAGGACAGAATTCAATGAAGCCGCCACTACTCTCACTACTATTAACCACCACATTATGCGTAAGCACCGCCTATGGTGCTAATAGTGATTGGGAAGATGGTCCTCCAAATCAGCAGAAGTACGTCAATAATAAAAAGCCAAAAGTTCAGCAAACCAAAAAAGCGATTGACGCAAAGCTCTGGAAAACTAACTGGGATCAGGGTCAGGAGCTAGTCACAAAGGGGCAATTTCTCGAAGCAGTGAAGGCGCTGGAAGCTGCGGTAAATTGCGTGCTTGGCTCCGAAGCTGGTAATACTCGCCTGCATGAAACTCTGCAAGTCCTTCGGCCACTCTACCTTCGACTGGGAATGATGGACCATCGCCGCGCTCTAATCGAAGAAATGCAACGGACCAATACGCCACTTTATTTGATCCTAGAAGCTGAACGAATCGGAACCGTTCAGGAAAACGTAGTGCTAATCGATCATATGATCGCAGCATCGAAATACAAAGGCGCCGAAGAACTATGCGAGCTTGTCCTGACAAAAGACTTTGATGAATTGAGCTTCGACGCAAAAGCAAAATTGATAGACCGCCTTACTCGAATTTGGTATCACGAGAAAAAATTCGAAAAAGCCGAAACCTATTTGAGAAACCATTTAAAGGAATATGCCACCAAGAAAAACGGCAAGTGGGGCAAAGATGAACGCACCTACATCGCATACCTGTCGGCAGACCTCGCGTTGATCTTCATGGCGACCGAGAAATTTCCGGAAGCGGAAGAGTTGTGGTCTAGCTCCATAGAAATACTTTCGGAGATGTATCCGCCGTCGTATCCAAAGATAATTATCGATACTAGCGATCTCGCCTTGCTTCACACGAAAATGGGCAAGCTGGGTGAAGCGGTTAAAGAGTACGAAGTCTCGTACACAGCGGCGCTCGAGCAACCACTAATCTCGAATCCGTCAAGAAAGACAATCGCGACGAATTACGCGAAAGCACTGAGAGATGCTGGCGACACCGGACGCGCCAAGCGCATCGAAAAGACAGAGCATATCGAAGTCGAAAAGCAGAACAAGGGTTTATTTTCCAGGTTTCAATGATTTGCGTAGCAACTGTGCAGCGGTCTCTTTGTAGACCTGCAGAGGGAAATCCTCGAACACTACAGAGCCCATAATGATACTATGCATGATACCAAAGATAATTGAGCCTAAACCCACAGGGTCGTAACGCTCGATGACATTGTTGTCCATCAGTGTCTGAAGCAGTTCTGCCATCTGCCCATGCAATTCGCGTCGTTTTTTGATCGAGTAGTCATCATCTGCCAGAGTTGGATTGGTCTTGATCTGCGCGAGCATGCATTTTTCGGTCGACGCGAATTCGACAACGGCATCTATATAATTCTCGATTCCGTTTTCTTCCATTAGTAAGGGAACGTGCTTACTAGTTAGCGCGGCGGCTTTTTGAAAAAAATCTGACGCCAAAGCTGCTGCAATGGCCTCCTTTGAATCAAAGTACAAGTAAACCGTTCCCGCGGCAACGCCAGCCTCCGCAGCTATTTGCGCGATTTTCGCGGATTGATAGCCGTCACGTTCGATTATTTTTTTCGCGGCAAACATGATTGCTTGCCGTTTTTCTGGATCAACCGGGCGCGCCATTTACTGACTCCGCAAGTTTCGGGATATTTCGATTTTGGTTTCGGCTCACAATCTTAACGCTAATCAGCAAAAGAGGAACATTTTACAAAATCCACGGTCCGTATTATCATGATGAATGAATTCATTCATTTAAAATGATAGCTCAAAAAAATGTGTGTGGGGAACCGAAAAATGATGGTAATGGGACCGAGAAAGCCACAGGAGCTGCCTTTAGCTAGCGCACTCCCAACGAAAGTACCGAAGCGTTCCTTATATATTGCGCTTTCAGCCGTCGGTATCGTCGCGGTTTTAGCAACTTCAGCCGTAGGAGCTACAGCCTTGCTGAAAAGCAACTCGACGCCTGCAGCACGCCAGGGCACTGCAGCCCCCGTGGCGACTGTCACGACAGCGTTAGCAAATCTGCACCCAATGCCCGACACAATCAGTCTTACCGGCTCCATATCGGCAACTGACCCTCTCTCGGTGGGCTCGTCGTCTATGGGCTTAGTGATCAAGGAAGTGATGGCCGAAGAAGGCGACTACGTCAAAAAGGGTCAGGTCCTCTGCCTGCTCGACTCGTCGGTCATGCGTGCTCAGCTTGCTGCTGCCGAGGCCCGCCTGAAAGGTTCATCCGCCTCGCTCATCAAAGCGGCACAGCCCAACCGCCGGGAAGATATCGGCTCATTCGAGGCTGGCTACAAACAAAGCCTTGCCGATGTTCAAAACAAAACCGCAATGCTCGAACAAGCCAAAGCATCGAGAGATCTGGCGTTGAAAAATGCCACTCGCTATGAGGCTTTAGCAAAACAGGGCGCGGTTAGTTTGATGGAAGCTCAAACCAGACAGACGGAGGCACTCACCGCTGGTAGTACCGTTCGTGCAGCTGAAGAAAATCTTGAAGCGGCTCGTTTCATGTCGACGCAAGCAGCCAACAGACTGGCAATGGCCAACCAGGGCGGTCGCAAAGAAGACGTCGACATCTCGAGAGCGGCGGCCAATGAGAACGCAGCGACTGTTCAACAAATGCGTGCTCAAATCGAACAGACAATCGTTCGTGCTCCCGACGATGGTTTAATCACAAAACGGTATGCGCACATCGGCGATCTGTCGAATGGTGCGAAACCACTATTCGAAATGATTAGAAACGGTGACATCGAATTGCGCGCAAAAGTCTCACAAGACGACATCGCTAGACTGACAGTTGGTCAGCATGCGCACGTTTCCGATAACAGCAGAACTGCCAATGGAACTATCTTTCAAATCTCCCCAATCGTAGATGAAACCACAAGATTAGGCACAGTTCGAATCGCTTTGCCAAAAACATCTGGGTTTAAACCAGGTATGTTTGTCAAAGGGGTCATCGAACGCGGTAGCCGGAGTGCACTGACTGTGCCTAACAGCGCAGTATTGTCAGACGAAGGCGTCGACTATGTATTTGTTCTCCAAAATGGATTGGCGAAGAAGCAACAAGTCACGGTAGGAGCAAGAGTTAAGGATTCGGCAGAAGTTGTAAACGGTTTACAACCGGGTGAGCAAGTCATCGTATCCGGTGCCGGGTTCTTAAACGATCAAGATCCCGTAACAGTTGGTAAATAAGACAGACACAGGTCTAGAGCGAAATGAACTGGAATATATCCGCCTGGTCAATCAGGCAACCAATACCTTCAATACTGCTGTTTCTGATCTTGTCGATTTCAGGCATCATCTGTTACTTCAACCTCGGCATCGATGAAAACCCGAATATCGATATGCCGACAATCATGGTGACGATAAGCGAGAACGGAGCCGCGCCCTCCGAACTGGAATCCCAAGTGGCGCGCCGAGTCGAGGATGCGGTTGCCGGCATCGGCAACATCAAACACATATCCAGCACATTGAACGAAGGCATTTCGCAAACGCGAATTGAATTCGAACTTGGTACCAACACCGACCGCGCCCTGAACGATGTTCGCGATGCGGTCACGAGAGTGAGAACTCAACTGCCTGCAGCGATTCAAGAACCTACAATTCAGAGACTCGACTTTGTCGGAGGACCATTTGCAACGTACACTGTTTCTTCGAAAACTCAATCAGTAAAAGAATTGAGTTGGTTGATCGACAACGACATCTCACGCGCGCTCTTAGCAGTAAAAGGCGTCGGACAAGTGCAACGCGCAGGCGGTGTCGATCGCGAAATCAACGTCGACCTCGATCCTGCAAAACTCGAAGCGCTTGGTGTCACGGCCGATTTGATCAACACGCAAGTCAGAATCATGAATGCGAATATGCCTGGTGGCAGAGGGTCAGTCGGAGTTCAAGAACAATCTATTCGTACTCTTGGTAGCGCCTCCTCCGTGGAGAAACTGAAAGATACAAGAATCGCATTGCAGAACGGCACATGGGCATCACTCGAATCGCTTGGCACTGTCAGCGATGGCATCGCAGAACCCCGCCAACAAGCAATGATGGATGGCAAACCCGCCGTGGCGTTCTCGATCATCCGTTCGTCAGGAAGCAATATGGCGACTGTGGGCGAGAATGTTGAAGCTGCGCTCGCGAAGTTAAAAACGACATTGCCTGCCGACGTTGAAATCACTAAAGTCCGTACAAATTTAAAGTACGTGATGGAATCCTATCACGCCACGATCGATTCGTTGCTTCTAGGTGCAGCACTGGCGATTGCCGTAATCTGGTTGTTTCTTCGTGATTGGAAAGCTTCGGCAATTGCCGCGTTAGCCATGCCGCTGTCGATGATACCAACCTTCGCCGTGATGAGTCTGTTGGGTTTCACGCTAAACAACATGTCACTACTTGGTCTAGCTCTAGTTATAGGAATTCTGGTCGACGATGCGATTGTTGAAATCGAAAACATCGTCAGGCATATGCAGATGGGTAAGAGTCCGATGGAAGCTGCACTGGAAGCCGCTGACGAAATTGGATTAGCCGTCGTGGCAACGACGATGAGTATCATAGTTGTATTTCTCCCAGTCGCTTTTATGGGTGGAATACCTGGACAATTTTTCAAACAATTCGGAGTGACCGTCGCTGTAGCAGTTTTCTTTTCACTGCTCGTCGCCAGATTGATCACACCAATGATGTCTGCTTTTTGGCTCAAGGGCGGCGTTGAAGACCCACCGAAAGGCACAGTTCAAAAGCTTCTGGACAATCTATTAGACTGGGCGCTCAAACACCGAGGAAAAACGGTTGCCATCGCCGCAAGTATCTTTGTATTGAGTCTTGGAATGCTCGCATCATTGCCAACTTCTCTGGTCAATTCAGCTGACCGTGGCGAAAGTTTAGTGGCACTCGAACTACCGCCGGGAGCGACGCTTCAATCCACCGCTGAGGCCTCGTTAAAGGTAACGAAACTCCTCCTTGCCCACTCTGAAGTGGAGCATGTTTTCGCTTCAGTCGGTACACCATCGACAACCGGTATGAAATCCTCCGGTAGCGCCGGTAGTGTCAACAAGTCCAACATCTATGTAATCCTCAAGGAGCGTTCGCACAGAAAAATTTCTCAACAAGAATTCGAAGATATGATCAGACCAGAGATTGCGGCAATCCCGGGTATCCGCGCAAACATCTCTGCCACCATGGGTCTTGGTGGCAAAGTGCAAATCCTGCTTGTTGGTCGTGACGCAGCTCAGCTGAAATCGACCACCGAAAAATTGACTAGAGAAATGAGGACTGTAAATGGCATCTCCGATGTGACCTCGAGTTCCGCGCTCAGACGTCCGGAAATCCAGGTTGTACCTGACTTTGCCAAAGCATCCGACCATGGCGTGTCGGTCCAACAGATAGCCAGAACGGCAACCATGGCAACCGTCGGTGACGTTGATTTCATGCTTGCTAAATTCGATCTTCCGGATAGGCAAATCAACATTCGCGTTCAAATCGATCCAAAATATCGCGAAGACATCGCCTCGATCGGTAACCTGAAGGTCTCCAACTTCAAAGGACAAATGATTCCGTTGAGTGAAGTCGCAGCAGTGAAATTCGGAAGCGGACCTGCAGCGATCGACCGCTACGACAGAGACCGGCAAGTTACAATCAGCGCCACGCTCAGCAACGGCAACACCCTCGGTCAAGCGCTCAAATCCATTCACCAACTTCCGACTTTTAAAAATCTACCGGCTTCAGTTCGTGAGTCGGTAAGCGGAGATGTTGAAATCCAACGCGATGTATTCTCTGGTTTCGGCATGGCAATCGCCGCCGCAGTGGTCCTAATCTATGCAGTCTTGGTGCTGCTCTTCAATGACTTCCTTCACCCCCTGACCATCATGATGTCGCTGCCAATGGCAATCGGTGGAGCCGCCCTCGGACTGATCGTGGCCCACCAGTCCGTCGGATTATATGCGCTGATCGGCATAGTAATGCTCATGGGTCTAGTGACAAAAAACGCGATCTTGCTGGTTGAATACGTGCTGATGGCAATGCAACGTGGTGTTCCTCGACACGAAGCAATTCTAGAGGCGACGGAAGCCCGAATGCGGCCAATTTTGATGACCACGGTAGCTATGATTGCAGGCATGATGCCTATTGCACTAGGCATTGGAGCAGGTTCCGAAGTTCGTTCGCCGATGGCGGTAGCAGTAGTCGGTGGTCTTGTAACCTCGACTTTCCTGACACTAATTGTGGTGCCTGTTGTCTTCACTTACGTTGATGACTGGAAAAACAAATTGAAGAACTTCAGAAAGAAAAATCCAACTGAAGCGGCAAAAACTGATGACGTTCAACAGAAAGAACTAATTACTCGTTAGGTCCGTCCGCAACCAGTTCGGAACAGATCTAACAAGTTCAATTCAATCCGCGAACAGATAGTTCGGGCAAGTTCAGATCAATTCAAAGGACGCCATGGCTTAGAAGCACCATTAAAGGATTAAGACTTTTGGGCGCAACCATTACAGACTGAGGCGTCATGGCTCCTGGAAACGTCGACCAGCTCACCCTTGACATCACCCGATTCGAGAAAACTCTATGTGATAGCATCAGGTTCCCTGATACGGAATTCCACCATGGACAAAAGGCGAGACCTCAATATAGCGCCCACTTCGGGTCCAGGCTTTCTATCTCCGGCTAGCGGTTTGGTGAAACTCGGCGATCGTGTTTTCATAGTCTCTGCCGAGACTCTGACGTTGGCGGAGTTTTCGCTCGCGAATTTAAACGAACCTGGTAATCTTCATCAGCTCCTCCCCAAAGATTCTTTCTTACCACTGGATGGCTCCGACCGCGCTGCTAAGCCTGTATTCGAGTCGCTGGTTCATCTTACATCCGAAGACTATTCACCAGGCGGCGCACTACTCGCGGTACCATCCGGAACCAGTCCAGATAAATGCACAGGCGTTCTCTTGATACTGGATGAGACCGGAAAAGTTGAAACACAAAAGCTCGTCGATTTCAGCAGTTTGTATTGCAGTCTCGCCGCGAAAGTGCCGGAACTGAACATCGAAGGCGCCGTGTGCGGTAAGGAAAAAGTTTTTCTATTCCAGAGGGGAAACAATAACGGCAGTCGCAATGCTGTTATCGAGATTTACAAAGACAGATTTATAGACTGTCTTCGCTACTTCGCCAGTGTCGAATCAATAGCACTGGCATCCATAACCGATTGTGAGCTCGATGGCATCGCTGGTTTCAGACTAGGTTTCACCGACGCGGCAACGCTCGATGACGGGCGAATCGTATTCACAGCGGCAGCCGAAGAACACGGAAGTTGCAAAGGTTTTGCCATTGGTTTAATGAGCAAAGAACTGAAGATATTGAAATTGAAAAAATTCGACAAAGGACCGCAGATAGAGGGAATCTTTGCCGAATCTCAGAAGCCGCCCCTGTTGTGGATGGTGTTCGATAAAGTAGCGCCAGAAACTCCCTCTTCACTCTATACAATGGTCCTGGAATAGAGCCGAAAGGTTTCGTTGCTTAAGCAATCGTCGCAAAACGGTGCCTGCTTGCCATTCCTGAAGTAAAATATCAGGCTCAGCTGAAATAGCTCGAAGCAACAGGAGTGACCCATGAACTCGTCCGCACCAGCACCGGCGCCGACTAAAACCGGCGATTTTATCAGGGATATCATTAATGACGACTTGGAAGCCAAGCGCCACGAGAAAGTGCTTACGCGTTTTCCTCCGGAGCCAAATGGGTTTCTCCATATCGGGCACGCCAAGTCAATATGCCTGAACTTTGGACTGGCGCTGGAATACAAAGAGAAGTTGTCCGATTCGAACGCTCGTTGCCACCTGCGCTTTGACGATACCGACCCGACCAAAGAAGACACCATTTTTGAAGATGGGATTCAAGAAGATGTCCGCTGGTTGGGCTTCAACTGGGATGGTCTTTATCATGCCAGTGATTATTTCGGCAAAATGTTCGAATACGCCGAACACCTGATCGAAGCAGGAAAGGCTTATGTGTGCAGCCTCACGGACGCTGAGATTAAAGAATATCGCGGCAATGTCACTACTCCAGGGAAGAACAGTCCATATCGCGAACGCAGTGTGGAAGAGAGTCTCGACTTGTTCCGTCGAATGCGCAAAGGCGAATTCAAAGACGGAGAGCATGTGTTGCGCGCCAAGATCGACATGGCGAATCCGAACATGAAGATGCGCGATCCGCTGCTCTATCGCATTCGCCATACAGCGCACCACATGACCGGCAATGAGTGGTGCATTTATCCAATGTACGATTACGCTCACCCGATTTCTGATGCGATAGAAGGCATCACGCACAGTATCTGCACGCTCGAATTCGAAAACAATCGCGAACTGTATGACTGGGCGATCGACAATTTAATAGAGTACGCCAAGTTCCCAAGCCGTCCTCGGCAATACGAGTTCGCGCGTTTGAACTTGAACTACACTGTCATGAGCAAACGAAGATTATTGGAATTGGTCGAAGGCAAACATGTAAGCGGTTGGGATGATCCTAGACTGCCGACAATTGCCGGCTTGCGTCGACGCGGTTACACACCGGAGAGCATTCGCGCATTCTGCGCCAGTGTTGGTGTCGCAAAAGCAAATAGCACAGTCGACATGGCTCAGTTAGAATTTTGCATCCGCGATGATCTGAACCAAAAGGCACCACGGGTGCTGGCAGTTTTAAAGCCACTAAAAGTGGTGATTGAAAACTATCCGGATAACGATGTCGAAGAACTCGATGCATCCTACTGGCCGCATGACGTGCCGAAAGAAGGTTCGCGCAAAGTTCCATTCTGCAAAGAAATCTACATCGAGCAAGACGATTTCATGCTCGAACCACCGAAAGATTTTTATAGACTCGGACCTGGTAAAGAAGTGCGCTTGCGTTATTCATACTGTGTGACTTGCACCGATGTCATCAAAGATGCCGAAGGCAACGTCACCGAAATTCGCTGCACTTACGATCCAGAAACGCTAGGACAAAATCCTGTCGGACGCAAAGTAAAAGGCACCATCCATTGGGTCAGCGCACGTCATGCAGTCGATGCTGAAGTGCGTTTATATGAACGTCTGCTCGCCGATGAAGCGCCGCCTACCGGAAAGGATAGCGAGTTTCTCGATGCGATCAATCCTGAAGCGTTGAAGGTCGTTAAGGGTTGCAAATTGGAACGCAGCCTTGGAGAAGCAAAGCCAGGCGAACGCTTCCAGTTCGAGCGACAAGGTTTCTTCATCGCCGATTCGAAAGATTCAAAACCAGACTCCCTGGTCTTCAATCGCATCGTCACGCTGAAGGACTCCTACGCGCGATCGCAGAAGAAATAGTCCAGAGTCGCTCGCTCAAGGCAGACGTTCGAAGTTCCCCATCGATGCAAAACGTACGGAGCGCTACGAGCACCAGACGTTCTAAGTTTTGCTTCTCAATCAATTATCTTGTTAGGGTCATTCTGCTTCTGCCAATAGAGAGACACGTCCGCCGCCGCAATTCCGCTGACACCATGATCTATGTTGTCATAGTTTTTCATCAGGTACTGAATCAACGTCTTAGCCGTGATACCTTTAGACTTGTCTGAGGCGGCAAGTTTCAGTTCTTCTTT
>CAZRMH010000256.1:0-11960 GCA_964600935.1 uncultured Candidatus Obscuribacterales bacterium
GGCCCAGAGATGAAATCAATTTTCAACCGCTAGCGGTTGAAATTCTAACCGAGCGCAATCTCTTGTGCGCGTTATGGTCATAAATTGATTTCGTCGTTTTGTTTGATTTTTAATACCCCAAAAATATGGTTAATTTACCCGGGGTTGACGCCTGGTTCAGAATTTCGACAAGTTTGAATTAGTCGACATAAGCGGTATATCTCAAGAACAACTCGAGGGTTGAGTGCATGAGTTTCGCTGGCGATGAACGCTGTTCGAAGTGTGGTGGTACTGTTGGTGCCGCTTCGTCGGGAAGCATCACACAGTGGATCACTGTCTGCAGTTGTGCCAGAAAGCATGAGGCTCCAAGGTTTCCCTTGCGCATCTGTGGGCGCTGCGGAAAACGGTTGAATTCTGGTCGAGCCGGTTCCTTGACTCAGTGGGTTTTTCGACAAGATCTTTGTGCGTGCAAGGAGTCGATTGTATCAACGAAGCTTCTTGACGAATTTGACATAATTTCTACCCTAACGGAAAAGCCCTACTTCAAAGCCGTTAGTACGGATGGTACGAGTTTAGAACTTGATGCGACCAGGTTTCCCTCTGAACGCTATATTCCGATTCGGGAAATCGGCAAGGGCGGTTCTGGAATTGTTTACTACTGTCAGGACCGGCTACTGGAGAAGGTTGTCGCAGTAAAGGTTTTGCATGCTGTTAGTGCGGCACAACTGCTGTCATTTCAAAATGAGGCACGCGCGACCAGTAAACTCAAGCACCCTAACATCGTTAGTGTGCTGGATTTCGGCGCCACATCAGCAGGTGTGCCTTTTATGTCGATGGAGTTAGTCGATGGTGTCAGTCTGCAAAAGTTGATTTCGGACGGCAATTTATTTAATCCGGAGACAGTGGTGTCCTTGTTCTGCAAGGTAGCTGATGGACTTTCTCATGCCCATCGAGCCGGAATTTTGCATCGCGATCTGACCTCTTCAAACCTGCTGATTTCTCGCGCAACAAGCGGACTTCCGGAGGTTTGTATTATTGATTTTGGAGTCTCGATAGTCGGTGTTGGTGTTAATGGACAAGGACAAACAATTGCAGGCACACCGCGATATATGCCTCCTGATCAGGCCAGAGGCGAGGATTATGACGAACGCAGCGAAGTTTATGAATTCGGTTGCGTTCTTTTCGAGGCGCTGACCGGCGATACGCCCTTCCTTGGTGAAACGTCTCTTGATCTTATACGACAACACGCCGAAGAATCGCCTCCCAGCGTCAGTGAACGAAGAGCGGATAACCTGGTATCAGAGGAGCTGGAGGTGGTGGTGGCCCGCTGTCTGGCGAAGAATAAGTCCGATCGCTTTCAATCGATGGATGACGTTGTCGAGGCATTGGAAGAGCTTTGTGTGCGAACTCTGAATTTTGAAGAGCTACAAGCTAAGCCATCTGACGTATTCTCACACAAGGGCGGTTACTTGCTGGCCAGTTTGCTAGTGGTATCGGCGGTAGTGCTGGTCTGTAAACTTGGTCTAGACGTCTGCAGTAGTTCTGAAAAACTTACGGAGGAAAAGGCGCTGGCCGTCGCAGATCATGGCATTTTTGGAGAGGTGATGGTTGATGCTTGTTCCGAATCCTTGAAACCACGGTTCGAAACTAAAAAACGATACGACTTGGATTGGACAATCGCCAAAGGAAATGTGACGAACGACAGTCTGATGCAGCTTTCGCGCAGAACTGATATTAAGCGTTTATCCTTGCTCGACGATCCGATCGACGGACGGGCTCTCATATTCGTACTTAAATTGCCGCTAATCGCTCTTGATCTCGATCAAACCAGAATGCGCGATCAAGATGTTGACTTGATTTGCCGATTCCCGCTCCTGGAAAATCTTTCGGTGTCAAATACTCTGATTACAGAGCGTGCTCTGGGCGGTTTGTCGAAATTACCAAACTTGATTGATTTGCAGATTGGCCGTTCTGACTATACTGATGAATGTTTGGGCGTGGTCTCCAAATTTCAGAAGCTGCGCAGTCTCACTGTCCGGGATACCAAAAAAATAACTGCCAGTGGTATCACGAAGTTGGCGGTAATGTCCGAATTGAAGTCAATCACGTTTAAGCATATGGAAATCGGACCGGAGGCTATCGGTGCCATCGGCAAATTGAAGCATCTTATCGAACTCAGTATTCATGACAATAAACTCGCAGAAGGTGCTTTTATTCCTTTGCGTGGGGCACATCTTGCCGAAATTAAGCTGAAGCGATGTTCTATAACAGACGAACATCTGCAGCAACTGGCAGATCTGAAATCATTGCGTTGTTTGGAACTGGAGCTTACTCGAGGATTTACGGAAGCTG
This sequence comes from uncultured Candidatus Obscuribacterales bacterium, assembly GCA_964600935.1. Lineage (GTDB taxonomy): Bacteria > Cyanobacteriota > Vampirovibrionia > Obscuribacterales > Obscuribacteraceae > JADYXR01. The sequence goes on from CAZRMH010000256.1 coordinate 2,332, forward strand.
GTTTAGAAGCTTTCCGAAAGAAGAAGCCGCGATGCAATATCTTTGTACAGTAGGCTTTTATTGCTGTTCAATTTGTTTGGCAAAATTCGCAAAGGTTTTGTCCAATCGCTTGAAAAGCTCTTCCATCTCCTCTTCAGTGATTGTAAAAGGAGGTGCGATCATGATGTGGTCTCCGAGCGCGCCATCGATGAAACCGGAACCGGGATAGATCAATAAACCAGCTTCGAGTGCCAGTTCTCCAAGCATTTTATGGGCTTTAACGCTAACTGGAAACGGTTCCTTTGTTAAACGATTTTTGACGATTTCAATACCGGAGAGGTATCCACGTCCTCGAACGTCTCCAACGAAATCCCACCTGCGAAGGGCGTTTAAGCGATCGAAAAAATTCTGTTCGTGGTTTTCGACATGTTTTACTAAGTTGTTTCGTAGCAAATAGTTTACAGCAGCCAAACCGGCTGCACATGCGGTTGGATGACCGCTATAGGTGAAGCCATGCTCGAATACCCCACTGCCATTCTCGAATGCTTTTGTGACCAGCGCGCTGGCAATCACGCCGCTGAGAGGCTGATAGCCAGCCGCGACTCCTTTGCCGATAACCGTAATGTCTGGATCGATATTCCAGTGCTGCATGGCAAAGTTTTTGCCTGTTCTGCCAAGTCCGGTCATCACCTCATCAGCGATAAATAAGATACCGTATTTGGTGCAAATCTCTCGAATGCGCCGCCAGTATGAGGCTCCAGGCACAGCTGCGCCAAGAGCGGCTCCGATAATGGGTTCGCCGATAAACGCCATCACGTTTTTCGGTCCGAATATGTTTATCGCTTCTTCTAACTCGTCGGCCCGCGCGATCGAGCATTGTTCTTCGGAGCAAGCTCCTGGTCCGAATCCGCACTGACATCGATAGCGGTAATCGGTGTGGATAAGAGCCGGCGGTTTTAAGACCGGAAGATATGGTTTTCGACGCACCAGGTGACCGGTCGCCGAGAGCGCTCCTAGAGTGGCGCCATGATAACCAGGCCATCGAGAAATAACGATGTGTCGCTCGGGCTGGCCAGTTTCGTTGTAGTATCCGCGAGCCATCTTCAATGCGGTCTCGACAGCCTCTGAACCACCAGAAGCGAAGTAAACTCGGCCTCCGTTTTGGAACGGAGTGGTGGTTAGCTCGATAAGGACTTCGGAAAGTTCTATCGCTGCTTCCGAGATGAATTGTGATGTGTGCGCAAACGGAGCTCGGCAGACTTGTTCTGAAATCGCGTCGGTGATTTCTTTGACGCCAAACCCAAGATTCGCGACGACGGCTCCGCTGCAACCATCGAGGTAGGTTTTGCACTTTTTATCGGTTATCCACACTCCATGGGCGGAATGGATGGTTGGGTACGTTTTGTTGAAGTTTCTTGGGAAAAGCGATGTCATCGATTGCCGCCTTGGCAGTTTGAAATGTTCGTCTGATTTTTGTTCCACTCGCTAATCGAAATGTCGCGACGCTATTTTGTTTGGAACTGTTTGCGCGAGCTAAGACAGTTGTCGGTTGTATGGCGGCTGCCCAATGTTTCAGTTGGTTCGCGGATTGGAGTGTCTTAACGTCCATAATTTCAACCGCTAGCGGTTGAAGATTTGAACCGGAGCTAGTCATGCTGCGCGAGTGATTTCTCAGGTCTGTCGCTAGTCGATGACGTAAACCTGGATTGGGTTTTCAGATTTATTGCGGATGTTGTAGCAAGGGCTTTTGCAAATCTTAGTCTGGCAAATCATAAAACCGGCTACTGGGCTTTGATATTAATAAGCGTCAACCAAATCTCACTTTCAACCTGAATTTCTTAGAAAAGCCATCAGAACTTCCAGTCGTAAACTCTTTCAGAGCATGCAAATGCTTCTTGGGACAACGTCTGGTATGGTGGTGCTTCATGTGGAATCCAGGGCTGGCTGAGGGACACGGTTGATCTCACAACACGAACATCGAAAAGGAAATACCATGTCCAAAAATCCGCTTGGAGACCGTGGCAAGGCTTCCGAAGACGCCTGGATCCGCGAACAGGAGCGACTGGCTCGCGAGAAGGCGAAGCTGGAAGGCAAGACCGACGAACCGAAGAAGGGCTGCAAGTGCAAGAAGTCCGGCGGCCAGGGCGATTGTGCCTGTGGCAAGAAGGGCGGAAGCTGCGGCGCCTGAGGCGTTTCTGCTGAACACAACAACAACTGAGGAACGGCCGGCGAACAGTGTTTCGGGCTCATCCGAACATTCGTGAGATTAAACTCGCACAGTCGCCGGTCGTTCACAACTGAGTGCACAAGAAAGACGGACAAAATGTCCCCGAAGAATTCGCATGCTCGTGATTCGTTCCAGTTGTCGCTGGACCGGGTTGATAGCATGTTGAGTAAGGCCCCTGTTGGCTTCGCTGCCACAGAGGTTGGTTTGAAGAAATTGGGCAAACGCCTGGTTGCTTCACAGTATGGAAATTTCGCCGATCAGCTGACCAAGCTTACCGACAGCGTCGAGCGTAAACCGACGGTGAGTATCAAGTGTGAGCTTGTTGTTCCTGAGGTTGCGTTCGATGCCTTCGGCACACTCCTCCTGAAGGCCGATGGTGCCATCACGATTTCCGGCGAAGGTCGCAAAGACAAGAATCTGCTCGACACCTATCGTTTCCCTGTCGTTTTCAATGTTGAGGCTCTCAAGGATGCGGCTGCTTTCGTAAGCGAAATGCGCGTCGAGATCGACAAACTCTACTCCGCTGGTGAGACTTTGCTCGTGCGGTAGTGTTTTAACTTGCTGGAGGCGCTCTTTTTCAGAGCGTCTCCAGGTTCTTTGTTTGTAAACTGCTATACTAAATTCAATAGTAAATTTTTCGCAAAAAACAAGCGCGATTAACCAGCTATCCGGTTCTTCGCGCTTGTTATGAGTCAGGCACAAGTTCCAGTCGACGTTGTCGTCGCCGGAACCTGTGCCTATGCCTGTAGTGTTGTTTGGAAACTTCCATCACCACCTCGCTTTCAGGCTGCGGAGGTGGTTTTGGCGGCGAATGCCGGGGCATATTCGATCTCGTCCACGAGACCGAGAGCGAGGGCTGTTTTGGCGTCGATCCACCAGTCCTTGCCGCCTTCGGTTTTCTCGTAGCACATCTCGAGGGTGAGACCACCTTCGATGCCAGCGGTGCGGCTGCAGAGGATGCCGTAGGTCTGCGCCATGAGGGCGTCGACGCGGTCGAGTTCGGCTTTGATGGCGCTGCGGGAACCCTTGACCTCGGAGCTGACTTCGTGGATGAGGATCCAGGAGTCAGCGTCGATCACCCGATGGTCAGCGGACTGCAGGAGCCAGCCGGCGCAGGAAGCGGCACGACCCATGACGGCCATGGTCACTTTCTGACCGTTGCGGCGGATGTGGTTGATCTCGGCGCGCAAGTTCAAGCTCTCGAGGATGCTGCCACCCTGAGAGTTGAGTTCGATGCGGATGTCGCCGAGCGTGTTGCCTTTCGACCAGAGGGCGAAGTCTTTCGCCGCGGACTGGTCGATCCCCTGGGCGAAAACATATACTGCGGGTTTGGTTTGCATGGTAGTAGCTTTCTTTGTTTGGACAGCGAACAGCAACAGCGATTGGCGCGCTGTTGGTTCGTCCCGGTTGATAAAAGCACGGCTCTATTGGAGCCGAGAACCGAACGCATAAATCCGAATGCGTCCAATTGGGGTTGTAGAAACTGCTGCATTTCGCAGCGGTTTGTTAGCGGTTACTGCGCGGTCCAGCCGCCGTCAATCGAGAATGAGGCGCCTGTGATATTCGCGGCAGCGTCGCTGGCGAGGAAGACGACGGTGTCGCCAATCTCGTCAACCTCGACAAACCGCTTGGATGGCTGTTTTGCTGCCAGTAGCTGAACTGCAGCGACTTCCTGCGAAATGCCCTCTCGGTCAGCCATGTCCGAGATTTGTTTCTCCACCAGAGGCGTGCGAACCCAGCCCGGACAGATAGCGTTGACCGTTATCGCGGTTTCCGCCGTCTCCAGTGCCACCACTTTCGTGAGCCCGATCAGCCCATGTTTGGCGGCTACGTACGCGGCTTTGTTGGCTGACGCCACAAGACCGTGTGCCGAAGCTATGTTGACGATACGCCCCCAACCCTTCCGCTTCATGTGCGGAACTGCCGAGCGGATTGAATGAAACGCAGAGCTGAGGTTGATTGCGAGGATGGCGTCCCATTTCTCGATGGGAAATTCCTCGACCAGAGCAGTGTGCTGAATGCCGGCGTTGTTGACGAGAATGTCGACAGCACCTAGCTCTGAAACGGTATACGCGACTAGTTCCGAAATCTCTTCCGGCTTGGTCATGTTGGCACCGTGATAGAGCACTCGTTGTCCGCAAGTCTCAGCCAATTGAGTTTTCACTCGTTCGACCTCGTCCGCGTCCATTAGTCCATTCAGCACCACATCGCAGCCTGCCAGTCCGAGTCGACGAGCGATACCTAGTCCGATACCACTCGTCGAGCCAGTCACTAAGGCTACTCTGCCTGTTAACCGCTCAGTCTTCTCTGCAATCATTCGTTCTTTCCGCTCCCTAGCTAGCGCACAGACGTCCTTCGGCCTTCGCGCGAGCGATAACTTCGTTCGCGGTATTGTAGCCGTTTTCCACCATGCGTTTGCAGGTCGCTTCGGAGATGCCGAAGTTGAGACCGGCGACTTCGGGCAAACCCGTCTCGATAACGAGGTTGCGCGATGCGTCGACGTGACGCGAATTGCCGGCCACCGGGAAGAAGATTTCCCGGAGATGGAAGTAGAGGTCCATCGGGTACTTGAACTCCGTCGGCATGGCAGTTGCCGGGCGGAATTTGCTGACGATCGCGGGCCGATCGAAGAACTCGGTCGGGTTGTAGTGGTAGTAGGCGCCGTCGACCAGCAGTCGCGGACGACCGCCGTCCATGTACCACTCGGGCTTGAACACGGTCGGGGGGGAGCCGGATGCGGTCAGGGCCACGGCGAGGTCGTAGTCGGTGCCCTGGAAGACGATCGGTTCGCGCGTGAAATAGTCGCACGCGAGAATGCGCAAGCGGTCGTTGGGCTTGAGACCGTGGCGTTCGATCAGCTTGGTGATGAAGGGCTTGAGCGAGAACACGCCACCGACAGCCAGGCTGATCGGGTCCGTGAACGTCAAGCCTTCCAACACGGAAGCCATGTTGTCCCGCTCCTTGCGGATGTCGAGGAAGACGGGAATCATGTCTTCGGGCTGGTAGCCATTGGTCAGGAACGCGGCGGTGATGCTGCCTGCGGAGACGCCGAGAACATCGCCGACCTGGATGTTGTGTTCGCGCAGGGCGATCAAAACACCGAAGTGATGGAAGATGTTCCAGCCGCCAGCGCCGAGAACGAGGGGAGAGCCTGCTGCGGGGATGCAATTGCCCTGCCGATCGGTTAGTCTGAGAGAAGTGGTCATGGTGACCTCCTCATCGTTGAAGGTTGACAAAGAGCGCGAACCTTGAGATTCGTACTCGGCTTATGTTTCCAATCCGTTATCTCCTGAATCTCTACAAGACGAAGTGTTGTTGCTTGTAAGTAGTGGTTCAGAGGCGCGTGTTTCTTATATTTGCCGTAGAAGATTATGTCGGGATTGCATAATTACTTTAGCTGATGAGAAGTGTGAGCTCTAATGGAATAGTTATCTCTTGATCTTGCTGCGGAAATTATGTAAAGCCTTAAATGCTTAATTTTAGGAAGTTTTTCTTATTTGGAGACTCGAGTTAGCGCGGCCAGGCGATTTACTTCGAACATGGCATAGCTTGCGAAGCATTGAATGAGCAAATTAGGAAAGGAGCATTTCAACCGCTAGCGGTCGAAATGCGTTGGTGAGAAACGTACTCCGCGGACAAGGGTGTTTTGGTGCCAGGAAGTTCAACCGCTAGCGGTTGAAATGCGTTGGTGAGAAACGTACTCCGCGGACAAGGGTGTTTTGGTGCCAGGAAGTTCAACCGCTAGCGGTTGAAATGCGTTGGGGAGACACCTACTTCTCTTTTTGCGAACTGAACTTTCAGCGAGATTGTGTTTTGAAAAAGTCCCAAATTTCTTCGCCTGTGTTGATGTCCTGACAGCACTGTGCTTGCCGTTTTCCTGCCAACAAAATGCAGCCTGGCCAGGTGTGAGCGCCGCCCTCAATTGTGTAGAGCACTACCTCGTTACCTCGGGTGCCCCAGATTTCTTTCTTGACGCGCATTCCATCTTTCGGGTCGCGATCCGGTTCATATATCGTCCTGGGAGCGCCCTGGCAGCGATTGTGAGTGGTCCAAAAGTTGATCAAGTCCGGAACTGCGAACCAACCGCCGTAACGGACCAGAGAGAGCAAGGCGGGGTCGATTTCTGTTTGACCCAACTTGGAGGCGTATTTACCAACGCTCTTCGGTTTTCCGTCTCCCCAGTTAATTAAGGGGTCGTCTGTTCCCAAAAAGAAAACGATCGGCATCGCTTTGACAGCAGGACTTCGATTCAGCGCTTGTTCCATGCCGGTGGATGCCACGACGGCTGTTGCCGCAATTTTGTCGGGCAGGCTACAGGCCAGCAGTTGAGCGAAGTATCCGCCGTTGCTTAAGCCGACAGCATACACTCGATGAGTGTCTATGGCAGTGGTCTGTGCCAGTCGGGTGATGACAGCATCGACATAACCGACGTCATCGTGTCGTTGGTTCTTCATGCCGTCCTCCCATTCACCGCCGCTGCTTTCGCAGTAAACGGCAATGAAGTTATTGCGATTAGCCGTGCCGCTCAGACCCGTAACGGCAATCATAGATTCACCGGACATCTTCAAACCAGCAAAGATCAAAACAACTGGAGTCGCGCGTGATTTATTGTGATTGGTTGGCAGATGAACGCGAAATGGTCTCGTGCCGCCGCCAATCTGGACGTGATCGACATAGTCATGACCCCGGTCTTTCCCGGTTGGCGCAGTTGTACTATTCTGTCTGGCTTGCCTCCAGTTTGTCGGTGCCTGGCGGGAAGAATTCTGCTGGGTGGACGTCTGCAGTGTGGGGTATTGACGTGGTTGAATGGTCATTCCACCACTTCGCTGGTAAGTGCCTTGCGGTTGCCCGCTAAACTGCTGGGGCTCGACCTTCACAGCCTGCCGACTGCCAGGTTTAAAAACGTATTGGCTCTGTCCTTCCGTCGGATAGACATTGAGAACAGCGGTGAGAAGCACTATGGGTAGTATCAGTCTTTTCACTACAACGGGCGTCCGTTAATGGTTGCCGCCGTATTTTTTCATCAGCTCTTTGGCGGTGTCGCTGTTCAACATACTGGGATCGAAGTTGGCTGGAATTTTTTTCTTGATTGAGTCAGGCAGGTCGCCACCGAACCATCCGTTTTTGATTTTCTCGACTAAGCCATCAGTATTGCCACTCTGAATGGCGTCGCGCAGGCTCGGCGGTAAGCCGCCTCCGCCTGTACCACCAGTCGCTGATGGGGGTGCAGACGAAGCTGCAATCGGAGGCGCCGGTTTCTGAACTTTCAGTTCCTGGCTGCGTTTTAACTGTTCTTCCAGACCTCTGACGATTGAGTCCAGCCTGACTTTGATATCCTTTTCAGATGCTCCGTCTTTCACGCTCCCTTCTAGGGCATTGAAAGCGTTCAGGTAGGCTGTGGTGCCAAAACCATAGCCTTTAGCTGCCAAAATCGTCGCGTACAGCTTCCGGCGCTGCTCTTCGAGCGGTCCGGGCGCTATTGCTCCAGCTTCTGATGATGACTGGGCTTCAGCTTTCGGTGTTTCAGGTGGCTTAGCCGGGACGACGTTTGATGCGCCTGGCGGTTCGGGAGGAAGACCTTGACCGTATGCAGGTTTAGAGTAGCTGGCTATCAGCGCGATGGACAAAAAAATTGCAGCTGTGCGTGCGGAAGAAACAAAAACCATCTGAAGCACCTCCAGTTGCTTTATGCCCGAATCTCGATAAACAACATCGTTCGCAGAGACAAACACCAAGTTGTCTTTGAGAAAACCATTATTTTACTATCTAATGTAAGAAACCTAACCCAAAAACAGAGGAGCCACGGCGTCTTGGGTGACGACAGCGGCTCCTCAAAAAGCTCTTTTGCGACCAACGTGTTAGTCGAAAAGTGTATCGTTCCTATCAGGCTGGTAGCCAGTTTGAGGGTTTCTCTTCGTGACTGGCTCAGCCTTGCTAGTTTCTGCATTGGTATCAATCGGCGGTGTTTCGGTCGGTGCCGAAATCACGTTGCTTTCCGTCGCGACGTCTACGGTTTCATTCGAAACCGGTGGCACGCGCTTCTCTTTTTCGGTCAAAACATCCGCTTTAACATCCGATGCGGCCGCAGTTTCCGCCGGTTTTTCGTTGTTTACTTGTTCAGTCAGCTTTTGCCAATCGATCGAACTTGGGCTGTTCTTGTCCTCACTTGCCGTCGTTTCCTCTGGAGTCTGGCGCCGCATTCGAAAAACAATCAGACTAGCGACCAGGAGACCGGCGACGAAGCCCGCGAGGTGAGCGTCGTAGGCCACTACGCTTCCTGAGATTCGCGCTGGTGTCGTCATTGCAGCAAATGCCTGTTCGATTACCCACTGAACAATGAAGATCGCGCCCAGTATGGGCAGAACAGTGATGCGTTTTCCTGATGTTAGAACGCAGACCAGGAAGGCGCCCATGACCCCAGCGATCGCACCACTAGCGCCGATCAGGGGATAAGGACTCATTGGTGCAAGAACGTAGTGCCCGAGCGAGGCCAGAATCCCGGACGCCACGTATAGCGTCAGAAACCGCCAGTGCCCGAGTTGACGCTCTACCAGGATGCCGAACAAGTAGAGCATCAGCATGTTGTTGAGCAAGTGATCGAAACTGCCGTGCAGGAACGTGCACGTAAACAGTGTCAGCAAGTCGTAGCCGATGTCCAGAAGACCGCCGTTGACGAAGCTGTCGGTGAGACTGATCGGAATCAGTCCCCACTCGATGGTCATCGTCGGGACGCCGGTCTGGAGTAGCTGCGAGATTGAGAGAAACAGAAGGGCTAGGTTAACTAGCACGAGGGTTGGCAGAATAATTAGCGGTCTGCGCGGTTTCACGAGAGTGCTCCCTTCCGCGGGAATTTGGTGTTGGAAACAAGGCGACAAGCCCCCTGAAGAGCTTGTCGCCTGGAAAAAAAGGTTCGGTGAAGTTGATGTAGTGCTACTCGCCCAACTGTGTGGTGGCGCAAGACTGGCTGGTGATGTCGTCTTTGATCCGTGCGATCACTTCGTCTGCGGTGCGAGGCTGGACTTCGTGCACGTACACGGGTTCGCCAATTGTTACGGTGACGCCATAACGCCAGCGCAGTCGCATCTTTCCGAGGTCGGTCGCCGATTCGACGTCGCGGGCGCCGTAGCAAATGTGAATCGGCACGATGCCCACCGGTTCTTTTGTACCGAGTGCTTCGCTTGCTCCCAGCGCGATCCAGGCAGCTCCCTTCTTGAACTCGAGGTACGTCCCTGTTGGGCTGATTCTGCCTTCGGGGAACATCGTGATGTGCTTACCTCTGACCATCAGGTTGATAGATGCTGGGATGACGGTCTTGCCGCGGGTGCGGTCTACCGGGTAGCCGCCCATAGCGCCAATCTGGACACCCTTCAGCCCGCCCAGTCCGCGCTTCTCTTCCATGGCAGCCTTGTCCCGCGTGCCCATG
>CAZRMH010000257.1:0-11939 GCA_964600935.1 uncultured Candidatus Obscuribacterales bacterium
GCTCCGAACGAAAATTGCTCTGGTGATTGCCATCCCACTGGCTCTGCAAGTCTACTTTCTGTCGAGTATGCTCGGTTCACTGCAAGAGGTCAAAAAAGAACGCGTTGCAGAAACCATGACGATTGAAACGCTGGTCGCAGTCAATCTACTGCTGAGCGACACTGTCGCCTGCGGACAGATATTGCTCTTTCGTCGAACAGACGCTCCAATATTCGTTCCTTATTCGGTGCTGCTGGACCATCAGCGCAAATTCCGAAAACTCCTGCGCAAAAAAGGCGCTCCCAAATCACCTAACATCGATGCGTTTGTCGAAGCCGTTGAAGGTCTGATCGGGGTAGGCGAAATGTGCGATATTAATCAAGCCAGCGACATGTTCCGGCTTGGCATTCAAGATAAGGCGCAGGCATCGACCTGGAAAATCACGACTTGCGGAGAACAAGTCATTCAGGAACTTTCGCAGCTTCGCGACGAGCAGTCCAGCAAAAGCGACAAATCGGTCGCGGCTATTAGAGACAATGTAATTGCCGGGACGGTCGTTGCAATATCCTTAGCACTACTGGCAGTGATTTACATCCTCCGGGAGTTCGGCACCGCATTCAGTACCTTGATGCGTAACACCGAACGCGTGGCGAAGAAAGAAACACTGTTACCGCCACTGAAAGGAAAGAGCGAACTGGCCAGACTCGACAATCTAATCCACAGCCTGTCATCAGAAGTAGAACAGGCCAGGGAACGGGAAAAAGCGCTGTTAGAAAACAGCCCTGTACTGATGTGTTCGATCGGTGCAGACTTAGTTATTACAGAAATTAGTTCGGCGGTTGAAGACATCCTTCAGTTTCGACCATACGAAATCAGAGGTGAATCCTTACTCTCGCTAATCGACAGCGAGGAGAAACAGCACCTGATAAAAACCCTGGAGCGGTGCAAACAATCGAATGACCCAGCGACTTTCGAGTGCAAGTTGAAGACCAAACGAGGAAAACCGATCTTTAGCCAATGGAATGTGCAGTGGAATCCGCGGAATGAAACTTTTTTCGGAACAGTTCAAGACGTTACGATAAAGAAGGAGGCGGAAAAGTTAAAAGCAGAGGTCGTCGCGATGGTCAGCCACGATCTGAGGTCTCCTCTGGCATCACTATCGGTGAGCTTTGACATGATGAATCAGGGATTCGCCGGAGAATTCAACGACAAGGGTAAGGAAATAATTGGAGAAACCAGAGATGCAATAGTTTCACTCATGGCTCTCATTAACGACCTGATTGATGCAGAAAAAATCGATTCCGATTCATATCTGCCGCACTTCGAAGTCGTGCGCATTAAGGGCGTGTTGAACGAACTATTGGGCAATTTAGATGAAGACGCGAAGTGGAAAGAAGTTAAGTATCTATCTGACCTGGAAGATATCGACATTCGTGCCGATCAGGACAAGTTAACGAGAGTAATAAGAACGTTTCTGCTCAATGCCGTAAGACGCTCGCACAGAGGCGGCACCATTAATGTCAGTTGCAGGCGGGTTGATAACGAGGGCACCTCAACTGAGATGATGGAATTTCGGGTGGAGGATTTTGGTCCCGGCTTAGATCAAAATCAAAGACAGCAGATGTTCGAAAGATTCTCCTCGGTCTCGACCGAGGGAGCAAACCTGCGCCTTTTCCTCTGCCGGGCAATCATCGAGGCTCATGATGGTGAAATCGGAGCCGATACCACAGAACGTGAAAGCACTGTGCTCTGGTTTAAAATTCCCATACACTGACGTCAAGACTGCGGCACCATAAACTCATCTTTTGGGTTAAGGTCATGATTCACGTCGGATGAATCGATAACGCCGCGTTCAGCAGGACCGGAATAACACTCGAGGACTGCGTTAAGGAGCGATTCTCCCACGCCGGTCTTCTCCAAATATCCTTCAATTCGATTGACGTTAAACGAATGCCTGACCAGCTTGTGATCAACAATAATGGGTTCACGACTGCCGATCAGTGTTCCACAAAAATCGACGGCGTAGGGAAACGCTTTAACGAAAGTGTTTTTTGTTCGTGCGGTTGGCGACCATAAAACCACGTAGCCACCGGGTTTTAGATGCTGCTGGAGCATCTTGAAGTATTCCATCGAGTACAACATACCAGCCCCCGCATCAAACGAACGGAGAGGATCTTGCTGAATAATGTCGTACTTTTTGCCTTCTCTTTGTAAACCTTTTCGCCCGTCAGCGAAAACTACCCGAACTCGCTTATCGGTTATTAAGCTTTCGATTGGCATATATTGTTTTTTGTCGTGCCACTCTAAAATGCAATGAAATGCAGGCTTTACGATTTCGAAACAGGTAATACTCGTTGTCGCTTTATGCGCGCCGGAAGCATATAAGGTGTCGCCGCTTCCCAATCCAATAATAGCAATGTCCTTCGGCTCAGGGTGTACGAACAGTGCGAGGAGCCCGAGCTGACTGTGATACATTCCATATGGCAGTTCGCTATGACCCTGACCATTTATATAGACAAACATTCTTTCCATGTCGCCACCATCTACAGGCACCATGGCAGCCACACCCGATCCATCCTCTTTGACGATGAATGTGTGCTCGGTGTTGTGACCGTGAAGCTTCAACCAGATCTGTTTTGACGTCGGGAAACCGGACGCGAGTAAGGCGTATAGACCGACCGACAGTGCGCCACTGAGCAGAGCCCGCGCAAGTCTTAAGCTCGAACGAGAACTCGAATCTAAATGGTTGGTGGTTTTACGGCCAGGTTCAAAACTGGACGAATTAGCCACCCAGCATTGAAACAAGTAGAGGAAAAGAAAAACGCAACTGAGCATTAATACAATGAGAAGAGTTCCAGCCGTTCCGAAATGGTGAAGCGATACCAGGCCAACAAACAAGGCACCGAGAGTCGATCCGGCGATGTTGGCAGCTTGCAGCCAGCCCAATCGGCGACCGATCAAACCGAAATCGTTCTGAATAATCTTTTGCAGATAACAGAAGCTCATGCCCATCAGCACCGTCGGCGGTATTATCAACAGTCCAGGAAGAATGACATAGAGACTAAACAGGTCCCACGCTGGGATCTGTTCAGTGCCGAAGTCGATCGGGTTATAGCGTCCGAAAAATTCAAACAGTGGCATTGTGTAAGGCATGCTGCCGAGATTTTTCGTCAAAATGCCCACCGATAAAATTGTATAGACACCAATCAAACACTGACATAGACAAAAACAAACGCTCGGATTTTTGCAAGTTTTTGTTACTCGCGCCCCTATAAACGTCCCCAGGGCTAGACCGACCAGATAGACAAATAGGAGCCATCCATAGGTCATCGAGTTAGCCTTGAGCATTACTCGCAAGAGTCGAAACCAGACAATTTCCAGACCCAGCGCAATGAACCCTGACAGTGCTGAAAGTACCAGCCAGGTCTTAAAGCCAAATGGTATTTGCCAATTAACAAACGCAACCACCTTCGGTTCGCCTTCCGTCGAAGATTTATTCGTCGAGGTATCTGAGCCTTCAGACACACATTCGGAAAAACCTTTTTCCGGCGATGCAATCAAATTATTCGAACCTTTCAATTGATTGAAGCCTAGCGCGGTCGTTCCCAATGCACACAGCAGACTAATTGCCGCTCCGATGTAGAGCGAATATTCATAGCCGAAATTCCTAATTAATAAGGTCGCAGCAACAACTGAGCCGACCGCAGCACCTAGCGTGTTCATGGCATAGAGCAAAGCGATTCGATCCACCGCCTTTTCGATCGACGTAACAAATGCTCTGCCTAGAAACGGAAGAGTCATCCCCATCAGGAAAGTCGGCAAAAGAAGGGCGCAGAACAAGACGACAAAAGCTAGAACTTTACTATTCGCCAGGTGTGGAACAGTCAGGTGAAGGAAGTCGTAGAAAAATGATTTGCTAGCAACGCCAAACAGAGCGATGGTAAACTCTGATGCTGCAAAAACGAAAAATAATCCCGAACGAGTTTTGAGCCGGTCAGCGATGGCACCACCGGCGAGACTACCGACGCCCATGCCGAGCATGTACGCCGAGGTTATCAGAGTAACCGCGACAACTTCGGCCCCTGTAAACAATCCGAGTAATCGCTGCCAAACGACCTGATACACAAGCGCAGAAAAACCCGATAAAAAAAACAGCAATAAAATACTCACGAATGTTGCCATGCTCTACCCGTTCTCAAAGTTTTGATTGCTTCCAACCGAACCCGATCTCTTTTGTACCCACTTCGGATAGGGTTTTGAAATCGACAATTCTGTGAAAGAAAAACTTGGATGCCTCATCACGGTTGCCTTTTACCTATGTCCGGGGAGCGCAACGACGAAAACGAAAGTGCCAAGAGAACGGCACAGGAGACGGTTTTGCCGACTCCACCCCAGACGCGTGCCCCGGTCAGAGATTTCCCGTCACCGTCAACCGCAGCCGGTCCGACGGTCGTTCAGCGGCACGGGACTGGACCAGCAGCCTCCGACGACATCGATACTCTACCCCTACAGCGCTTCGAGTCAACGATGCCGGGTCCCACGCTGCAAATCACGGGGTCCTGGGCTGGTCTAATCCCCAAGGAGATGACCAATCAGTCGAAGTACTGGACCTCAAATAACATTGCTGATGCGCAAATCGATGCGGCCGGCAAAAATGATGTCTACGTAGAGGCTTCCGAAGAGCAAATCGAAGAAGACCCTCTGATCGGGGCGATCATCGACGAAGCATATGAAATCGTAGGAACCCTCGGAAAAGGCGGAATGGCAATTGTCTATCTCGCCAGACAAATTGCCACCGATAGACTGGTGGCCATGAAGGCAATGAAGGTCAACTCGGCCGAGGACATCATGCGTTTTGGACGAGAGATTCGCAGCCACTCGCGCCTTCGGCACCGCAACATCGTGCAATACATGGAATTTATCGCGACCAGTACCGGTGAGTTTTTTCTGGTCATGGAACGCATCAAAGGTCTCAACCTGCTCGATATCATTCGCTCTATCGGACGAATCGATGGTCCGGACAACATCGCAAGCATCATGCTGCAATCATGCGATGCCCTTGCCTATGCTCACGGCAACGGCGTAATTCATAGGGATTTGAAAACCAGCAACGTCGTTCTGGTCAAGGAGGGCGATAGCGATGAGATCGTCGTCAAAATTTTGGACTTCGGAATCGCTCATATGGAGGGCGAAGAACGAATCACATTTAGCGGGCGCGCGATCGGTTCGCCCATGTATATGAGCCCTGAGCAGTGTGCCGCAAAATCCTTAGGACCGCGCTCCGATCTTTACTCCATGGGAGTGGTGGCGTACGAGATGTTTACTGGAAAACCGCCTTATCACAAAGGCTCAGTACGAGACATCATGTACGCGCATTGCACAACTGACGTCACCCCCAAACCGATGAGCGAATTGGTGCCGCATATTCCTGGTATAAAAATTCTCGACCAAATCGTTTTGAAAGCGCTGCAAACAGATCCTGCACTGAGATGGGATTCTGCAGTGCAGATGAAGGAAGCTTTCGAGTTCTGGTATCAAACTGTTCTCGATGGTGACGAACGCGCTGAAAGTCTGCCACATCACATGATCGCGGAACGCTCTGTTTCAACTGTAGAACTAGAGGATAAGAACTTCGAAATTACGCATAAGGAACGAGACCAAATTCGTCACATCAAAAGAACCTCGACTATGCAGAGTTCTTTCGGACCGGGAAAACCAATTTCGATCGATCAAGACCGGCTTCAGAAGAGCGAAGAAGAAAGCAGTCTAAAAATGCATCAGGCTGAGTTGGAACGCGAAAAAACAATTCTTGTTCGCCTGGCCGCACTTACCGGTGTTATGCTCATTGCTCTATTTGCCTACTTTGCGCTGAATTTCGGGACGATATGCGAAAAAATTTCTTCCAACGGAAAGCCTGCGGAAAAGGCTATTGTCGAAAAAAATCCGGTTATCGTAAAGCCGATAGTTACTCCTCCAGTAAAA
Organism: uncultured Candidatus Obscuribacterales bacterium; assembly: GCA_964600935.1. Taxonomy (GTDB): domain Bacteria; phylum Cyanobacteriota; class Vampirovibrionia; order Obscuribacterales; family Obscuribacteraceae; genus JADYXR01. Next base: position 5,962 of record CAZRMH010000257.1, read on the forward strand.
GAGCCTGTAAAGAAGCCCACGCGAAAAAAACGAAGGCGAGCGAAGTGAGGCTCAATCCTTGCCCGCTGCTCGGATTCTACTTCAGGTACGCGCCGCTAAAGGCCATGTTCGTGGTAAACGCACGAGAATACGTTTGCTGTTGCATTGTGCCGCTGTTCGGATCACGCAACTTCATCGCCGGAGTGCGGCCGGAGTAGTCGATCTCGACAGTCGGTTTATTTAAGTTGTTAAACTGAGTGGCTTTGAGCATCGAACCATCTGAGCCGGCTAAATATTCTGTTCGCCCCATGAAAACATCAGCCATCGTCTTGTTCTCAGCGCCGGGTCGACCTACGGCGGTGCTTGAGGACTCACGGAAATAGCTCACATTGGTCTTGCGCCCGCCGGTTTCCGCGTCGGCTTCACGATCGAAGATCCACTGCTGCAAGTATTTTGGTTTACCATTTCCGTTCTTGGCATATTCGATTACGTTAATCGGAATGCCTTTATCATCGCGAAGAACGGCATAGAAGTTGCCTGGATGTTTGCGTCCGGTCGGATGCAAAATGATACCGTGCTGATCCGGCTGGAACATCTCACTGTCACCGAGAAGTTCGACTGACGCCACTTTTTCTTTAACGCCTTTATGAAGCTCAGCGATTTTGATGCCGTCAGGTACTTTATTCTCTTCACTGCGATCAGTTGCAGTCTCCAAGTAGAGGTCGTACAAAGCGCTGCCCAGCTTGGTCGGCTTGAGCATCGCCTTCATTACCCATTTATCTTGATCGAGTGCTGGTCCCGGATATTTAGGTGGAACGGCATCAGGTTTGTTGTTGACGGCGTCGACGCCGGTACCTTGCTGTTTCTCATAGTCGGCTTTTGGCAGCGGCTTGTAGGGCTGTTCCGGTCGCTTCGGTTCAGTCACCGTATCCGGTGGCTTTGCTATCACTGGAGCCGGTGGCTTACTTCTGTCCCCCAGAGTTGGCCGTCCAGGTCTGCCGATGATAGTAGGCTTCGGTCCCTCGACAGTGGTTGCCGGCGGCTTGGTGGTGTCCACCGCGGCCGATGGTGGTTTCGGTAATTCGACTAAAGGCGCCGGAGGAATTTTCGACTTGTCCAATGTTGCTGGTGGCAGCTTCGACGTATCTAAAACCGCTGGTGGCAGCCTGGTCGGATCGCCACTGGCAGGTTGTTTGCCAGCATCTGACGCAGGTGACTTAGGCGACTCCACCACAGGTGGTGGCGGGATGGTATCGAAAGTAGCCGGCGGTTTCGGTATCTCTCGAGCCGGGACAATTACAGTAGAAAAGGGATTTTGAGGATTGCTAGAACCGGTTTTGCCGAGCTTGTCTCTTGAAAGACTCGGAAGTTTGACATCACCTTGTGGTGGCAAACCTGCAGGAGGCTTGAACGGATTTTTCGACAGGTCGATTACCTTCGGTTCGGTTGGAAGTTTCGTCTCTGACGCAGGCTTAGCATCACTCTTGGCATCAGTTGGTGTCTTACCGGCAGCCGGAGGAGCGACCTCTGGTGACTTGGCGCCCGGCAATTTTGTGCCATCGATTGGCTTTGCCACCGCTGCTGGTGCAGTCTTGTCTGCAGGCTTTGCAACAGGTTGCGCATCACCAGGCTTCGTACCTGGAGCCAAAGGTTTGGTTGCGCCATCAGTGGTTTTCGGGCCACCAAGAAGTCCACCAATTTCATCAGCCAAAGACTTTCCAGGCTTGTAGTTGGTATCGGTCTTTTGTCCATCAGAAGGGGCAGGTACGCCATCAAGGAACGTCATAGAAACCTCATTTTATTTCATCGATTCGCCTTATCGGCAGCGCAATTGCGGTATTCGATAATCATCTTAGGAAGCAAACGATGGGAAAACAATCGTGGTTTTCCCAAAAATCAAAACACTGTGCAAAGCCACAGCCAATGCCGACCTTCACGGATCCAATATCAAAAGTTTTAGCGCAAAATCCAGGACAATCTCAAATGGTTCAGGCGCTGATTTTCAATTCCAAAGGCAGTTCAAACCAAAACTTCGATCCGGTTCCGCGTTTCAATTCGACACCGATTTCTCCACCATGCTGCTCGACGATTGCTTTGGCAATTGCCAGTCCAAGACCAGTTCCACCGCGAGCCCGATCGTCGCGAGATGCCAATTGTTGAAATCGTCCAAATAGTTTATCGACTTCGTCTTCAGGAATTCCAGGACCTTCGTCGGTAACTTCAAAACGACAACGCTGGTCGATTTCTCGCAATGCTACAGTGACAACTCCATCCACTGGAGACCACTTCACCGCATTGGAAATCAAGTTTGTGAGAACTTGTTGCAACCGATCCTCATCAGCAAGAACGCGGCGCGTATCAGGAAGATCGCGTTCCACTCTTATACCGGCCTCATCGCTAAGAGTCTGAATGCCATCAAGCGCTCTTTCGACGATTTCTCGCGGAGCGACTTTGGTTAACTTCAGGTCGAGCTTTCCGGCTTCCATCTTTCGTATATCCAGAATGTCGTTGATTAGCCGGATCAGTCGATCTGTTTCTTTACTGGCAACTTGAACAACCGGGCGCGCTTGCGCAGCCAGTTCACCCATAAACGAATTTTCCATGATACCCAGAGCAGTCCGGATAGCGGTAAGTGGAGTTCGAAGCTCGTGAGAAACCGTTGAATAAAAATCTTTGACCCTTTGCTCAGCAAGTTTTCTCTCCGTGATATCACGCACGATACCAGTCAAAATTTGTTGATTGCCAAGATTGATCAAGCTCAGCGACACTTCCACAGGAACTTTTTCACCATCTTTTCCGATCCCGAAGAACTCGCGACCAACACCGAAGATGCGTCGTTCTCCAGTTCTCAACGGATTTTTGTTGCCGTCATCGCCAGCCAGAAGTTGCGGCAAAATCGTATTGACGTCATGGCCTAAAAGTTCACCGTGAGAATAACCGAGCATTCGTTCCATTGCGCCGTTAAGAGACTCAAGTGTACCGTCGGAATTGACAGTGATGATACCATCAGGAGCAGTGTCGACAATCGCTCGCATACGCGCTTCCCGCTCAGATAGGAGTTCTTCAGCGCGCACACGTTCCGTGATATCACGCGCCTCTGCAATTAGGAAACTAACTGTTCCGTCATCTTCTTTAACCGGTTTGACCGAAAAATCTACAGTAGAACGTCCGCCGGGTCCTTCCACTTCAGATTCAAAACGGACCATCTCGCCTTTAGCAGCTCTAGAGATGGCGTCCCTTAGCTGTTCTTGAACATCAGCCGAATAGGACCACCAGGAAGTATCCCAAAAATATTTTTCCTTGACCGCAAGAAAATCGCCGCCGGCAAAATCGACGGCAGACTGGTTAGCTTCGAGAACAACACCGTCCGGCGACAGCAGTCCGCTAAACTGGAATGTCTGGTTAAAGACGGCTCTGAATCGACGTTCTGCGTTGAGCAACAAAAGTTCAGCAGCGCTTCGGTCTCGAACATATTTGTTGACCAGTGCAAGCACCACAACAAGAATAACCAAACCAACGAGCATGATAAAAAAGATGCCCATGACAGTTTGCCAACTACCGTGGTCCAATTCACTTCCGCGTAACTGAAATTCCATATCGGCGCGATTGCCGAGTTCGTCGACCATCACCTCCAAGTGTTTGGTGACATCGGCTTCTCCAAGTAGCTCACCGTGCGCAGCAGCGGCATCCATACCTTCTTTTTTCCGCAGCGCGATCACTTCATTGGCACATTCACTGCGCACTCGAATTAATTCGCGAATCTCTTCGGACAACATGCGATGCTTTCCGTGCAATCGCATATCAAGTTCTTTCACGGCCTGGTCTACAGTTTGAAAGTTGGAATTATACTGTTCGAGAAACTTTGGCTGCCCCGTCCAAACGTAGGCATACTCAGCCGCTTCAGCCTTGGACAGACAATATTTAATCTGGTCGAGCACAGTCAAAATAGAAAGTCGCTGCTGCGAAATTCCAGTATCTTCCAAACGCTGAAAACAATGCATCAACGAGATGCTGGCAATGTGAAAAAGAACTACAACAATGATGCCGATCGCGAGGGTCGTGATCGTCGTCAGGGACATCTCCTGAAAGTATCGCTTCACTCCTTGCAGCCAGGTGTTCATGCGCTTCTTCGGTTCATACGGGAATACCATCCGACTGGTTTGCGGATCACTCTCCTACTGGTGATCCACAATTCGATAACCTTGACCGCGTTTGGTTCTAATCACGCCGTCATCTTCATTATTGTCGCCAATTTTCTTGCGCAATGTTTTCATATGCGTGCGAACAGTATCAATCGACGCCGCGGAATCACTGTCCCAGACCCGATCTAGAATTGCTTCGAGTGAAAAACTCTGGTTGGGATAACGCATCAACAGTTCAAGCAAACTGAACTCTTTTGCAGTCAATTCAATTTCTTGCCCTGCACGCGTCACCGTTCCACTGGAAGTATCGAGGTCGATATCCCTTACTTTGAGAGTCTTTCCGGCATACGTAGTAGGTCGCCTGAGCAACGCATTGACACGGGCATCTAACTCAGTCGGATGAAAAGGTTTAACCAGATAATCATCAGCACCAGCATTCAAACCAGTAGCCTTGTCTTCTACAGTTCCCTTGGCGGTCAGCATAAGCACCGGGGTTCGCCCACCGGAAGAACGATACTGCTTGCAAACTTCTACACCGGCAATGTCCGGCAACATCCAATCTAAAATAATTAGTTCGTAGGAATTATTACAGCGCAATTGCGCGATCGCATCCATCCCTTTTCTCGCAACGTCCACGAGGTGGCGCAGTTGTTCCAACTGCATTTTGAGCAAGAAGGAGAGACTATCATCATCTTCGACAAGCAAAATTTTTGCCATAACTTCAGTTCAAATCCATGAAAGGGGAAGAAGATTGCTGGTTCAACCAGCGAACTACGAACAGATCACGTTCCACGTTTCGTTGATGCTCGCAAAAATAGATGCGAGCAGGAGCGGTCACATCTATATATGCCTCAAATTAGTGGTCTCAATCGAAAAACTAAATTTCTTATTTGTGCGAGTGGTGCGGGTGAAGCGACGGAATGTCTTCAAGATGCTCTTTTAGACCAGCCGGATCGTTAGTAACGATGCCATCTACGTTCATTTTAACGGCCTCATCCCAGTGCTTACGTCCGTCTACAGTCCAGACATTGACTGCCACTCCGGCTTTATGGGCTCTCTCAACGGCGTCGGCTCGAAGCTCGCCAAACCCGGCATTCCAGGCTTTGGCGCCTATCTTATTTGCATAATCTCCGACATCATTAATGATTCCAGCGTCTAGAAATGCCACTTCATACTGCGGCATTTTTTCATGAATTCGTCTGATAAGTTCATGATCGAAAGAGCTGATCAGGATCTTCTCAGGGTATTGATAGCTCTTTAAAACCTTCGCGAGGTCGTCTTCGATACCTGGGTACTCGATAGGAGCGTTTTTAATCTCGATGTTGACGATCATTTTGCCGTTTGCCAACTTCAGCACGTCTTCGAGCAATGGCAATCTTTCATTGCCAAATTCTTTGTCAAACCAGTTGCCAGCCGAGAGTTTCTTCAATTCTTCATACGTATGGTCTTTGACAAAACCCTTGCCGTTGGTTGTTCTATCCAGAGTTTCATCATGAATCACAACCAGCTCTCCGCTCTTGCAGCGGTGAATATCAAGTTCTACGCCGTCAGCTCTTGCTTCTAGACTTTTGGCGAAAGCGGCTATAGTGTTTTCCGGCGCCCAGATGTTGCCACCCCTGTGTGCGATCACTAACGGACGTTTCGGGGCGTCCGCAGCCAGTGCTGGACAATGCGAGGAGGCGAGGACAAGAGCCCCCAAAGTTAATGACGCCAAAATCCGACCAAGTCCCGGCAGTTGCATCGCTGCACTCCTATGTGCTGAAAGACCGCCTAATTCTAAACGAAGTAGCCTGGATAATTCAGCGATTTTTTAAGATCATGGTGATGTCAGAAGTGGAGTGCATCGGTGCGATCGCG
>CAZRMH010000258.1:0-11846 GCA_964600935.1 uncultured Candidatus Obscuribacterales bacterium
ACAGTTGAAAAAGATGTATGGCTGGTACACCGGGGGATTCGTGCATTGAAATTAAATGCGTCGATAACACCGCAAATCCTTATCTTGCATTGGCTTGTATTATTGCTTGCGGACTCGATGGTGTTCGCAAAAAGATGAAGCCACCGGCACCGGTATCAATCGATCCAGCTGACTTGTCGGATGATGAGCGTGAAGAGCTTGGTGCCGTGCGGCTGCCGGACTCTCTTCACAAGGCACTTATTGAGTTGGAAACCGATGTTTTTCTGATGAAGACTCTTGGTCCTGAACTTGCCAATGCATACGTAATTGTAAAATCATCTGAGGCTCAGGCTTTCACACTTGATTCTGACTTTGAGCTAGCGCATCACCGTATGCGGTACTGACCAGTGTTTGGTGGATACTGCTATGAAGATTGATTTGACAAACAGTGTCATGATTGACAACCATGCACACTCGCTAATCAAGCGCCATTTAGAGATCGATGTTTTTGAATTTCGCCGAGCGTTCACCGAGTCGAATTCGATGGCGATAATTCAAAACCACGTCCCCAATAGTTTGCATTATATGAATATGTTGAATCAACTCAGAGAGTTGATCAGTTTTGACACAGAGGATGAGTTTATCGAGCGCCGCCAGATATCAACGGCTGCAGCTCATGTTAATGAACTTTGGGATGACGCCTCGATCGGTGCAGTGCTTGTTGATGATGGCTACCAGAGCGGTTCTATGTTGTCCATCTTCGAGCTGGCTAAGATTAGCGAACGTCCAATTTATCGAATTGTGCGTATCGAGACCTTGCTTGAAAAGATTTTCGAGCAAACCAATTCTCTTGAAGAAATGGAGGGCGAACTCGACGTTCAACTTCGCGCCTCTGAAGATTCCGGATCTAAAATTGTAGGACTGAAAACAATTGCGGCTTATCGCGGAGGCCTTCCCGTAGAATCCCGCATTACGAGCGATAATCTTCAGACCGAATACGAGTCGATAAAAAAGAAGCAGAAAAATTCAAAAGCCGCGTTTCGACTGACCGCAGATTATTCAATTTATCATCATCTGTTATTTAGGTGTTTTGAGCTCGCTGGTCAGTTAAATCTTCCCATTCAGATTCACTGTGGAATCGGTGACAACGACTTGCTTTTGCACGAGTCCAATCCGTCACTGATGACGCCGATTTTGAAGCACAAGCGTTTCGCCGCGTGCAAATTCGTGTTTCTGCATTGCTATCCTTATCATCGCGAAGCCGCATATTTATGCTCTGTTTTTCCAAATTGCTATATGGATTTGTCATTGACCTCTATCATGGTTTCCGCTGCCTTTCGAAATATTCTTTTCGAAACCATTGCACTTGCTCCTTCATCCAAATTGCTTGCCGGAACTGATGGGCACAGTGTTCCCGAGATGCACTGGTACGGAGCGGTTGTCTTTAAAGATGCCCTCAGTTCTGTTTTAAACGAATTGATTTCCGAATTATATTTGCGTCCGCCGGAGGCGCACAGAGTGGCAGAAAATATTTTGTATGCTAACTGTCGCGAACTCTATCGACTGGAAGGACTGCTTTAGAACGATTAAACCATGATTGTTTGATTTGAGTTCAACCAATATATCCGCTGAAGTCATCGATCGCTTAAAGAACGAAGCCGGCGTTTTTATCCGCCGGCTTTCGAATTTCGTTTCGTATCAAACTGCTAATTTGCAGCTTAAGTCAATTCAGCCATGATCTCATCGAGCGCCGCTTTCGATGGACGCAGTGTATCTTGCTGAAGACTGGCGAGGGGCGCATCAACAAGGTTTGCGTATGAAACATAGTTTTGCAGTGTTTCATCAACAAAGAGCAAACCGGTGAGCAATGTTCCATCTTTATGTGATTGGTGGATTGCTTTGTCAGCAGCGAAACGATCTGTTGGATCGTAGTCGTTGCCGATTTTCTTCAATCTCATGTGTGAGCCGTCATGCATTTGAACGTCTTGTACGGTACCAGGTTCATAATCGACAGTGATTTGTTCGTAGAACGGAATGAATCCGAGTTCGTGAAGTGGTCTGTCCATTTCCTTCGCGTACTTGTAGCTCTTTGTGGAACCATCGTGGTTGTTGAAGGTTACGCATGGGCTGATTACGTCGACAACCGCGGTTCCTTTGTGGGCAAGTGCGCCCTTGATCAAAGCAACCAGTTGTTTTGGATCGCCTGCAAACGAGCGAGCGACATAGCCGCAACCCAGTTCGATAGCTAATCCGCAAAGGTCGATTGCCGTTTGTCTGTTGACGCTTCCATCTTTCAATGTCGAACCGATATCAGCAGTCGCGGAGAACTGACCTTTGGTGAGCCCGTAAACACCATTGTTTTCAACGATGTAAACCATCGGCACGTTGCGTCGAATCAAGTGACCGAACTGTCCAAGACCGATACTAGCAGTATCGCCATCACCACTGACACCGAGGGCGATCAGTTTGTGATTAGCCATCTGAGCGCCGGTCGCGACCGACGGCATGCGTCCGTGGACTGAGTTGAAACCGTGTGCACGGCTCAAGAAATATGCTGGAGTTTTGCTCGAGCAGCCGATGCCGCTGAACTTCGCTACCTGGTGCGGTTCGATCGAGAGTTCCCAAAACGCTTTGATGATTTGGCTGGTGATTGCGTCATGTCCGCAACCATCGCAAAGTGTTGAAGGCGATCCTTTGTAGTCCGCGAGAGTCAAACCAAGTTTATTGGTGACTGGTGCTTTTGGTGCTGGGGGTGTTGCTGAAACCATTTTCTACCATCTACCTCGCGTTCTTCTCTTGTTCCAAAATACCATTGACGACAAATTCAGCGTCGATCGGCATGCCGTTATAGTGGCGTACCGACTTCATCTTCGCGGTCAGATGCGGCATCTCCATGCGGAGAATGTCGAGCATTTGTCCATCGCGATTCTGTTCGACGATGTAAACCTTGTCGTGTGCATCGATGAATTCTTCGACGCCTTTAGTCAGAGGCAATGCGCGCAGTCTGCAATAGCTGGTCGGCATTTTCTCTTTAGCGAGCATATCTCTGGTTTCGAGAATCGCCCAGTGAGTGGATCCGAAAGCGATGATTCCGATTTTTGCATCTTTGTTGAGGTCAACTTCGATTTGTGGAATCAAAGATTTTGCGTTCTCGAATTTCTTCAAGAGACGGTCCATCAAATACATATAGTCTTCAGGACGCTCACTGTATCCGGCGTTCTTGTTGTGTCCACTGCCGCGGACAAAGTAGCCGGCTTTAGGATGTTCGGTTCCAGGCAATGTTCTGTAACACATTCCATCACCGTCGACATCTTCGTAACGAGCGAATCCACCGAGCTTTTCGAGTTCCTCTTTGTTGAGAACTTTGCCTCTATCTAATGGTTTTTCAGGATAAACAAATGGATCAGACATCCACATGTTCATTCCGAGATCGAGGTCGCTGAGCACAAACACTGGTGTTTGCAAGCGCTCGGCAAGATCGAAAGCTTCCATCGCCATCGTGTAGCATTCGCCAACCGAGTTCGGAAGAAGAACGACGTGCTTGGTATCACCGTGTGAAAGCAGATATGCGGAGAGCAAGTCTGCCTGAGAGGTTCGTGTGGGCAGACCGGTTGAAGGTCCGACTCTTTGAACGTCGAAGATCACGACTGGAATTTCGGTGAAGTAACCGAAGCCGACAAATTCTGCCATCAACGAGATGCCAGGTCCAGATGTCGAAGTCATCGAACGAGCACCTGCCCAGCCTGCGCCCAGAGCCATTCCGACTGCAGCCAATTCGTCTTCTGCCTGAATAACGGCGTAAGATTTTTTGCCTGTTTCTTTGTCGGTACGATATTTGTCGAGGTAATCGATCAACTCTTCGCAAAGACTCGACGAAGGTGTAATCGGATACCAGGTCACTACCGAGGCTCCGGCAAACAAGCAACCGATCGCTGCTGCTTTGTTTCCTTCAACAATAATTTTGCCTTTGGTCAAATTCAGTCTTTCGACTCGATACGGGTCTGATTTTTTCAGATTTTCTTTCGCCCATTCACGACCGATTTTTGCAGCGTGGATGTTCAAGTCGATGGCTTTTGCTTTGCCTTCGAATTGTCTGGTGATGGCGGTTTCGATTTCAGCTTGATCGATTTCGAGAAGTTCAGCGACAACACCTACATAAATGATGTTGGTGAGAAGCTTCTTCAACTTGACGTTGTCTGAAGCTTTGTTCGCCAGTTCACCGAACGGCACGAGATAGTGCTGCACGTCATCGCGGATCTTGTCGAGATTCAATTCGATTGGGCTGACGCAAACCGCGCCTGGTCTCAGATCCTTGATGTCCTCGACTGCTGTCTGAGGATTCATCGCTACTAGAATATCGACCTCTTTCTTTCTTGCGATATAACCATCCTTGTTGACACGGATGGTGAACCAGGTCGGCAAGCCCATAATGTTTGATGGGAAGAGGTTTTTGCCGCTTACTGGGATGCCCATTTGAAATATCGATCTCAAGAGCACTGTGTTCGATGATTGGCTTCCTGAGCCATTAACAGTTGCTACGTGGATTGAGAAGTCATTGACAATGAGCTTCTTATCTTGGGTTTGGTCTTTGCTGTCTCTCGCTAGAGTATTCACGTTCTTTACCTGGCGCTGTTTGTTGCCGACTACGAGGACAAATTTTATCAACTCAACCCGTTGATATCCCTTTACTTTCCAATTTAGATAAGGTTCTTGAGGTTTTTTTGCAACAATATTGTCAAGCGGCTCTAATTCAAAGCGCTTGGGCATTTTTTTGTAAGCGGCAAAACTGTGAATCTAATTGTGAAATTTGAGAAACTGATGGCGACTACGATCACGAGCGTGTTACTTAATGTTTGCAAACGCGGCAGTCCTGCGGAATGACGACCACAGGCTGTTCTAATAGCTGCTGCTGACAACTAGAAATGTTTAACTTGGCTTTGTGTCAGGAGTTAAACGATTCTTGATCGATCAACACATCGACCAGGCAAGGTCCGGGCTCGGCGAAAAGCTTGTTTAGCGCCGGCTCCAGTTCACTGAACTGTTGGACTTGCAGGGCCGGGACGTCCATTGATGCGGCTAACCGAACAAGCGAGATATCCGGCTTCGTCAGTTCGAAGCGCGGAGGTCGGCGTGTGGGCGCAGAAGGCAGCATGTTGAGTCTGGCGCGACACTGAGTGTTAGCAATCACAAACTTAGTATTTAGTCCGTAATGTCTTGCTGACCAGAGCAACTGAGGGTAGGCCAGAAACGATTCGTCGCCCGTCAGGCAAACAATTGGAATGTCGAAACCGGCAAACTGTACTCCGCAGGCGGCGCCGGTGGCGAAACCATTGACTCCGCTATTGCTGGAGAAATACGAAGAGCCGCTCTCAAGGCTCAAAATGTCAAACGGCATACTTCCGCTATTGACGACATCGCTCACGACAACCGAGTTTGCAGGTCGAATGCCTTCCAGCATTCGTAAGAGCCAGAACAGGCTGGTGGGTCTCGAAGGATTCGGGTAGAGCAGTGATTCTTCCGAACGGTGTCGCGCTTCTGCGATTGCCTGCGCGTTAGCTCGTGAACGAGTTTTCGCTTTCAGGAGCCAATCGTTGTCTACGGCGAGCTGAAGCTCGGTTCTGATTCGCGAGAGTGTCTCGGAAATATCTGCCTGAGTGGCGAGTGTTGAACGGAACGTCATGCCCGCCAGGCGACCATCCATGTTGATCTGAATGATGGTGCCTGTCTCGGGTACCATCGCCGGACCTTCACTGCGATTAGGCAATCGGTTTTGTACTCCCAAAAGCAGCATCAGATCATGGTCTTTGAGTTTCTCGTGTGCGGCATCGACGTCCTGTGGCAGCACACCGGCAAAGTGAGGGTGGCGATTAGGGAAGTTGACGCCGATTGGCGCTGCTTCCGAGTAGACTCGACAGCCAAGCACTTCGGAAATCATGACGGTGTCTCGTCTTGCTCGATACTGCGAAACTTCGTTGCCCGCGATAATCACCGGATTTTCTGAGCGGACGATGTGTCCGACCACTTTACTTACGAAGTTTTGATCTGCCGAACCCAACGGACTGGTTAGAGGTGGTCTCAGAACCTGGCTCTTCGCAGTTGACAGCAGTAAGTTAATTGGAATGGAGAGAACTACAGGACCCTTCGGAGGTGATAGCGCCTCATGGAAAGCGCGTCTCATCAGCCGGCCGATTTCTCTGGCTGTACGAGCCTCTGCGACCCATTTCGTGATCGGTCTCACTGTGAGCTGGTGGTCGACAGTGAGCGGTGGATCATCGTTGAGAATGTGAGAATCTTCCTGGTCCGCGAGGATGACGACGGGTGTTTGGGAGCGATGAGCCGCATAGATAGCCGGGACAGCGTTTAAAATGTGACCGCTGGAGATATTGACCACGCCGCAGAGCGAAGTCGCCTGGGCATATCCCGATGCCATGAAAACGGCCGATGCTTCGTGCACGGCGCCGACGAACGACAGTGCCTCACCGCCGTCCTTGCCCCGGAGCGCCATGACACTCGCCGAAATTGGCGAATCTGAGGAAGCGACGGACCCGAATAAGTAGCGGACACCTTCAACACGGAGCTGATCGAGCACCTGATGAACTGTAAGCGTTTTGCGCTGAGCTGTTGTCATGTTTTCTCTACTGGCTAAATTCTTTACGAGTATTAAAGGGTCTCGTAACCACATACCTCATGAGCCGGAGACTAAACCGTTATAGACAGTTGGTGTCGATGCGTCCGGTAATGTCGAGAATTGTTGAGAGACCAGCCCTAATCTGTCACCGTCTGAGCCCTAGCCTGCGCGCACCTCGCCGGATAGAACCTGAGCCTTAGCCGCAGAGCGCCGGCTTCTGCGGCTGGGAAAGCCATCGCGCTAGAGATGATCAAGTTCAAGAATCGGACACGGACAAACAGTAAACCATTCCTCGTACTCTTCTTTGAACGGCAAAATCATCGTCCGACCTTTTCCTTTTTCATAGAAGCCGAGACCGTCGCAAGCATCTCTCACGGTAGTGTCTATGGTGGCAAGTTGGTTGATGGTAAACCCGGGTTGGAAATCCGACAAAATCGATTCCCATCCGGAGATTCTGATGGCATCTATGTCTTGCGCTCGTGCGATCAGTCCTCTCCAGAGTAGACCTCGAGTGCGTTCATCACCGACTAGTTCTAATACCCGCATCACTCTGCCACCATATTCGATGATGGCGTATCCGGCTGCATCTTTGCGGTCGATCGATAGGAGTTCGAGCCTCGGCCATGACAGTCTGGAATTTTGCGCCAGATAATTCTCGCGCATTATTTTGAAGTGGAAGTACGTGCTAGATCTTTCGATACCATAGGCTTGTTTCCGGAGCCATCGTCCGTAGTGCCTCGTCATAAAGTCAATCTGGTCAGCATTGGTCGATAGATGTCGACATTGAACGACGATATCATCATCCACTGTGAACCCAGTCACCCAGTCTTTTGGACCCGTATGTCCATGGTCGACTCTCCCTAACATTGAACCGACGCTCAAATTCATTTTGGAAGCGTGCTCTCCCTCGTTTATCTCCACACCATTTTTTTGCGGAACGGTGGTATCGCCGGTGGGGCTGGCGGACGCTGAACCGCCAGATTTTTTACTTTGTTTCAAACTCAAAACGAATTTCTCGTTGCTCATATCGAAGAAACCAAAATCAGAATAAAACGACGGCGCAATATCGGAAAACAAAATCGTTCCATGACATCCGTCGTACCAGGCTCGGTCAAGAGCAAGTTTGATTAGTTCGGTCGCGTAGCCCTGTCCGCGCAGTTCTTTTCTCGTATAGATGGCACCGAAACCAGCAAATTTGAGGCTCTTGCCTCGGTAACTAAGACTGAGGTTGTAATATTTCAAGCTCGCAGCTGGCGTCTTCGAATTCTGTTTGTCTCGCAAAATCAAATAGTAGTAATTTGATCGACACCAGGGGTGAGCCATCTGCGTCAAGACGAAATCTCTATAAGAATCTCGATCTAAACCTGGCGACCAGATCTCATAGGTTTCTTTTAAAACCCGTTGGATCTCGGTCCAGTCAGCAATTTCGAGCTGTTTAGCCATTTAATTCGCTTGGTGCTGAGATGACATTTCGAACGGGACAATTTTTGAAAGTAGTTTAGAATTTCCAACGCGACGGTAATTTCTCTTGGAATCGCCTGACATTTGAATTCTCATCATAGGGCTAAAGGTGCGCGTCAGATGGCAAACTTGAATGATTTACGAGAACTGACAGCCTACCGTGGTCACATCATATCGCCTGTGCACGAGCAAGAACTCAGGGACTATCGAGATGGAGTTCTCATTGTAGACGATCGAGGGAGCATTGTTTTCTGCGGCGAATGGTCCGAGGTCGAGAATAACAAAGGCTCCTTTAAACATATCCACACTTATGGCGACAAAATTATCTTGCCCGGTTTGATCGATATGCATTTGCACTTACCGCAAGTTACCGTTACCGGTAAGTCAGGCGAGCACTTGATGACGTGGCTGAAACGTTTCATCTTTCCATCTGAGGGGCGCTGTGCCGATCCTCAATACGCCCTCGGAATCGCAAATTGGTTTTTCGACGAACTTGTTCGCAACGGTACCACCCTTGGTGTGGTTTTCAGCACTATTCATAAGGAAGCCACGGACATTGCTTTTCAAGTCGCTTCCGAGCGCGGCTGCCGAGCAATCATGGGCAAGGTGTTGATGAACGCTAATGCTCCTGATTACCTTACCGAAGATATCAATGCTTCCCTAAGTGCTTCGGAAGAACTTTGTCAGAAGTGGCATGGACACGACGATGGCCGGCTGCTGTACGCTTTCACTCCCCGATTTGCAGTCACGTCGACAAGCGAATTACTGACTGAAAGCGGTAAGCTTTGGCGCGCGAAACCAGGCACCTATCTTCATACTCACCTCGCCGAGTCGCTCGAAGAGGTTGAGTTCGTTAAAGAGTTGTTTCCGAAGTCGCGAAGCTATGTTGATGTATATCATGACCACGGGCTGCTCGGTCACAATAACATCATGGCCCATTCTATCCATTTGAGTGATAGCGATCTCGATGTATTGAAAGAAACTGATTCATCTTTGGCTCATTGTCCGAGTTCCAACTTTTTTCTGAAGAGTGGAGTGTTTGGGTATCGCAGGGTTGAAAAGAAAGGAGTGCGTTTTGGAATAGGCTCTGACGTGGCCGCTGGACCGCAAATGTCGTTGTTTTGTGTAATGAAAGACGCTAACTACATGCAGCCCGATGAGTGGTTGAACCCTGTTGAACTGCTTTATCGTGCCACTCTGGGTGGTGCCATTGCCCTCGATCTGAATGACAGGATTGGCAGCCTGGACGAGGGCAAGGATGCCGATTTCGTTGTGGTCGATCCTACTCATAGAACGGGAATTATTGATGATATATTAAGCAAACCGACGGACGAAATCCTCTCCTCGTTGGTCTTTCTTGGCGACGATCGAGTCGTCGAAGCAACTTTCGTCCGTGGCAAAGAAATCTTCAACTATGAGAAGGCAAAAGAACTTAGCCAATCACGCCGCTAGTTTGACTAAGACCGAATTTAGTCGAATCCGACTCAAATCGCAGTTGGTTGAAGAACTTTTGTGAACGGCTCTGCCCTGCCGAACGCCAATATCTCGTGAAAACAATTAGAGATGAGTCATCCGCATATACGGGCAGTGTCGTTTTTGTTAGGATCACGTCTTTCCTCGAACAGGGCGGGTGAGCAGATGGTTACTTCCGAAAAAACTGAGACAGGACCAAAGATCACTGAGATATACAGTGCTGAAAAAATTGCCGCACGTATAAAGGAACTCGGAAAAACCATCAGCGACGATTATAAAGAACTGGAAAACCCTGTAGTCATCGGCGTCATGAAAGGCGCATTTTGTTTCCTCGCTGACCTTGTTCGTAACATCAAGACAAACGATCCGTTGCAAATGGAATTCGTTCGTTTGTCGAGCTACGGCAGTGCCACCGAAAGTTCCGGCACCGTTCAGACGCCATATCTGGAGCTTCCGAACATCTCCAATCGCAACATCCTTGTCATCGAGGATATCGTTGACTCCGGAAGAACGGCCAAATTCTTTCTGGAATATCTAGAAGGCCAATTTCATCCAAAAACCTTGAAGATCGCTTGTTTCCTCGATAAGCCGTCCAGGCGCGTCGTTGAAATTACGCCAGATTACACCGGTTTTACCATCAACGATTTGTTCGTTGTTGGATATGGGTTGGACTATGACGAGAAATACAGAGAGCTACCCTTTCTTGGCGAGCTCGACCTCGGAAAGTAAAGGGTTCTGGATTTGCCGAAATCTATGAATGTTTCGCGCTTGAGCGCCTACAGAACGTCATCTACGTCAAGGGTAGCTTTATTTTGGCTTGAGACAGGGTAAACTAATCTAGTACCCCTTCTAAAGATGGCGCATGCGCAAATCTTCTGGTCACAGTTTATTAGAGCTCGGCGTTGCAGTCCTTCTGCTTGTTTTCATGGCGCTTCTCTGTACGAACGTCTATGTTCTTTATGTCGGGAAAGCCTATAACGAACGCGTTTGCCGCGAGTCGAGTGCATTGGCTGCGCAGGCTGCCCTGGAAGGAAAACCGACTGAATCAGTTCAAAAAGCAGCCAAGTCAGGCATGGATAGTTGCGGTTACGGTGGCGTGTTCATTGGGCATCCGCAATTTACAGCGTTTCAAGATGACATAACGACTGATGTTCGAGTTTTGAAACTACAGACGCAAACGTTAGTTCTCGTGCCCTCGCCGTTTCTTCTGGTCGGACTGAGTCCGGAGTCGAAAAACAAAGTCGTCTACACTTCGACTTACACCTATCAGATCAAGAACCCAAAGAAAGCTCAGTCGGACGACGACTAATTGGCGAACGTCTCCATACGACATCATTCCTGGCTGAAACTTTGTGCGATTGCATTAGCATTGTTCTCAGTGATGCCATTCTTTTCAAGCGTTGGAAGCTTGTTCGAGTTGGTCGCTCACTTTAGATTTCAGTTATTGCTGACCAGTGTATTGATAGCGGTGCTGATCATTGTTTTCAAATGTCGCGTCTACTTATTACCAGTTGCGATTTCAATTCTGATTAATGGTGCGGAGATTTATCCCTTGTATTTCGGTGCCGTGGAAAGGGCTCCGCAAGCCAATTTTCAATTATTATCGTGTAATTTAAATTCGACGAATCAGAATTTTGAACAGGTGACGAAACTCTTCAACCTCAGTGGTGCCGATGTCATCTGCGTTCAAGAACTCAGTCCGGCGATGGACAAATATTTCGCTGCACACTTGACGCAGTATCAATATCGTCTAGTCGATCCTCGAGACGATAATTTCGGAATAGGTACTTACAGTAAGCTCTACATTACCAACAATCAACTGCTACCAAGCGAGAATCCGAATTGTCCGCCTGGAGTCGCACGTGACCAAACCTCATCTATCCAGTCACTCAAGGTTGATGTCAAATTCGGTGATCGAGACGTTACCGTATTCAATACTCATCCAACTCCTCCACTACGTAGCGACTATTATGCTTGGCGAAATAAACAACTCGAGGATATCGCGAAGCTGGCTGATAAAGCCGATGGTCCTGTTTTCGTCGCTGGTGATTTGAACTGTTCTTGCTTCTCTCCAACCTTTGAAAGGGTTTTGCAGATTGGAAATTTGAAGGACAGTGAAATAGGATTCGGAATTCAGCCCACCTGGCCAACGCAATTGATGGTACCGTTGGGAATACCAATCGATCATGTGTTATACAGAGGACCTGTGCTCGTTGTGGAGCGTAGGTTGGGACTGCCTACCGGCTCGGATCATGTACCGGTATTGGCCGCGTTTCGTATCGCCGACCGCTGGTAAACGTCACGT
>CAZRMH010000259.1:0-11833 GCA_964600935.1 uncultured Candidatus Obscuribacterales bacterium
GGCAAGTTCGTCGGCGGTTGCCGATTGCTTCTTCGTCAGATTAACTTTCTGAGGGTCAGAAACTTCGTCAAGTCCAGCGTCCTTGACCAGGTCGGAGTTACCGTACTTTGCGAGCAGCATGGCGATGTCTTTGTATCGTTTGACGTGGGGTCCTATGCTAATTCCCAATGCTCTATCCTCAGAAGATACTTTTCCTATCCGTTTATCTCGTAGCACGGTTCGTAAATAGCCGTGATTGCGCCTTTGGCGAAATTTTATCTTTGCGGTTGAACTTTTTGGTCGCCAATTACGTACTAGTAAGTAAGGGCACTCGATGTGGAGCGATGATAATAATGATGAGCAGGAAAAGAAGAGCAGTTTCGAGAATCGCATTTGCGATCACAGCGATAACGGTGGCGTTTGGCGGACTGACATTGAATCAGACAGCAATTGCCGAGGCAAGCTCGGCAAGCGTTCAAATCAAATATATGGATTGGAAAGATGTTAATCGCGATCGCGTCATTCCGGTCAAAATTTATATGCCTGCAAACGTTAGTGCACCATCTCCGGTGGCGATCTTTTCACATGGTCTAGGCGGGTCCCGCGAAGCAGCGAGCTACCTTGGAAATTTCTGGGCAGAGCACGGATATATAGGAGTGTTTATTCAACATCCAGGCAGTGATGAGTCGTTTTGGAAGCCTTCTGTGCAAGCCGGAAGTATACCGGATCGAAGTGAGCTAATCGGCAAATTCCGATCGCAACTAACAAATCCTATGCATGCCGTAAATCGCGCGCAAGATGTTCATTTCATAATCGATAAACTGGAACAACTGAACGCTAAAGATCCGATCTTCAAAGGGAAATTCAATCTTGACGAAATTGCGATTGCCGGTCACTCATTCGGTTCGTGGACGGCATTGACGGCTAGCGGGCAGCGCATGATTACAGCAAGCGGTCGAGATGTTTCCAGTGGCGATCCACGAATTAAGGCAGCGATATATCTCAGTCCGACCTCTTCCAGGAAAGGGCAAGATCCATCCAAAGTCTTCGGAGCCATTCAAATTCCCGGATTGCATTTGACCGGCACGAAAGACGACTCACCGGTAAACGATACGAAAGCCATTGAAAGGCGGATTGCTTTTGACAACATAACTAAAAGCGACCAATACCTCGTTATTATCAACGATGCCAATCATATGGTCTTTGGCGGTGGCAGGCGCGGCAATGATGGTGATAAAGCAACTCAAGATTTAGTGAAAAGAACGTCGACCGAATTTCTTGATGCATATCTCAAACACGATCCAAAGGCAAAAGAGTGGCTTCTCAAGACCGCTTCCGGTTATATAAAGCCACACGGAACTTACGAGCTAAAAACTGCGAGCCGCTGACAGGAATGCCTTTAAATACTATCTAGTTCTGATCACGGTTTAAGAGCCGTCTCGCGCTCTTCCTTCTCCGCAGCCTTTCCAATTTTCTCTGATGCCGCTTGAAGGTCGGCAATGTCTTCTTCGGTACCACCAAGCTTCGATAAAATCATGGAACGGTGCTTCCAGACTACCATTGCAGCGATAGGCGTACCAACAACTACCAGTAAACCAATCGCGACAACGGCTAATACAATCGCACCACTGGTGGTTCCAACAACTTGATTGATACCTTTCATATCGCTCATGATACTGGTAATGTTTCCATGCAGTTTATTGACGGGGACAGCGATACCATTAACTGGGTCTTTGAGCTCAGCAATCGGTTCATATATCTGCTCAAGTTTCTTTTCCATCCGCTCCAGCTTGCCATCGACACCGTTCATCTGCTTGTGCACACCAGTTATACCGGTGCGGATCTGGCCGACCTGTCCTGATACGTTGACCATATCCTCACGCAAACCAACCATGGGTTCCTGTAGTTCGTTGATAGGAGTTTCTATTTCGGTGATTTGCTTTGTCAGTGTCTTAACTTCCTTCTGCACATCAGTGATTGGCGCGAAAATGTATTTCAGAGGGTTCAAATCACCAATCGAGAATCCATTCTTTTCAGGCTTCGACGCGTTCTTATCCAAAGGTACTCCGTCGACTTCGCCAATAGCCTCTGCCTTAACTTCCTTATGCACAGCGCGTTTCGTAGACTGTGTAGCTTTGAAAGAATTGGTCGAGCGCTCGCCGGCTTGCGACGGTACAGCGGAGGAGACAGGAGGGTTAGGATTTGCGTCAGTCGAATCTGCTGCGAACGCTGCGGGCATTGAGATCAGCCAGAAAGCAATGACTAACGAAAATGCGGACGAGGACAAGGAAACCATAATTTTTCTCCAATAGGTTTGCTGGATGATTAACTTGTAGCAAAAACCCGCACCCATGGTGTTTTGCGGAAGATTCCTGAAGGTGTTACTGCAGTTCGCTATCGGTGCGCTATATAGGAATCAGTAACACGCCCAGACAGATCACCGGCACAGAAAAAAATGTCGCTGCGCAGTTCAACTTAAAAATGCACGAATTAGGGGGGAAAATAATGAGCACTGAATACTCACACGAATTCAATTCACTTCTGGCAGGTGAAATCTCAGCTGTGGAAACTTACGACCTGGCACTTAAAAGAGAATACGGCAGCGAATACTTAGAGGATCTGAGCAAGTGTCGAGCATCCCACGCAGATCGCGTAAACAAGCTCACCGAATGCGTTGCTGCAGCCGGTGGAACGCCAACAACTGGTTCCGGTATCTGGGGTGCCTTCGAAAAACTCGTACAGAATTCGGCCAGCACCATTCATGATGCGCTCGCTCAACTGGAATTATTAGAAGCTGAACGATTGGTTCAGTACGAAAATGCCAAGGAAATCGCGCCTCCACCCGTAGTTGCAGTTATCGATAACGACTTGCTCCCAGCGCAGCATGAGTCGCACTTGATCATCAGCATGGCACTAAAAGAGCTAACACCCTCACCTGCCAACGCCGAGTAAGCATCTCGACAATTATTATTCAAAACATCTCTGCCTCGAAATCGAAGCGGAGATGTTTTGGAAGACTTTATTCCAAATGCTATTTATCGGAGTAGTATTCTTCCAGCTCTTGTAACTCGGGACTTCCCTTTTTAATTTGTGCCTTCGGAGAGATATTCATATCGGGTCGACTCTTGCGAAGTTGATCCAAAGCCGCAGGCGTAATTTGCAAATCAAAGTCGACGAAAACCTCCTTAAGCGTTTTATTTTTTTCGAATAACGGAATTGACCTATCGGTCAATGGACTACTACCAATATCAAGAGCCGCTAGTTTTTTCAATGTCATCAAATAGGCAACATCATCATCGGTGAGCGCATTCGCCGCGCACCTTAAAATCCTCAAGTTTTTTAGGTCATGAAGGCGATGTATTCCCTTTCGGCTCACATTAGTGCCACTGACACTAAGCAGCTCAATATTGGGAAAATTGTTGATAATGTAATTTAGTCCATCGTCGGAAATACTGTCGACGCGTTTGACGTCAAAGTGCCGAATCAATTCTGACTTCGGAATTTGTTTGATACCTGTGTCTGTGACAAGCGTTCCTTGTAGGTCAAGATAAAACAGCTTTCTCATTTTTGCAATAAAGGGAATGCTTTCATCATCAATATTGGTGTTTCGCAAACTCAATTTTCGCAGAGGAAACTCGCTCAACGTCTTAATTCCCTTGGCGGTAATGTTGTGATTGTCCTCCAGTGATATTTGGCTCAGCGGAACGTCAAATAGCCTTGATAAATCTTCGTCTGTAACGGTAGGGTTCGCAAACCACTCTCCGTTTAACATATCGTTATTGGTGAATCTAAACTTCTTAAGTACAGCATCGCGTTGTTCGATCATCTTCGCAAGCGGCACAGCATCAGATTTTTTGACTACGACTACCGGATGTTTTTTCGAGCGTTTTTTAAAATGTTGTTTCAAATCTCTCTCTTGATCTTCTTGAACTCTCCTCTGCACGCTTTGATCGTAAAACTGGTAAGCCACCAAAGACAGTGCGATTACACAAGCGACTGTGACAATCGCTAGTTTCTTTTTTCTGGCCGATTTCACCTTCTGCAAGTTTGCCGCTAGAGAGGCCGCTTCCTCCGCAACAATTTCGGCCGCACAAATCTGTTTAGCAGCTTCAGGAACACCTGCTATGGCAGATTCAAACTCTGTCATACTTAGATATCGGTCTTCAGGATCGAGAGCTAACGCTTTCTGCAGAACCGTGTTTAGCTCTGATTGAAGCAATTGTTCAATACGCGTATCGCCGGTGATTGGTATCGTTGGTGGTGCATCTTCCAGACGGGATTTAATAACCTCTAGCGTTTTCATCCTTTCAAACGGAATGCTTCCGACAACGATCTTGAAAATTACAAGAGCCAACGAATAGATGTCTGAACGCTCATCTGAGTCCTCACCTCTAATTTGTTCAGGGCTCATATAGAGAATACTGCCTACTGGCTGACCTTTCCGAGTTAGACGCCAGTCTGATTCAGCTAGACTAGCTATTCGAGCCAACCCAAAATCAAGAATTTTGACTACACCTCCAGTCTCAATCATTATGTTGCCGGGCTTCAAATCTCGATGAACGATTTCATTGTGGTGAGCATGACCCAACGCCGTGCAAAGCTGCAGAGCAATATTGATTGCTTCAGTCACGTGGTAAGCACCACCGGACTCCAATCGGTGCTGGAGTGTTTCACCTTCAACACGTTCCATCACAAGATAGGGCTCGCCACCCTCTGTGTAACCGAAATCCAAGACTTGGACAACATGCGGATTGTTCAATCGGCTTACTGCTTTTGCTTCTTGCTGAAAACGCATTACCGCAAGAGCGTTTTCACTATTGGGTGGAAGCAACTTGATTGCCACTGATCTATTCAGACGCTTATCGAGCGCGCCAAGCACTCGCCCCATGCCACCTTTACCAATTAAGGTAAATTCAGAGTATCTACTCTTGAGGTCCGGAGGAGCGAGTTCATCGTGATTATCGTCTGAAATCATGACCGAATTGTATCAAAGAATAATTGCTGCTCAGATTACATAGTGCGCAGTCAATGGAGAGCCCTGGTACCGTGAGTGGTGGCAGAAGCGAGCAAGATGCACCTGAACAAAAGAAATTCCCGAAGACAGTCTAGGCTTCGGGAATTTCTCGTTCAAAAAATTATGACAATCGCAAATCACTCTGCGGTCGTAGTTTCTTGTTTGACCTTCGTGGTAGAGCCGTCCGGATTAGTGGTTGCGGCTTCACCCGACTTAGAATGAACCGCTCCAGCGGCATTCACTTCATGGCTTTCTTTGGTTTTGCTTGTGCTGACGCTGCCATCTACGTTCACGCGAGCTTTTTTCTTAGTTTTGGACACTTTAGCTCCGTCCGGACCGGCTTCAGCTTTATAAGTCGCTGAGCGTGTTCCGTCGCTGTCAGTCTTGGTTTTCTTGACTGCAGTTGAGGATCCGGTCCTGCTGGACTTCTTCTGGACGCTGGTCGAGGCGCTACCGAGCGGTGTGTCGGTTTGAACTGTAGTCGTTGACGTCTCTTCAGCCAAGCAGACGGTCTGGCTGAGGCCGAGCGCTGCACAGAGGAACGCAACTCTCATAAAATTGGACATGTCGTACTCCTTTAACTTATTTTGGATTTCCGGGGTCTTTCAGTCCCATAGCATTTCCAAAAATCGCCAATGATGAACGATGCCGCCTAAAGATGAATTTGGACGATTCGCTATTCGTTCTAAGCGACGAAGACCACCACCAGCTCAAAAGCTCAGCTGTTTGTTAAACATGTGTCAAAAGAATAAAGCCACGAAACACTTTCGCCCAGATGTCAAATGCTCACGAAATTAAGTGTCACCAGTCCGACACGTTCAGAATTCCGGTATGCCACTATTAACGGTGCGCAACTTCGATTCTCAAGATAATTCGTCCTCGCGGAGTTTTCAAAGTTGACGGCAGATTCGATCTACTGTTATCCACCCGAGCGCTTGGCTTGAAGACCACGATTTTTCAATTCGAGTAAAACGCGATCGCACTGGTCTCCCTGAATCTCGATTGTGCCATCTTTAACCGAACCACCGGTCCCACAAGTCTGCTTCAATTCGGTTGCCAATTTTTCCAATTCAGAGCCTTCAAGACCAAGGCCGAAGATCACGGTGACCTTCTTTCCTCGCCGCCCCTTTGACTCAAGTCGCACACGAACGTTGCTTTTTCCACCATTTGGATTAATCGTCTCTCTGGCGACTGGCACTTCAATTGGCACCGGAGCGCGCTTCCCGCCCTTCAGAATCAATCGAATTAGAAGAGCCTTGATGCTCTCTATCAGGGAATCAACGGGATTGTTATCAGAAGGAACAAACCAAATTTCAGGTTCGATCTTCAGAGATTGAAATTGCTCCTTAAAGGAATCCTTTGACTCACTCGAATTGCCTCGCTCAATTAAGACAACCATGTTTGCCGCCTGAATATCTGCGGCGGTTACTTGCGGAAGTGGCTGCTTGAAAAGCGATTCGGTTTCTATTCCAAGGTCATTCAAAGCTTCGAGCGCAGTGCTTGAACAGTCGTTAGAAAAATCGCTGACGGAATCGATCCCATTAGGAACAGGATCGACCACGGAAGCACTGGTGTCGTGGGCGAAACCAGCACTAAAGCGTGCTGAGTATGCGAGCCAATACACTTCCGATTTTCTTGCTTCAATGTCAAATAGAACTTGAGCAAGTCGACCTTCCGAATAGTGGCAAAGAAATAGAATGCGTTGCGGTTCACCAAGCGGCTGCGGCGAAGATTGTGATCTTATCTCATTCTTTCTGTTTTTCACTGGTCCTCCAATCGATGACACCACGCATTGCACATCTGTCTTTTAAACCGTTTGCGGTGCTTTTGGCAGCCGGAACCAGAAAGATGATCCTTCGCCTGGCTTCGACCTGACACCAATTATGCCACCATGTAGTTCGACTAATTTTTTGCAAATAGACAAACCAAGACCGCTGCTACCCGGCAGAACTCCAACGTCAAGTTGGGTAAAGTTTTCAAAGATAGCTGATTGTTGCCCCGGTTCAATACCAGGACCTTGATCCGTTACAGAGATCTCCACGTCGTTCGACAACACTTCCGCCTTGATTGTGATAGTGCCACCATCGGGTGAAAACTTGGTGGCGTTGCCCAAAAGATTAATCAAAACTTGCATTACCCGGTCACCATCAGCAAGTAAATCTATGTCAGTGCCTATTTCTTTGAAACTAAGATTTTTCACTTCAGCGAGCGCGCGAATCGCCTGCACAGAGTTAGTTACTAAAACATCCAGATTTGTCGTTTCAATCTTGAGTTCTACTTTTCCGGATTGTAATTTTTCCAAGTCAAGAAAATCGTTGATTAGTCGCACCATCCTTGATGCGCTACCACCGATCTTCTCTAATTCGTCCTCAACTCTTCCACTGACCTCGCCTTTAGCACCACTTTTAAGAATATCCACACCAACCATGATCGATGAGAGTGGCGACCGTAAATCATGAGACACCATCGCGACAACATCTCGACGAATTTGATCGGCAAGTTTGCGTTCTGTGATGTCGTGAGAAACACAGAATAACTGGTTTTCCGCATCAGACCATTGAACAGTCCAGAGTGTATCTACTGGTCGATTATTTCTAGAGCGAATGCGAATTTCGATCGACTGATTTCTCTTTTTTTCAATGGCCTCTCTGAATACTTTCGTAACTTCATCTGAGTTCTCATAAACGATATCAACCAGTCGCCGCCCGGACAGGTCGTTTTCGTTGTAACCCCACTGATTTATGCTGGCAGGATTTACGGCAGAGAATTTCAAACCGGCATCGACACTGCAGATTACATCGACCGCGTTCTCGACGATCGCTCGTTCACGATGAGTAGCATCAGCCAGTGCCACCGCCATTTGCCGAAAAACTTGATCGAGTTCTGATATTTCATCATGCCCCCCAGGGGCCGGCAATAGCTCCTGCTGCCGACTCAAACGAAATGAGTTATCCGTGAGTACTTTCAGACGCCGGGCGATTCCGGCATTAAAGAAGATAAGCAAAGCCGACGCAATAACGACGTACAAGATAAGACCGGAAACGATCCACCATTCAACGTGTGCCCGCATCAATCGCTCGGTTTCAGGTCCACCCTTGACTAGATTGCGTTGTCGTTTCACAACATCTTCAAACAAATTCGACAGTTCAACCAAACTCGCTTGAATGCTCTCGAACTGGTTCGTTCTGGGGGTGTCACTGTCAATTTCATCGAGCATTTGGTCCAGATGAGCAACTTCATTTTGCACGACACGGCCAATCTTAGTGACGACTTCAGTTGCCTGCGGATCATCACGAACCAGATCGCGCAGCACCCCCACTTGCATTAAAACTTTCGACTTTGATTCGCTGAATTGGCTACCAAACATCGGGTTTTTGCTAACACTATAACCAGCAACGGCTGTCCCCATCTCGACAAATTGCCTTTGCAGACTTTCGGTTTCCAGAATCAAATTTCTGGATCTCTCGATGGTTCGCGCCTCGGTTTCCACCTGCGACAAAAGAATCCATAAAACACCGATGAAGAGGAACGCGAAGCCGAGCGGAATTAAGACAAGAATTAAACCCTTGACGAAAAGATTTGGTTGCCACCATTTGCGTTCGCTCATGCGCTACTTCGATGCTCCTTTCAAATGGAGCAGAGTTTCCAAAGATTGCAATCGTGCTGACATCCTCGGCACAGCGCGTCCGGGTTTATTCCCACGCGTAGCTTTTAGTTTCTCGTACGTTGCTCGAGCACCAAGAGCTGCTATTCTAGCGGAATTTAAGTCATTTCGCCTGATCGCAAATTCCGCTTCGGTCAGCAGAACGTCGAGTTTTACAGGAGCTGGAATGCCCGGTAAATAAGTCAATGGATGTGATAGTTGCAGTGCCTTTTCCGCTTCAGCAAAACGTTTCTGCGCATGCAACGCAGCGAACATAATGAAATTACAGTTAGCAATCCGACCTTTATTAGTGGAACTGACTTTCTCGAATACTTCGATCGCCTTTCGACACTCAGCCTCAGACTCAGCCCAACGCCCCTGGGCAAGCCGCAACTCGGACATATTTGAATGGAGTAGCGCCGCGATTTCAGTTTTATCCTTAAGGTACCGAGTCGATAATCGCGCGGCTTCAGTCATATACTTATCTGCCGTATCTCGATCGCCCAGTCGAAAACAATTCATGCCGTATCGCCCCATAGGAGAAACAAGAGCGACATTGTCATTACCGAAACGTTGCTTTTGCAACTCGACTTCTTTGAGCAAAAATGGTGCAGCCTCTTTCTTTCGATCTCGCATTAGATAGAAAAACGAGAGGGACTGAAGCGACTCCGCCATTCTCGCGCTTTTATCCTTGTTCTTCTCCAAGAGACTAATCGCACTCTTAAAGTAGCGCTCCGCTCTTTCATCCTCTTTGCTCAGGGCCGCCCGCTTCCCCGCCTGGAGGAGAGTGGACCACGAAGCGTGCAAATCCAGTTCCGATCGTGATCGCCCATTGCCACCAATAGTGGTAGCAGAAACCGAGTTACCCGGCTCTTTAACAGCACTATCTGCGATACCACCAAGTCTGGCTTTTGAAAACACTAGTGAATTGGTTAGAAACATGCGCCCGATCAGACATTCGCTTAAAAGCGGTTTTCCCGCCACTCGCTCGAACTGGAGAGGCTCGGAACTACTTCGTCGTGATTGTTCTAAACCCCAACGACAACAATCAGAACAAAGATCAATTGGGAAAACTTCTGTTTTCGCTGATGCTGGACGTCCCTTATACAACTGCAAGGCCCGTTCAAATTGCTTTGCCGCTTGTCCGCGTTCGTTCATTTTCAATAATGCGAAACCACACCCAGCAGCCGCTTCGGCAGCCAGTTTTGATTGAGAGTTAGGCGCACTATCGACCTTCATGTATGACTGCAGCGCCGATTTCGGGTCGCCACAGGCCAGGTACATATTGCCCAATTCGATTGCCGATGAGTGCTGGACAGAAATATCGTTTGGTTTGGCTTGATTTAAATCATACAAAGCACGCTTCAAATCAACGATAGCATCATTAAAACGACCATCGGACAAGTCATGGTGAGCAACTAAACGGTAGCGTTCATAAATTCGTAAATGATGCTGAACGGACCAATCACCGATACTCGAACAACCAGACAGAAGAAGAATCGTACAGATGAAAATGCAAACAGAAGGACTTTGAAATCCTGAAGTTCTATAGATGCGATCGCTTCCAGTTCTCACTAATCTTCTCTGCGTTTTTGGTCAACTATCAGATGGTATCACTCTCGACCGGTTGGTTTTAACGCACTTAAAACTTCTGAGTCTCGAAAAGAAAAGAATTGCTGTGGACATGCCAAGCAATTCTTTTCATAGTTGATTAATTAAACGGTCTACTCAACCGCTTTATCATTTAGTTTTGGTCATCGCCGTGATCTCAGCCTTGCTGAAGAACTTGAACGGTTCGCCATTAGGTGAGAGTTGCATCAAGATCGCTGCAGTCTTGAGAGTTTGCAGCATTGTCTTACGTGTTGATTTGTTCTCCGATGCCATCAATTCCTTGAAGGCTGGAAGTCCGTTCAACAGAGACATGATCTCGAACTCAGCGCGGTGCAGTTTGACATTTTTGCCCAACGATTTTGCAATCGGCTGACGATAACGCACAAACTGCGCTGGGTTGACGTCTTCGAACGCCTTGTCGTCGGTTCCTATCACTGCGGATGTACCCGGAGTGACATTGAACTGATGTCCGTCTTTGTGAGTTACGGTGACTGCGCTCTTGCGAATGTCATGCAAGTTGTAGACGGCGATGCCGGAATCGGAGGCGACTAACAGAGCCAATGTCTTGGCGGCTACGCTGATCGTTCCGTGTGGTGTTTCGACGACGATGTCGTTTTCCGGAGCTACTAGCAGAGGTCCTTGCTTCAAGGAACGACGCTGTAGATTGGAAACATGACCGATCAAAGTCCGTTCCTCTGGTTGAGCAGCAGGTTGATTTGCTACTTCGAATGCCGCACTGGTTTGAGCCAGAGAAGGACTTTCACCAACACTCTGGTTGCTGAGCAATCCGACGGTGTTACTGGCTTGAACGGCGTTGAGAGAAGCGTTCTGAACCAATGACAGGTCCGACAATTGAGCGTTGTTGAGGCTGACGGTGTTGATTACGGAAAGAGCATTCGTCAAATCAGCGATCGATGCTCCGCTAGCGAAGTCGATCGAAGTCGATTTTGGATTCGCCACTGCATTTGATGCTGCAGAATCAACAATTCTCGATGAAGAGAGTGTCGATGAAATTGAGCTGATCGACTGAGTCGATGCAACGCTTGTATCCATGATTCCTGATGACGCAACCATCGGAGGTGGGTCAGCCGTGATCACGGCATCTTTACCGACGGTGATCGCTCCAGCGCCCAGAGCGCCAGTACTGAATGCGAGGTTCCGTCCCAGAGCTTCGAATGTCGCAGTTGGGTCAGATGTGATCGTTCCGGCAGGGAAAGCGGCAGAGCCGAAGGTTACCTGACCATTACCGGTTTCTATCAATGTGGTTCCAGCTGGTTGGACACCATCGGCGGTGACAAACGCAGGTGGTGCCAATCCGATAGTGATGTAGACGTTACCCTGGTTGAGTGCGGTCACTGCGCCTGAGCCGTGGATCTTCGTGCCGTCGATAATATTGATCTTGGCAGCAGCAGTACCGTTTGTATTTTGCAGAACGATATTGCCGAAGTTCGAACTTACCGTACCACCGATCTCCAGGGTCTGCGCTTTGCTCTCGATATATAGGTCTCCGTTCGTGGACTTTAGTCCGGCGATGGATACCTTGTTGGCACTAGCCGTGGTGTAGAGGAATCTCAGATCGCCCACAG
>CAZRMH010000260.1:0-11816 GCA_964600935.1 uncultured Candidatus Obscuribacterales bacterium
CCGGATCTGGTGTTTCACCACGCTGTCCATAACGAATTTCGTCTTCTTTAGCTTTGTCGATGCGGATTTGAACCCATTTTTCGAAGCCTTGCTTCATGTGTTCGTCCGCTAATTGTTCGGCGAGAACCGGAGTAATTCCGATTGTCAGTTTCGCTTTCACTCCATCATCGTGGAGATTGCCAATCATATTGAGAATTGGAATGTAGGTTTCCGCTACACATTCGAAAACGTTTTCTTCTCCGAAGGGCCACATACCCGCTTTTCGGTAGTATGGGAGGTGGCTGTGAAGCATGAATACGAAGGAACCGACACTCACTAATTGAACTCCTCGTTTTAGCATGACAGTCTTGCCGATGTTTTTGGCAAGCACTCCGAAACAACTCGATCGAGATGCGCCGATAAAATCTACGACGATCCCAAACGCTCGGAATATAGCAATTACATATAAGGTTTACCATGAGGGAAGTGGGCAACTGTTACTAATCTTGAGGATTTTGGGCTAAGCTACACCTGCGGTATGCTGGAGTTAGTCGGGTTTGAATCAGCCACCACTGGCGTGGTACTTTTTCTGACTTGCAAGCAATTGTTTACTTCGAAAAGCCTCAGCGTGATGGTGTGATGGGAGTTTTTTTGCATGTCAGGTAGCGACCAGGACGGACTTAAAGATCTCGAACTCGAGAATGATGTCGTCGAGACTCAGGGCACCGTGCGTTATAAGCAGGCTGCCAACACCCAAGACCCTGACGACCTGGAAGATCTCGAAGACGAACTTTTTGAAGAAATTGTCCCTGTTGAAACTGGTAACAATGTAGCCAAGGTTGTTTCTCTGGAAAAAACTGGTGATATTGCTGAGGACTACTGGGAAGATGACGACTCGGACGAAGAGATCGAAGAGTCCGACGCCGGTACTCCTGCCAGTGGCGAGGAGGCGCCGGTTCTGGTGCGGCACAAGCTGGCTGTTCGCAAAAAGGTCGATGAGACTGACCTGGAAGTAATCAAACAGACTGGCGGCACGGTGCGGCACAAACTGGTGAGAACCGAGGCGGAGAAGCCGCGTACAAACCTGGTAGTCAAGCTGCTTGAGAAAAATCCTTTAGGAATGACTCTGCCCGAAATGGCAGGTGGAGTCAGAAAGCAAAAACGCATCAAGACCCTCCGCCCGATGCTGATGCAGGCTATCAAAGAGGGTTTGATCATGCCGATCAGTCAGCGCGCCGGTCACACCGTTTACAAGCTTGTAAAGAATATGGGACCGCGCTGACATCGCCGTTATCTATCGTTTTTGAAAAAATTTCGATGAGCCGTGTTGAAACGGAATCTATATGTAATGCGGTTTCCCGGAAAAACGGGCAATTGCATTTGTTATTCGCGCAATATGCTTATTTTTCTTTGGCGATTATTTGATCCAGTTTGTTCAATAAAATCTCGCAGTTGCCTTCGAGTAAAACCGTTTTTTGTCTGGACTTATCGCCCTTTAGCAAGGAAACTGATGCTTTCTTTAAGTTGAATGAATCAGCAAGAAGCTCTAAGACAGCTTCGTTTGCCGCGCCGTCAAGAGCCTTTTTGGTCACGGATACTTTGATACGATCGTCCAGAATGCCGACTATTGAAGACTTTGATGCGCCTGGCTGCACGTGCAGAAAAATCAACAATCCGCGGTCGGTCGGTTTGGCGGCGTGGGCAAATCTTTGATTGCTATCATGGCTGTTATTCATTTTGGTATTAAAATGGCTGCCGTACATAGAGGCTAAGGCTGTGAGTATAAAAATCGGATCTTTGGAAGTCGGGCGCGATAAGCCTTTTCTTATTATCGCTGGTCCTTGCGTTGCGGAAAGCTGGGAAATTCTTTTGAAAACGGCAACGCAACTTCAGGACCTCTCGAAAAAACATAATTTCTCGCTGGTATTCAAATCATCTTTCGACAAGGCCAACCGAACGTCAATTGATTCTTACCGCGGACCTGGGCTTGAAGACGGGCTGACCATGCTGAAAGACATAAAGCAGAAGCTTGGAGTGTCTGTTCTCAGCGATATCCATGAGTCTTCTCAATGTGCACGGGCCGGCGAAGTTTTAGACGTTTTGCAAATCCCGGCGTTCTTGTGTCGTCAGACTGATTTGCTGATCGCCGCAGCGGAAACCGGAAAATGCGTCAACATCAAGAAGGGGCAATTCGTTGCTCCAAATGATATGAAGAACGCTGTTAAGAAGGTCTTGGATTCGGGAAATCCAAACGTTTGTCTGACTGAGCGTGGTACCACATTCGGTTACAACAATCTGGTCGTCGATATGCGTGCTATTCCGATGATGCAAGAGGAAGGCGTGCCCGTGATATTTGATGCGACGCACAGCGTTCAGCTTCCTGGTGGTGGTGGAACCGTATCGCACGGTCAACGGCAATTCGTTCCGCACCTTGCTAGAGCCGCGGTGGCTGCTGGTTGTGATGGCGTATTCATGGAAGTCCATCCTAATCCCGACGAAGCGAAAAGCGATGGACCGAATCAAGTTCCGCTGGCGCAAGTCGAAGAATTGATCGAGCAAATCCTAAAGGTGCACAATCTTGTCAGTTCCTTTCCGGAGCTCAAGTTGCCTCAAGCAGGCAAGTGCAAGGAAGTTGCGATAAAGTAAGATTGGACATCGGGGGTGGACTTGGCTGACTTCAAGAAACGATTGGGCTCGGTCGCGCTGGCTTTCATGCTGCTACCCGTCTTCAATTACAATGTCCTCCCTGCCGAGGGCGCTAGTGAACTTGGTGGCGCGCGCGATACCGTGCGATTAGCGCAGGACTCGGGCGAGGGCGAACGCGAGCCTGAAGACGGAGACGAGAAGGATGCGGACGACATGGATGGCGGAGCATCCAGCGGACTAAGTCCAAAACTTGATCGTCATGGCAATGAAACAAGAGAGCACTCGGATTCGGCTGCAGAGCCAGAAGCTGGGGATACCAGCGCAGCGCCTATGACGCTCCCGCCAATTGATCCCCTGGTTCAATCGGGTACGAAAGCGTCGTTGGATTTAGACAAGGTCGATGGAATCGTTGGTAAGGCGATTGAGGCCATGGGCAATGTCGCAGCAATCAGGAAGCTGGAGAAGACGATCACGATTGTGGGTAAACTTGTGCCCGCTAATTCTGATTTGGCGAACGCCTACACTTACAGAAAATTTCGCAAAGGCAAAAAGTGGCGGGTCGATCTAGAATCCGCTCCGAAACCTGGGCAAGTAGAACCCAAGCGCATCTTGGCTTACAACGGTCTTGCCGGTTGGCGTTCATCTGGAAGTGTCGCCGAGGATTTGAGTGCGGTTCGCCTGCGGCAGCTTAATGACGACAATGAGCGCGCCAACACGATTATTGCTCGACTAAACAATCCGGAGTATAAATTCACTCTACTTGGATCAACGACTTTTCGGCAGATTCCGGTTTACGCGGTTAGTGTTGAGCATGCTGGTGATACTGCCACAACCGTTTATATAGACAAGAGAAACTTTATGGTTGATGGTATCAGCTATGATACCAGTGACCCGGCCGAAACCGGTGCGCGAAAAGTTTCAATCGAATATTCCGAGTATCGGCCGATTTCGGGAACGCTGTTTCCGTATAAACAGACTAAATATATCGATGATAAGAACGCTTCGGAAATTATCGTCAATAGTCTGTCTACGACGTCTGAGATTGATGACGCCGTTTTTGATCGTCCGCAATCGGCAGATAAAGTCCATCTCAATCGTGCAATTGTCGTTCCGTTCGATTATCAACAGAAGGAGATTCTCGTAAAGGGACGAATAAACAGTGGTGAAGAGGTGATATTCCTCTTTGACACTGGAGCCAGTGACACCATTATCGACCGACGCGTCGCTGCTGAAAACTTCTTGATGAAAGAAGGGCAGTCCGGAATGATGTCGCTTGCCGGGCGCGTTGATGTCAACAATACCGTGCTCAAACGGCTTGAATTGGGCAGTCTTGTGCTTAATGATGTTGATGCGCGAATCGCAAATTTAGCCGGACAATCGCAGCAACTTGGCAAACGAATCGCCGGAATCATCGGTACGAACGTGATGGCGAAAGCCGTTGTTCGTATAGATTTCGGCAAGCCCAGTTTAACTTTCTACGACAAAGATGCTTTTCAAATTCCGAAAGGCGCCAGTATCGTTCCTCTCGTCCAGCAAAATGCGCCGGTTGTTAAAGCCAAAATTAATGGCGTTGATGAAGTGTGGATGCTTGCTGACACAGGGGCTGCCTTTAATAACTTGCCGACCGATATCGCCAAGAGAGTATTAAGTCGGGCTAGCAATCAAGAAACGCACATGACAGAAGGGAGCGGTCTTGATGGAAAACGAATCAAGTTAGGAAATGTGGTGGCACGATCAGTGACAGTCGGTCCACACAGTATTGCCAATATGAATTTCACGTACACTGTTTCCAACCCCGCTGGCGCTCCGGGTCGAGCCGACGCCGGAAAAGGTGTCGAAGCGAAGGAAGGCTTTTTTCAGAGTAACTCAATTGGTATTCTAGGCAACCCGTTTTGGGAAAATTTCATTGTTACTGTTGACTATAAATTTCAACGGTTGCTTCTGGAACCCAATCCGGGTGTGCGTTTGAGAGGTGAGATCGGCAAGGCGTTAGACCAGGGCGATCAAAAAGTTTTTGTTTATAGCGATTATCGCGCCGGAGAGATTTTTTATCAAAAGGGTTTGCTGCTTGCCGGCAATGGTAAAGATGTGCGGAATGAAGCACTTCTCTGGGGAAGAATGGCGAACATGCGTCGCATGATGGCGAGAGATTTGCAGCGACCGGAACACGCTCGAGCTGCATATGAATATTTCGTCAAAGCCGTAGACCTGGCTCGCAAAGCCGGTGCGCGTGATGTGGAAGGTCGTATTCTGGCGGACTGGAGTTTGCTCTATATAGATAACGGTCAGCAAGCGGAGGCTCGTCAGACGATCAACCAGGCAGTAATGATGGCACCATCAGACCCGCAGGTGAATCTTGATTACGCGCTGCACTTGTCGAAAGAGTCAAACTTTATCGAGATGCAGAAATATCTGGACAAGGCCCTCTTTTTTGAACCATCCAACTGGCAAGCCTTGTGGTGCCAGTTTAAGCTCAGTGAAAAGTTTGCTGATTATCCAAAGGGTGTGGCAATCTTGAAAGAGATCCTTCGATACTACCCATGGTCGAAGCTGGCTTCGACAAAGCTTGCTGAGTATCAAGCGCTAATTCGCGATGCCAAGGCAAAGGCACCGGGTGCAGCTAAACCTGGTGTGACACCGTATGTGAAACCAGCACAGCCAGTCACTCCGGGCGTGACACCGTATATGAGACCACAATAGTTTCGCCGTGCGGATTTTTTTGAACCTGATGCGTTTCGGCTTCAGTTAGGAATTGTTTGGATCTAAGGCACTGCTCAGTGCGTTGAACGCTCTTTGACGGCGTTTCGCAGCTTGTCGTATTTGACGCCGAAATAGTATTTGCGCATTTCTTTGTAGGTGTCGTCAAATGCCCAGTTGTCGCGAGTAACGCGCCAGATGCCTATCATGCATCCGGTTCGATCGGAGCCGTGTGCGCAGTGAACCAACACAGGTTCGTTTTTCTCTTTTGCACTATCTATAGTGGCAAGCAAAGTTTCAACTTGTTTCTTTGTCGGAGCTTCAGCCGTCATCGTCATGTTGATGTATTTCATGCCGAGCTTCTTTGCCAGAGCTGCTTCGTCGTGAGCGGCCTCGGTTTGTGCTCTTAAATCAATCAGGGTCTTTACTCCCATTTTTTTGAGTTGGTGCATGCCTTCCGGATTAGGTTCGCCACCTCTATAAAGATAGTCCGTCACTTTATGAAAGTTCGGGAGCGGCTGCACTTCTTTCTTTCGGGCTGTGCTCATTTTGTCGTCTGCCTGTTTGACGACATGAGTGGGGGACAGCTTCGTCGTTACGTCAGGGCTATCTTCGGGCTTGGGGCTCGCCCCGCTTACACCGGTGTTGGCGTTCGACTTTGTGGATTTCGACTCGTTTGAGACCTTGTCGGACGCCTTGGGCGATGTTGGGTCGTCCTGAGAACTTGCCAGTTTGTTGGCATCAGGAGTGCGTTTAGCGTCTATGGATGAAGTAGGATCTGATCCTGGTTGGCAGAACCCCGGAGCGCCGTTGAAAACAACGGTAAATGCCAGGGAAGTAGCCACCAGCATGCCTAAAGAGGTTTTGTTACCGACCTCTCCCCAGGTAGTAGATGAGAGAGCTTGCTTAAATGTAGTTAATTTTTGCATTTCCATTGAACTTTCTTGGGTGTTTTTACGTTGATCATAGTGTAACCAATCGAATGGGTTGGATATGGAAGTCGAGCTGACCGATGAGGCGCATGTCCAAAAATACAGACAGTCCAAGGATCTGAATTCGTTCAGTATCCTGGTGCGCCGCTACCAAAATCGAGTATTCAACGCGGCTTACCGAATGCTCGGTAGTAAAGAGGAGGCTGAGGAAGTTGTGCAGGACACCTTCATAAAAATCCACCAGGGAATGGATTCATTCAGAAGTGAATCAACATTCGCTGCATGGGTTTTTAGAATCTCGCACAATCTCTGTATAGACACTTTGAGATTCAGAAAGAAGAGATCATCTATTCAACTGGTTCCTTTTAAATCTCGAACCGTCGAGGGCGAGGGAGGCAGTGAGCTGCCTGAGGTAGATGATATTCCGGATAGTAGTTTGGAACCGGCTCAACAACTGGATGTTCAGGAAGAGAGCGCTGTTCTCGAAGCGTCTTTGAAGAGTCTTCCCGAGTCGCAAAGGGCCGTGTTGGTGCTGCATGATCTCGAGGGATTTCAATATCAGGAAATCTCGCAAATCATTGGAGCCAGCATTGGTACCGTCAGATCTCGACTACATTATGGTCGGATCAAATTGAAGGAAATACTGGATGCTTATTACTCCGCACAAAATCAACCAATTACCCCAAGGTGATGAGTATGAACGATTCTAGAGGTGACAATTGCAAGGATATGAGGGAGCTTTTGAGCGCCTATCATGATGCTGAGCTGGAATCCAGCGAGCGTGCGCAAGTTGAGGAGCACCTCAACAGTTGTGACGATTGTCGCGAAGAATTAGCGGCCGTGCAATCAGTGGTCAGTTCGTTGAAGAGTTTGCCGACCGTATCGCTCTCGAAGGATTACTCGGCTGATATCGAGTCGCTCTTGAAGCGTGCTGCTGTTGCAGATTCCGGCGAGCGCAAGACCGATGAGAATGTTGAGCGTAAAGTTGAGGTTTTGAACGAGCGCAAGGCTGACAATGTAGTTTCGATTACAAGGAAGAGGCCGGTTGGCTGGATTGCAGCAGCTGCTGCTGCGGTAATCGTGCTAGCTGTGGGCTCTTACGTGGGCACTACCGGCGGTGGTAGTTCTGTCGTGGCTACAAAACCGGATGGTGGATCTCAAGCTGTCGTTGCTGACAAAAATCAAGTTACCATCAAAGATTCCAGTGTGTCGGAAAAACCGCTGGTGGCTGAGTCTAATAACTCCGATACCAACGCTCCAGTTGATGTGACAGGGGCTGCAACAGGTACTCAAACTCCAGAGATCGCAATTAAGCAGGATTCGCCGATCAATCCGAACTCAGAAGAAAGTTTGAGTAAAGCAAAAACCGAGCCTGTGAAAGTAGCGACGGTGAAACCGACGGCGCCGAAGCAGAACCGAGTGATTGAGTATGTTGATGATCTCGCTGACAATCAGGCTTTGGTTGCGTTCTCTGATCAGTATGATGACAATGAATTTTTAGACAATTCAGGAATAAGTACAGATGAGGATGGTCTTTATGCGATCAAGATGTAATAGAAAAGCGTTTGATCGCCCTACCGTGACCGGCTCTTTCGGTTTTAGAGTTCTTCTCCTCGCCGTATTTTCGGTTTTTACCGCTCAACTTGCGGCTGATGCGCAGTCGAATTCAGAAGTGTCGAAATCGTTGATTGCGCAAGCCGACGATGGCATGAGTGCAAGCCACGACAACGGTGGTGCTACATCTGGTGCCATGCGTTCGCGCTCGACCGGTAGTTCGGAACGGATTAGAAAATATTTGGGTGAGGACGAAACTTCAGGCTCTGGTGTGCCTCCGGGCGGTGGTGGTTTGGCTGCCGGTGCCGGTAATGACTTTGGCACTCGTCGTGAAAGGATGCGTCAGATTTACCAAAATATGCCGCCCGAAAAACGAGAGAAGATGCTTCAGGAGATTAAAGATCGACGAATGCAGGGTGGTAAGCGCGGATTATCTGATGGCACGGATGGTGATGGCTCGCCAGTTACGCGGGGACCGCGAAATGACGGACCGCCTGAGATAGGAGCGTTCCGTCGTGGTGGTAAGAACTTTGGACCACCTGGCGAGCGTGGCGGCAAAGGAATGAAAGGCGGCAAATTATTTGGTCGAGAACCGCTTGATTTGACCGTTTTGAATTTAACGACCGAGCAGAAAAACAAAATTCAAGCGATGCGCACACAAGATGGGCAGAAGTCTCGCCAGTTGCAGGGCGAGTTGCGTCAGCGCCGGGAAAAATTCAAAGACATGTTGTTCGACCCGACCGTGAGTTCGGAGCACATCCTCGATGCGCATCGCGAAATGGCTAAGTTGCAAGCGCAGACCCAAGAAATTATGTTGAACGATTTCCTTGGAATTCGGAAATTACTGACGAAAGAGCAGTTAGAACTTCTGCCGCAGATTCGCCCGGAACAGGCACGCCGTCTGCCTTCGCCGAAACCTGGAAAAGGTGATGGCGAGTCTGAGAGCAAGAGTATCTATCGCAGTACTTCATCAATGCGCGTCGATGAGGTTTTTGACAAAGCTAATGCGCGTCGAATCGACCTTAAGAAGTCCGCTGACTTGCCTGGCGCGAGCGTAACTCCCTAGTAAAGAACGGATTTCTGTTCGAACGCCGATCGGCTCGTGTTTCGGAGCAGTGTATGTGGCAAAAGAGGTCGAATGAAACCGTCCGGGCGTGCCCACACGACAGTTCCGGCTAAGCGGGCTGTTCGATAAGAAGCCGTGTGCTCCGAAAATTTCTTGTGTTCTAGTCTTTTGATTTCTTCGGATCGGAAGCCCAGTCCAGCAGATAATCTGGATCTTCTTCGGATTCCGAGGCTGCGGGTTTTGGCCGTTTCTTCTCTTTAGGTTTCTCAGGTTTTTCTGGATCTTTGACGCGGGCTGTGGTTTGAAGCACAAATCCGCTCGGCGGAGGCGGTGCCATCATCGAATAACCTACGCCCATAACCGGTCCCGGAGGTGGTGGCGGAATGAATCCGTTTTTGTTTTTCTTGCTTGGTGCTGAAGTTGCTACAACCACATGTTTCTCTGGTGGTTTGATTTTTGCGACTTTTACTTCAGGTGCTGATGGTGCGTCCGGAACAACATCCACCTTCGGTTTTTCTACCTTCGGTTTGATCGCCGTAACTGGTCTTTCTGTCGGTTTTATTTTGGCTACTTTCGGCTTCGCTGGCTTCGGAGCCGGTTCAGCTACCTTTGTTTTAACTACCGGTGGCTTGATCTCCACTTTCGGAATAGTTGCTGTCGCGACTGTGGCAGCCGGTTTCACCTTCGGTGGTGGTTTTAAGAAGCCGTTTTTCCAGCTGGAAATGCTCGCCATTGTCGACTGAACTGAATTCATTCCCATGCCATGCAGGCGGAACGATTCCCATGTGGCAGCCACATTGGCGATAGCACCTTCTGCCGTCTTGTGGTTCGACTGGCTCATCATCCACTTGACCATGGCTTGCTGAGCGACCGGAGAACCGGGGCTTACTTTCAGTGCTTGCTGAATTTGGTTGAAGGCTTCACCGGTGTTTCCTCTCATGGCGAGAAGATCCGCGTACTTGACCCGAGCCATTACCGAATTCGGTTTTTGTTTCACGGCCAATCGCAGATACTTTTCGGCTGTCTGAAACTGGCCGTCTTCAAGAGAGATTG
Organism: uncultured Candidatus Obscuribacterales bacterium; assembly: GCA_964600935.1. Classification (GTDB taxonomy): domain Bacteria; phylum Cyanobacteriota; class Vampirovibrionia; order Obscuribacterales; family Obscuribacteraceae; genus JADYXR01. The sequence continues at coordinate 9,928 of CAZRMH010000260.1, forward strand.
TGCCAACTTCATAGCAGAGGTCAGCGACGAAGGTCGAATTCTTTCCGTACTGTGTTTCGGCCGCATTGATTGCTTGCGCATAAACCTGACCGGCGCCTTCGAAATCACCTTCCAGATACTTCTGGAAAGCGGCTAAACGCAGTTCCCTTGGATCGTTATCGACAACAGCACTGTCGGAGAAACCCACAGCCGAGGCTGAGGGCGCGAAAACGGATACGAGGATGACTGCGGCGACTAGAGCTTTAGTATGCAAGGGATGAATCACCCGTGCTCGCCTGTTTATTAGTTCCATCTTATTCATTCTACGGATTCTTGAACCAATGTACAGGGGAAAAACGATAGTTCTCTCATTAGTGCGGGGTTTCTTGCTAAAATTTTGCCTGCTCCATGCGCGTTCCAGCTTGCAAGCAGAGAAGCGGGCAGCTGTGGTCTCGAAGACTCCACCCAAAAGTAGAGGGGAGCGAGACCTTATTCAGTAAATTGTCATCCGGATTTTATCGATAGAGGAAGTTTATGCGACGCTCTAGACAAAAAGGCAAAGGACAGCCGCCGGCACATCAGAGACCCGCGCCCAATGTCTCTAGGAATTACGAGCCGGCATCGTCGGCGCGGATTTTCATGAATCACGGATTCGACATCAACACGAATCTGGGCGAAGGCTTTGGGCACTACAAAGTCGAAGGTGAAGCCGAGATTCTTCCATATGTAACTTCAGCCAACATCGCTTGCGGCGCACACGCTGGCGATCCTGTCCACATGGAAGAAGCATTGGAGATGGTTCGTTATTACGGATTGGCTCTGGGAGCACACATTGGATATCCAGACATCCAGGGTTTTGGTCGCAGAGAAATGCATTTGTCCTCGTCTGAATTGAGAGCGACAGTTTTGTATCAGTTGGGCGCTCTCAGTGGAATGGCTCGTACGTTCGGTTTCGAGATCACCCAAGTTCGTCCTCATGGTTATCTTTATCGTCAAATGTCCCATGACGTGCGGGTCGCCACTATCGTCGCCAAAGCAATTGCCGAATTCGATCCATGGTTGGTCATTATCGGACCAGCCAGCAATTCGCTTCTACAGTCCGGTGAAAGAGCCGGCATTCGAGTCGCTCCTGAAGCCTGGGTAGACAGAGTCTATGATGCTGACGGCAATTTGTTGCCTCACACGCACAGCCGAGCGATTCTAAAATCTCCGAACGAGATTCTCAGACAGGCTCAGAATTTGATTTACAAGAATCAGGTCGTCGCCGTCGATGGTTCGATTGTTCGTCTCGACTTTCAAACTATCCACCTTCACGCCAGCGTTCCAGATTCGCATTACATTGCCGAAGAGATTCGACGCATGATTCCAAACGCCTGCGCGCTAACCTCGGAACCATATTCGGTCGAGCAAGAAGACAACGATCCAGTCTTGGCTTTCAGCTAGAGACCTTCCAGTTAAATTAGAGCTGTTTATGGCTTGCGGAGTTTGGCTGGAACGATTTCGTCGTACCAGCTGCCGTAATACTCCGGATAGTCTTCGCCTGTAGTCGATGTGACCGTCTTCTCGAGAGCGCGTCTAATCGCCTTACGACCGCCGCTGCGATAACGCCTGAGCCATTCGAGTTCTTTCGGGTCGACCTCGACTCCAGCGTTCATCAGTTCCTTTACGATTAGAATCTCGTGAACGATGGCTTCTGTTTCTTCTTCGAGGCAACGTTCTACGAATTCGTGGCGACCTGTCTCGCCTGGAACCGGGTCAATCGTAGGACGGATGACCGCGTGAACGAACTCGTGAGCGATGCTGATCAGCTTGTAGTTTCTCGGGCACCATTTGCCAATATAGATCGTGCGCTTTTTCCTGTCATAGTAGGCGCGACAAGGACCGTTAACCATGCGGATCTTGACGCCATC
>CAZRMH010000261.1:0-11783 GCA_964600935.1 uncultured Candidatus Obscuribacterales bacterium
CATCCCAGTGAGTAGATTTCTGAACGTGCATCGTATACCAGTCCCAGCATTTGGTCGGGCGGCATGTATGCGGGTGTCCCGACAAGATCTCGGCCGTTGTAACGAGTCCTCTCGTGGTTGACTGCGGTCGCAATTCCGAAGTCGATCAATTTGATTGCGGTTTGTTGTTCTGACACTTTTGTAAACAGAATATTTGCCGGTTTCAGATCGCGATGAAAAACTCCGCGGTCGTGACAATAGCTCAGTGCATGGCATAAGTCCATCAACACTTCTCTGGCGAAACCCGGAGTCAATGGACCTTCTGTCTCTATTGCGTCCATCAGGTTCGATCCAGGGCTGTGATCCAGAACCATATAGGGAGCACCGGAGCTGGTGGCACCGAAGTCCAATATCTTAATGATATTGGGATGGTCTAATTTGCTCAGTAGTTTTGCTTCATTCTGAAACGCGACCAGTTGCTCTCCCACTAAAGTGTTGAGCGTTTTCAGCGCTACAAGTTTGTTGAGAAGAAGGTCGTGGCAGAGATAGACTTTGCCACCGGCACCGGCTCCAATTATTTGAAGTGGCTTGTATCGCTCTGTTGGAATTGACGATGGATCAAATTCCAGGTCGCTAGCGCTTTCGAAGCTTTCGCTAGTTATTTCAAATGCTTGCTCGTTGTATGGTGCCGTATCTGGTGCCCAACTTGGCTTTTCGCACGAGCAAATGTCGAATCGAAAAATGAACTGGGTAAATGACCCCACCCTGCCCTGGCTCAGCCTCTTTCCGCAGGTACCGCAAAGGTGAACCTCTTCTGTCTTTTCTTCGAAGACTGGCGGCGCCGCATCACAACGACAGCAGGCGATCCATTGCGTCATGCTGCCGGTGCTCTTCGAGTACTTCGGCATTTTGCATTTTTGACAGGTCTCTTCCGTTGTCGTCATTTGGTCTTTGAGAAGAATATCGTCGGTATGGTTTTTTCGTAGTTAAGTCGTACTTGCTGTGAAAAATTGCCTGGTTGATTTAGAGTGGGTCATCGACATAGGGGCGCCGCTCCTTCAGATTCGCATAATCAGAGTTTGCATGTTCCAACATGTCGCCCAGTTTGCTACCTCTAAACTCGTATTGCGTTTCTTGAATCAACAGAACGTCGGGTCTGCTCGCTTTGAATTCGGCGATTTTTTTCGGGCTGACGTTAGGCAAACCAGCCAATTTCAGAAGTTTCAAATCTTTGAAGTCTTTCAAAATATCCAGTGAATGATTTGTCAGTTTTGGATTGGCGCCAATTGCCAGACTGATTAGAGGAAGCCGGCTCAGAGCCGCGATGCCCTTGTCGCTTAAATTGCAGTCGTTGGCTTCGAGCTTGCTAATGTTCAGACCGCCGATTTCTCTTGCACAATCATCGCTGATTGGATTGCTGGAAATCTCCAGTTTGTCTAGTTTCGGCAGTGCTTGCAGAGAATGAATATCTTCCGGGGTGATATTGTGGATTCCCGCGATATGCAAGTTGGTGAGGTGACGCAGTTTCGGTATTTCTTGCAGGAGTGCTCCGGTCAAGGCTGTGTGAGATACGGTCAGGGCTTTCAGTTTGCGTAATCTGGTGAGGCTTGGTATGCACTTGTCTGTAATTTTTGTCTCGGATAAGCTCAGGTGTCGTAAAAAACGAAGTGATTCCAAGTATTGAATCGAGTCGTCATTGACTTTTGCAACAAAATGGAAACTCATTTCTGTTATGCGAGCGTTCACCAGCAGTGGCATTGATTTCCAGTCGATTTCTGCCGATGGACTAAAGTGCAGTTTTCTCACTCTTGGATTATTTGCGATTTTCGTGAATGCTTTTTTTCCAATGCTGCCGGAAGCCATATAGGTTCCAGCCTGCTCCTGAATTAACTCGAATTTTGCTTTACCTGCGCCGCGCGATACTTCCAGTTCATCTTCTAATAGCGGACTGAAGGTCGTTTCTACTTTTGTGTTGTGTTGGTTGAGGAAGAAAATTGCAGCGGTTCCTGATACCACTGCCAGTATCACTGAAATCATTACTGTAGCCCAAGATTTGCTGACTCCTTCCGATACTGCGGGTACGATCGAAGTTAAGGGAATCAAATTGGATTCCGCTGTTCGAGATTGTTCATTGGCCGCCGCTTGAGCGCGGTCTTTCATTTCTAGGTTTAAGAGTGCCTCGTGCACGCGTTTCATTGAGAAGAAACGATCTCCAGGTTTTTTCGCAAGACACTTGCTCAGGAATTTTTCGGCTTCCGACATGTCGGCACCGGTGAAGGTCGACAATGGTGCTGCCTTGTCGTTAGCGTGCATGGAGATCACTTCTAATGCGGTGTCCGCGAGGAACGGTGGTTGGCCGGTGAGCGCTTCATACAGTACGCATCCGAATGAGTAGAGCTCGGAACGTGAATCGTACACCAGTCCGAGCGCTTGATCCGGAGCCATATACGACGGTGTGCCGGCAAGCTGTTTCGATGTTCCCGAAACGCCTTCGGATTTTATGAATGCAATGCCGAAGTCGATCAGTTTTACGGTATAGCTATTTTCGTCGCCGACGAACAGAATATTTTCTGGTTTTAGATCACGATGGAAAACCTGTCTGTCATGGCAATAAATCAAGCCGTCAGCGAGTTGCAGAAACACCTGCCGCGCGTTCGGCCAGCTCATGGGACCCTCTTCGTCCAGTTTCGCCCGCAGGCTAATTCCATCCATGTACTCCAGAACCATATACGGATTGCCACTGTCAGTGGTACCAAAATCCAGAACTTTGACGATGTTGGGATGTTCCAATTTTGAGAGCACCACGGCCTCGCGTTGGAATCCAATCACGTCTTCTGAACTCAAGCGATGCAATATCTTTACGGCGACTAGTTTGTTCAGCAATCGGTCTCGGCACACATAAACCGCGCCGCTGGAACCTTTGCCGGTCAGTCTAATCGGTTTATATCGTTCGGCGGGAAACTCGGAATCATTGACAGCGATAGCCTCTTCACTGTCATCGAAGACCTCGCCGTCCATAAGTGGCATGACCGCTGGCTGCATCTGTGCGACTTGTTCGGTAAACTCTGGATATTCGCAGGCGCACAGGTCATATCGGAAAATAAATTGCGTGAATGAACCGACGCGACCCTCTCTTGATCGCTTGCCGCATTTCTTGCAAAGGTCGATTGTCGGCTCGACTGTTGTGTCGGCCGTCGACACTGCTTGGCTGTCGCAAGCGCAGCTAGATAACCATTGCGTCAAGCTGCCGGATCCTTGAGGATTTTTCGGCAGATAACACTTTGAACACTTTTCCGGCGCAAAAGTCATGATTGGTCTTCGGTTTCTTGCCAACATTATGCCCGTAAGCGTTAACTGTTCTCGGTTTTAACAGGAAGTTATGGCTTATATGCGCTAGTTTAATTTCCTTGACTGGCATTCCGGGACGTCATCTTTTACTCTATAAGAGTGAGATTTCCCTGAGTATGAGCCGCTGTGAGCCCAATCGTCGGACAAGGAAGACCAAGCAAAGACACCCTTGTCGTGAATATGCGCAAGGCGCTTAATCTTGAGCGTCGTTCGAGATACGCGGATTTTCACGGTCGGCGAACGACGTTCTCGCAATTTATGAGACAAACGTCTGCCGGGTTATCCAAGAGATATCCATTGGACTCTACGTGGCTAACCCTGCGTGGTTTGTTCCGTCACTATGCGCATTCCGATGTTGGAACTCGCATGTCGATTATTAAACGTGCTGATGAGCTTTTGGAACCGCATCTCGACGAGTTGCTGGGAGAAGCTCGCAAGGCTGACGAAGTGGCGCCAACGAACGGCAACGACGATGAAGTAATTAACAGCGAGAAAGAGTTTATCGATTCTGTCGTCGATGAAGACGGTCAGGCAGTGGCTGGTGTCGTATCTGGTGGCAATCGCGGCGAGACCTCAGGAAGCACTGAGGGCGCTGGTCAGACCGGATATGGCGCACTCAAAGGTCTGGGCGTTCGCATAACGCCAGTCGTTAACGGTCAACCCATGCCGCTCCCGAACGAACAAGCTCGAAACGAATCCGTTTCAAAAAGCCAGTCTCCTTTCGCGAGAAAGGGTGAGTCGCTAAGCCAGGGCTCGCCGCGACCGGCTGAGCAACAAGCTCAGAGCGCCGGCTCGCCGAAGCCTAATGGTGGTTCGTCACATTCGGTCGATTCGTCCGCGACTCGGAATGGAGGCAAAAGTTCGGCACCAGTTGCGAAGCCGAATCCATCATCGAAATCTCAACAGAATCCCGCTCCGGAAGGCGCGAATGCCGCAAAAAATGCGAGCGAAAGCAAGTCCAAAGATCCCGAAGAAACGAACGTCCAATTCGTAAAAGGGGTTGGTCCGAAAATTGCAACTACTTTGAACAAGATGGGAATCGCCACCGTTTCAGATCTGTTGCGCCACTATCCGCGACGTCACCTGGATTTTAAGAATCGACTCTTGATTCGTGATTTAGAGGAAGGTCAGGAAGTTTCCATCTTCGGTTTTATCAGGTCAGTTAGCGCGTTTCAGTCGCGTAATAGACCGGTTTCAGTTCTCACGATCATGATCTCCGATAATACTGGAACGATTACGATTACAAAGTTCGTCGGCGGAAAGTCCAACAAATATCTGCTCGATCGCTTAAAGGAACAGTATCCGAAAGGCGCTCAAGTGCTGGCCTCCGGTATCGTGGAACGTGACAATTATAAGGGCAAGTTAGCGCTGAAAAATTCCGAAGTCGAAATTCTCGGAATGGTTTCAGATGGCGAAGAGGATCAACAAGGCAGTATTCACGCGGGGCGTCTGGTTCCTGTTTATCCGCTCACAGAGGGGATTTCGCTTCGTTATCTGCGGACTATCATGCACAATGCGCTTGAGAGTTACGCCGAGCAAATTCATGATCCTTTGCCTGCCAGTCTTCGAGCAGAGTTGGGATTGATGGAATTGACCGAGGCTCTTCGTGGAATCCATTTCCCTGATGAGGTCGAGCAGAAAGATGCCGCCAGGCGAAGACTCGTCTTTGATGAACTGTTCGCGATTCAGCTTCAGCTCGCTCATCGTCGATATAAATTCGACAATCAACATGAGAACGTACTCGCGCTGAAACGATCTGAAGATGGGCTCGTTAAGGAGCTTCTCGATGCTCTGCCTTTTAAACTTACAGGTGCTCAAGAAAGAGTTTTCAATCAGATTTCTCACGATTTAGCTTCATCAAAACCAATGCATCGTCTGGTTCAAGGTGACGTCGGTTCCGGTAAAACGGTGGTGGCGCTACTCGCCTGCATTATTGCGATTGAAAACGGATATCAGGCAGCGATGATGGCGCCGACTGAAATTCTTGCAGAGCAGCACTTTCGCCAATTCCAGAGATTGCTCACTCCGCTTGGTTTGCGATGCGCGTTGGTTCTCGGGAAGCATGGTGTTAAGGAGCGTCGCTTAGTGCGTCAGGAAATCCTGTCTGGTCAGGCTCATATCGCTGTCGGTACACATGCGCTTCTCGAAGATGACGTTGAGTTTCGCAATCTCGGTTTGATTATCATCGACGAACAACATCGTTTTGGAGTTAAGCAGAGAGCGCGTTTAAAAGCGAAAAGTTTGAGCCCTGAATTGCTCACTATGACTGCCACTCCGATTCCGCGTACACTTGCTATGACGATGCACGGTGATCTCGATGTCTCCGAAATTGATGAGCTCCCTCCGGGCAGAAAGCCGGTCAAGACTCGCGTAGGACGCCCTAGTCAACGCGATGATCTCTGGAAGTTTATCCTCAAAGAAATCGAGAACGGGCGGCAAGCTTATGTCGTTTATCCACTGATCGATGAGTCGGAGAGCCTAGCTGCTAAAGCGGCTACCAAAGAGTATGAGCGACTAGTGGAAGAGTTCCCTCATCTAAAATTCGGACTGATGCACGGTAAACTGAAAGCCGAGCAGAAAGACAAAGTCATGGATGAGTTCCGCAAAAAGGAATATGACGTTCTCGTATCGACCACTGTAATTGAGGTTGGTGTCGATGTTCCGAACTCATCGGTTATGGTGATTGAAAATGCCGATCGCTTCGGTCTCTCACAGCTGCACCAGTTGCGCGGCCGTGTCGGACGAGGCGCTGATCAGTCATACTGTTTCTTGATTTCGGATTCGAAGAGTCCTTCGACTCAAGAGCGGCTTGAAATAATGACTTTGACAAATGATGGATTCGTAATTGCCGAGAAAGATTTGGAACTGCGAGGACCTGGCGAATTTCTTGGCTATCGACAGAGTGGTTTGCCTGATTTGGTACTTGCTGACTTAGTTAAAGACGCACGTATACTTGAGGAAGCTCGGAACACTGCTATTGCGGTAGTTAAGGAAGATCCGGAACTTGAGAAGGCGCCTGGACTGCGTAAGTTGCTCGATCGCCGAGTTGCTTCAAGCGAAGTCGAAATTATGCGTTCGGGCTAAAATAATTCTGTGTGTTAGACTGTCCAAGTTGTTAGAGTTGTGCGCGTTTCGTCATGGTAAAAGTTTTAGTAGTCGAAGACGATGAATTCGTATCGGGCTTGATTTCAGATTGTCTGAAACTCGATCACTATGATGTCGAGGTCGTTGCTACAGGCAACGAAGCTTCCGATCGTCTGCGCTTATACAACTACGATTTGATTTTGCTCGATGTCGGATTGCCGGAGCAAAGCGGTTTGGATCTGTGCGAAAAATATCGCTCTACTGGCGGTAGCACGCCTATTATAATGCTTACTGGCAAGCGGTCTATAGACGATAAAGAAGCTGGGTTGAACGCTGGCGCCGACGACTATCTGACTAAACCATTCAACGCTCGTGAGCTAGTTGCGCGTGTTCGTGCGGTTCTTCGCCGACCACCGTTGGTGACTCCGACGCGGTTGAAGATTTCGAATTTAGAACTTGATCCAGTTTCGCACGAGGTGTTTCTGGACGGGAAAAAACTTGATTTAAAGCCGAAAGAATTTACTCTGTTAGAATTTTTCATGAGAAATCCCAATCAAGTTTTCAGCAACAACGACATACTTAATCGCGTTTGGGTTTCAGAGTCAGAAGCTTCACCGCAAGCTGTTCGGGTGTGCATGCAGCGACTGAGAGATAAGATCGACCGTGAGGGTGTTCCCTCCATAATTACCACCGTATATGGTGTCGGTTATAAACTTGAAGTGCCAACCTAGAATTTGTTTCCGTTTAGATAAAAATGATTTCCAATGCTCTCACAAGGTTTATCGATCAGTGGAATTTCTTTAAAACTTGACCGTCGTTTCGATCAATGACCGTCGTCGTACCATCTTCGAATGTCGTTATCAAAAGGCGGTCGTGAACTACAATTTGCGAGTTCGGTGGACTCGACGGGATTATATCGGTTAAGTCATCCGCTACCGGATTGGAAGACTTTAGGTCGCCATCTGGCGATAACTGCAGGACGCTTGTTTTGCTGCCGTCGATGCCATAGGCTGTGGGATGAAACGCTAGCGCGTATAAAGTGTCATCTGACACTGAATAGCCCAATCCGGATAGGGCGGCGCCTTCAATTCTCGAAAGTAGTGTCCAGGTTTTGCGATCGGGCTCATAAGAATATAGATTCGTGCATTTGACTAGATTGCTGTTTTCGAACATCTGCGAGGACAGAACCAGTATGCGATTTCGCTTGGTATCGCGAGTAATACCAGTACAAAGTTTTATTTCAGGTAAATCAGACGGTGCTGGAAGCGATGTTATTCTTTTGGTCTTCGATTCCAGTCTAACCATGCCGTCACGAGCTAGTAGATACCATTCATTCTTCGATGCGCCCCGAACTCCGGCGATTATGGGAAGACCAGTGTCGTGAGCTTCGCGTGAGTTAGCTAAAGATTGGAGGGCTCTGCTATCCTGTTTGGAATTTATTTTTAGAATCGGTTTCGACCAGAAGTCGTCAAAATTCACTTCACTAAGTTGTTGTTCGGCGTGCTTTATATCGTCGCTCAAGCATCTCTGGTAGAATTCATCCATCAAACACTCCAGGTGCTGCGCGCGCCATTTGAGATTCTCGGGACCGACCACACCGGCTGTATCTCGAGGATCGAAATCTTGTACGAATATCAAATCATTACCGATTGTTTTTTGCAAATTTTCGGGAGATGGAAGCCAATCCGAGCCGTGATACCGTCCGGTATTCATCTTCCCGAGAATTTTTTGCTGATTTATGACTTTGGTTGAAACGCTGATTCCGCTGACTGTGCTCGGCTTGAGACCCCACAGATAGATTTTGGAAATTTTTACTCCGGGTGCGGCATTGACGCGCCAATCGATGGAATTTCCGGAACTGAGAATAAGTGTAATAGGGTTGCCTGTGTAGGTAACATTCAGTGTTGCTTTGTATCTGCGATTGCGGTCGTCGAACCTGCCAGTACTGGCATTCACATAGAGGGTCTCGTTGGTTTTGTGTTTTGCCGATGGAGTGAGAATCTTGTTCGGCGAATAATCTTTCGATGTTAGCAAGGCCTGGTATTTAGTTAGCTCACCTCTAATTTCTGCTGCTTCAAGTAATTTTCCATTTTTTTCATGGCGAGTGATAATTTTTTCTATAGTGGCAAACTGATTTTTGAGACCGTCCAGAATGGAAGAGGGCTGTCGGAAGAATACGTCGTCAGGCAGATTCTGTGTAGGCACTGCCGCGGTCTCTCCGACCGCATATGTGTTCTCTAGACGGGGTAATGGCTTCTGCGATGCTGCCGGTTTGTTCGAATGAAATGCGACAACGATCAATGTGAGAACAGCTATTGGTACTAGATATAGTGTTAGTAACTTTAGGGGATGTCCGTTTTCACGTGATCGCGAGCGCTTCCGCTGAGATTTTTCAAGGATAATTTTTCCGTCCAGAATAGCCTTGAGATCTTTGATAGATTGAACTCGATCTTCTACGTCTTTCTCCAGGCATTTCATGACGACATGCGTAAGTTGATCTGGCACGTCCGAAACCAGCTCGGCTAGAGGAATCGGCTCGTGAAAGGAGTGCTGGCGCATGCAGCTGAATGCGTTTTCTGACGGAAAAACCTTTTGCCCGGACAGGCATTCGTAAATCAAACAACCCAGAGAATAAATGTCGGAACGCGCGTCCAAGTTTTTGCCTTGACATTGTTCCGGGCTCATATATGCTGGCGTTCCAAGCGAGGCGCCGGTCACGGTAACCGAAGTGGTGACTTCAGTTGTAATTGCTTTAGCAATGCCAAAATCGACAACCTTTGCATTTCCGTTTTGGTCCAAAATAATATTGCCTGGTTTTAAGTCGCGATGGAGAATCCCCTTGTTATGAGCCTCTTCGACCGCGTCCAATACATTAGTCAGAATGGACTTTGTTTCTTCCGGAGTTAAACGTCCCTTCTTGGCGATATGTTCTTTGAGGGTAATGCCCTCCACATGTTCCAAAATTAGAAATGGACGACCGTCAGGGAGGACTCCGAAATCTAGTACTGCTGAGATGCAGGGGTGATTGAGCGAACGTATCATCTCGGCTTCCATTTGAAACCGCTTTACTGCAATAGGATCTGAAAGCAGATTTGCATCGAGAATTTTAATTGCCACCTTTGTTTCAGCCAATTCTAATTTGTTGTTTTTCGGCCGAAGTATCGCTGCATACACGTTAGATGAGCTTCCGGTGCCAATCTTGGAAATAATTTCAAATTCCGAAATTTGCTTGCCAATCAACGAATCTTCTTCGATTGGCCACAAAGGTTCTTTGTCAATCGGACATTCGTTATGTTCTTGCTCGTCAAATTCCTCATTGCATGAAGGACACACTTTAGTTCGACAGCGCAGGTCAATACGAGTTTGTTCCTTTTCCATAATCACTTGCCCTTTTCGCTTGGCGCCATAGGCCCTGAGAAAATTACTTTTCCGGTCAAGCGGTCTATGACCGCGCAGTTTGGCTCTTTAACGTGCCAATCTGGTGAGTGATCAGTTGGATTTGTGATGATTGCGATGATCTTCGATCCAACTGACTGCAGTTGAATCGTCGATAGAGACTCGGGTTCATAGATTTTCGCTGACAAAGGAACGGTACTCAGCACTTCTCCATTTTTGCTCATTTTGTAGAGTAACAATTTGTACGGCGGTTCCGTAACGTCAGTGCCAAGAGCGTAGATTGTATCTTCCTCCGCACAGTAACAAGCGGACAGTAGTCGTTTGACGTACGGCAGTGTACGAGCTATTCGTGACCATTTACGTTTTTGAATGTCGTAAACAATAAATTGTGAATCGATCTCGTCGGCGAGTAGAATTAGTGAATCACTGGTGGTATCGTAGGCGATACTGCTACACTCCCACCAAGCAGGCGCGCCAGGTGTTTTTGGAGTTATTAGAGGCTTAATAGAGTTCTTTTGTGGGTCGTACTCAGCAACCCAAGGGACCATATCAGAACTTCTTCCGTCGGTTTCTTGTAACGACGTATTAGCGTTTTTCTTCACGTCGCGGAGATAACTGGCCACTTGTCTTTCGCGGTCATCACTGAGTAGATACCAGAGTTTATTTTTTCCTGACCGAGTAACGGCAACGGCGCTGAAGAAGTCCATGTCAGGCTGCTTCAGCGTAGATTTAATTGGTCCGGAAAGAGTTAGATGAGCCAGCTTTTTAACTGGATTCACCATTTCGCCTTCGGTCCAGACACCGTCGAAATCTAAAGATTTAAGTTGTGCTTCTACTAATTGTTCGTTGTGAAGCATGCACTTTTGATGGAATTCCCGCATGCGCCAGAGAACGTGTTCAGCCCTCCAGATGCTGTTTTCGCTGCCAACAATAATTGTTTCTCTGGGTGTATCGAAATTTTGGATTGAAACTAAAGTCGCGTTTGCTTCCTTTTTTGCAATTTCGTCAACGCGTTGAAAGTCAATTCGGTCATACCGATTTCCGCGTTTCCAGAATAACTGACTGCTCTTGTTTTTGTCTGTATTGAATTCCAGAATCGTGTCAGGTTGAGGCTTTTCAAGGGTCTGTGGAGAGGGACCGGTGATAATTATTTTTTTCAGTCGCACACCAGGGGCGGTGCTAACTTTCCACTTAACTGGATTCTCTGCTGACAATGTTAAAATGATCGGATTGTCTTGATATGTCACGTCCAGGTTCACAGTGCCGGCTAATCCACTTTTCTGAATTCCATGGATGCCTCCTTGGCCCCTATGAACAGCGATTGCATGAACTTCAGTCGTAGCAGGTTGATGTGATAACGTTATCGCGCCGTCAAACATTCCGCGATAATTTAGAAGTTCGGCGCTCATTTTTTCTGCCGCCGCAATTTGTTTTTCTTGTCTTAATCTAGCAATCTCGTTTTCGATGTCTCGGAATTGCTGCTTGAGAATGTCGAGGATGTAGGCATCCTTGAGCCCCTCTGAAAGTGATTTTGAGACTGACGAGTCAGCGGTCGGATTGCTTGCGGTCTTTGGCTGGTCTAACGGTGATCGAACGAAGTGGTACAAAATAGATCCAACTACAATCATAGCTATGAACGGCGCCATTTTGATAAGGGTAGAAACACCTTTGCTCGGTTGGTTTGCGTCACTAGAAGTGGTGCCTGAACGGAAAAGATTCTGCAGGTTTTGTTTATAAAAGATTGACGCCGCAGCTAATTGAGCTTTCAGTCGCTTATCAGAAACTGCCTGCAGAACTGCGTTTAATTCGTCCATTGATTGCAGGCGATGGTCGGGCGACTTATTCAAGCAAGTCATGACTGCCCATGATAAAAATTTTGGTAGCCCATACGCGAACTTTGTGATCTGAGGTGCGGCTTCGAAGGACTGCTGATTCATACATAGGAAGGCATTCTCTGTTGGAAATAGTTTTCGCCC
>CAZRMH010000262.1:0-11771 GCA_964600935.1 uncultured Candidatus Obscuribacterales bacterium
GGGAAAACTTCCCGGTCACGATCGTCAATTCGATCAATCCATATCGTCTGGAAGGACAGAAAACCGGCGCCTTCGAAGTCAGAGAAGCCCTGGGCGAATCTCCTGATTTTCTTTGCATACCGGTGGGTAACGCAGGCAACATTTCCGCTTACTTCAGAGGATTTTGTCAATGGAGTACGGTCGAAGATTCCGGTCGCCACATGCGGTATAAAACCGGTAGCGCGACAGCCGAAATCGAAATCGTCGGACCCAACAATTTGCGTGTTCCTCGGATGTGCGGATTCCAGGCCGCTGGCGCCGCTCCGATGGTTCATGGACATCCGATTGAAAAACCCGAAACCCTGGCAACCGCGATTCGGATTGGCAATCCGGCGAGCTGGAAGGAAGCACAAAATGCAATTGATCGTTCGAACGGAATGATCGATCTAGTTACTGACGATGAAATTATCGAAGCCTACAAAATGCTTGCTCAGTTAGAAGGCGTATTTTGCGAGCCAGCCAGCGCCGCTTCTGTTGCCGGTCTCAAGAAGATGGCGCAGAAAGGAATTGTCAGCGGTGATGCCACTGTCGTCTGTGTCCTGACCGGCAACGGTTTGAAAGATCCGGATTGCGCTCTCAGCCATAGTGCAGTTGCCCTCAAACCGATTGAACCGCAGCTGGACACGTTGATTGCCGCCATGGGACTGAAGTAGCGAGCGCCCCAAGCGACCATGGGTTTTAGCTGCGTCTTAGAGAAAAGAGAAACGACCCGGGTCTTAAACAGAAAAGCGATGAACAAACGACTGACAATTAAAGTTCCAGGAAGCAGTGCCAATCTAGGTCCTGGCTTTGACTCACTTGCTCTGGCATACAAACTTTATTGCACACTGACGTTCGAATTACAGTCACCAGGTGAATCAAAGCGGCATGAGCCGGAGATTGTCGTTGTTGGTGATGGCGCATCAGCACTGCCGCGCGGCGGTGACAATCTGGTGTTAAAAGTCCTGGAAAAACATTTCCCCTCATTGCAGCCAAGATTGAAAGATCTCAAAGTTACCATCGATTCGGAAATTCCGTTGTCTCGCGGACTGGGTTCCAGTGCCGCTTGTATCGCTGGTACAGTCTGGGCCGGCATGGTACTGTCTGGCGATCAACCGGACCGAAAATCGGCGTTGCAAATCGCTGCTGCTATCGAAGGACATCCAGACAATGTCTCTGCCAGCATTTTCGGCGGTCTGGTGGCTAGCTCCTGTATCAAACAACCACGCTCGTACGTCGCAACGAACGTCAATTGGCCTGACGACTGGAGACCGCTCCTGGTCGTTCCCGATCGTGAAGTCAGCACCGCTCATGCACGTTCGGTATTGCCGAAATCAGTGACCATGGCCGAAGCGGTAAGCAACGTTCAAAACACAGCGTTACTCTTGATGGCAATAGAGCGGCACGATCGAGAACTTTTGAAAGCCGGACTGACTGATTGTCTACACGAGCCGTACCGACAAGAATTAGTACCTGAGTTGCAGGCGGTCAGGTCACTGTTGCGAGATTCTCCGGCACTAGGGGTGGTGCTATCCGGCGCCGGCTCTTCAGTTCTGGTCCTTGCCGAGGCACGGCATGCTAAAACGATCAGTGCTGAATTAGAGGATTGGGCAACGACTCAAAAAGGTTCAGTCCGGGTTCTAAGTCTTGAAGTCGATAAGGAGGGTCTGAAGGCAACTCATGAGTAATGAAATTCAAGTGCTCAAATTCGGCGGTTCGTCGGTAAAGAGTATCGGCCGAATCGAGCATGTTGCGAGCATCGTCGCTGACTGCGCCAAAAAATCAAAAGTGATTGTCGTCGTATCGGCGATGGGTGATACCACTGATTACCTTTTGAAAATGGCAAAGAGTTGCTCGACCAGTCCTGAGAAACGCGAACTTGATTTGCTGCTCTCCACCGGAGAACAAGTTTCCATCGCCCTTCTGGCCATGAAGTTGCAAGACATGGGCGTGCAGGCACGGTCGCTAACTGGCGGACAAGTTGGCATTTTTACCGAGAGTATTCACACCAATGCACGCATCGTCGATATTCGCAAGGAGACACTTTCCGAGCGGCTCAAGGACAATGATGTCCTCGTGGTCGCCGGGTTCCAGGGCGTCACGGAGACCGGTGATGTCACTACGCTTGGTCGTGGTGGTTCTGATACCACAGCGGTCGCGCTTGCTGCGGCAGTTGATGCAATTGGCTGCGATATCTACACTGATGTCGACGGCATCTATACAACCGATCCGAATTTAGTCAAAGACGCTGCCCTGATCAGGCAAGTTTCATATGGCGAAGTCCTCGAGATGGCGCGGCTGGGCGCCAAGGTATTGCATCCTCGCGCGGTTGAATTGGCGCGGCAATATGACGTCAAACTCCGAGTTCGCAACACGTTTAAACCAGAAGACCAGGGTACTCTAATCGTTGGAGGGGAAATGGAAATTTTTCGCGCAATTAGTTCGGTAGCAATCGATAAGGATCAAGCGGCGGTCGCCATCATGGATGTGCCGGATCAGCCTGGTATCGCAGGAAAGATAACCAACGCGCTGGCAAAACGGAATATTGGGATCGACATGATTGTTCAATCGTTTCATCCATCAATGGAACACAATAGTATCGCCTTCACTGTGAGCTCCGATGTTCTCGACGAAGCCGTGACCGTGCTCGAAGAACTCAAGTCTCAACTTGGTGCTCGGTCTGTTCAAGTTGATGGTGACTGCGCGAAAGTAAGTTTGATCGGCGCGGGGTTGGTTGAACAACCCGATATTCCTGCGCGCATGTTCACTACGCTTGGTGAAAACGAAATCAACATCAAAATGATTTCGACCAGCGAAATGAAATTGAGTTGTATTGTCTCGCGCGACTCCGCGGAGAAAGCCGCCAAATTGATTCACCAGGCATTCGAATTGCATTTGCTGGAGAACAAAGGCACTGCGACCAGGGTCTAACGGCGATTCCAATCGCCCTCGGTGCACGGCTCGATCAGATCAACGCGCCAGTTTGCTTTACTCGAGTTGGTTGTATTCACTAATCTGATATTCAAGTATTTTGTACTTGGTGACATCCAAGCGGGTGCCTTCATCATCATCACACAATCAATGCTCGACAACTTTCTCAGTTTCAAATCTGCTGCTGGAAACACTTGCGGCTCTGGTGGCAAGCCCGGAGGCTTCGCTTCCAGGGGAACGTCAGATTCAAAACTGTCGACTGACCAGCTCGAGTCCGCTTCGAGCTCTGCTCCAACTGGTTGGTGCGCTAACGAATAAACCATTTTGGAAAGAACGAGGTGAATGTCTTCCAGTTGCTCTTGTCCGTAAGGAACTGCCCCGGACACTAGCTTTTCGACTACCAGGCTTCCGTCCCACTGTTTGCGACATTCAAGCTCCCATTTCTGACCGAGCATCAAATCACTTTTCAGTTCTTTGGTCGGGACAGATAGTTTGAGATGATCGAGATTGATTTCACCATTGGCGAAAATTTCCTGGTTTGCCAAATCGCTGTCGGAGTCGTTCATCAACATCGGCACAGCTTCTCTCTGAGGGAGGTTCTGTTCATCCGTTTCAATAATAATTTTATCCGTTGTTGCAGTACCCAAACGATCCAGATGTTCGATTTCGAGCCACCCTGGCGTCGCTCCCGTCGCTGGTTGATAGCCGAGGACAGTGCCCTCAATGTCGATACTTGGCGCGCTGAGATAGGTGTAATAACTGTAGGAAATCATTGTTGCTGCCGCCAACATGATCGCCAGCGCTCCGACTAGCGGTCGATAGGGACTGGTTTTCAGCCACACGATGCTCGATTGCAGGATCTGTTTGAATAAATCCTGACGGTTTTGTCGAAACGACGCTCCGTCTGATGCCACTGCTGGTGGTGTGCCAGTTATAGTGGCGGGGTTGGTGGTTTGAAATACTGATTGGTTTGTCGCAGCCTTCTTAACGGCTTTACGCGCCAAACTCACGGACACACCGTTGGACGATTCTTCCTCTGCAAACAATGTTACGTTTGCTGGATTATTGCTGTCTGAGAACTCGATGCCGTCAGTATTTACAAGTCGTATAGCCGGATCCTGGTCGTTTCGGTCGACTACGACGGTTTGGCCGTTCTTGCCGCTGCGGTTGTTTTTCTTCTGGCTTTGAGCTGATGGAGAGTCTACTTCAGTGGGTGAGTACTCTGCGAAATCTAGCAACGGTTCCACTTTCAGCTGAAGTTTCGCCAGCGTTCTCAGTGATTGCGAAACTTCCAGCATCGTTTGGTAGCGAGTCTCTGGGCTGCGCGACAAACACTTGCCGATAAACGACTCTAACTTATATGGGAATGAAACTCCTTTTGCCAGTTGATTTAAACTGGGGGCGCTGCTGCGCGAAAGATTATCGAGCGCCTTGGCACCATCGAATGGAGTGCGGCCGGTTAACGTTTCGAACATCGCGCAGCCCAAGGCGAAAATTTCAGAGCGCGCATCGTAGTTCAGGCGCTGTGCGAATTCCGGGCTCATGTAGAGAGGATCGCCAGGGATACTTCTGCCGTCCAGAATATTTGGTTGCATGGTGGCATTCTTGATTCGGCCGGTTCCGGCATCGAGCAAATAAATCGCGCAGTCGGTTGTGTCAAGGTTTCTCACAAGTATGTTGGATGTTTTTACGTCGCGATGCAAGACGCCTTGTTCATGCATGGCTGTGAGTGCTTCGGCGATAACGGCAAAAGTTTTTATAGCCAAATCGATGGGCAGAAGCTCACCCTCTTTGATATGACTGCTGAGATTTATGCCGGGGTGATACTCGCTGACGATGTATGTGGCACCACTTGTGGTGCAGCCAAAATCGAGAACTTGGGCGAGTCCGCGATTGCTCAATCGGCATAAAATGGTGGCATCGCGTTGAAAATCGATGAGCTGATCCAGTTCAACCGCGCCCATCGTCTTAACAACGACATCTTGCTCGATAAACTGATCAAAGCACAGAAAGGCACGCCCGCATTCACCGTGACCAAGCTTTTCGATGGGCTTGTAGCGGTTAAGCGGGAATGTCTTCTGATCTAGGGTTTCGATTGGGTCCGTAGTTATCTGCATGGCTGGGATAGATTTGCTATGGCTTACCCAATATACCCATCCCTGTGCCGACTCGAACTGTGTTCAATACCCCTAAAACCTGCGGAAATTGGTAGTGCCGGTTGAGTTGAAAACGTTGTAATCGAACTTGAATTCGATATCGACATCTTCGGGCGAGCCATCAGGCAGCGGCGCGAAGGGGGCGGCGTTCATAACCGCTTTCATAGCGGCCTGGTCGTTGAGAGACTCGCCCGAGGGGCTGACAAGTTTCAAATTGTGTAAAGTGCCGTTTCTGCTGATGTTGAATCGCACGGTAATTCTCTTGGAAGTTGGGCACTTTGGTGGAAACCAGGCGCGCTTAATTCGGCGTTGAAGGTTCGCCATATAGAGTGAGAAGTCTACTTCTCGCTCAGCTCTCGACTGCGAGTCTCCTATCTTATTGCCGTCGCTCGTTCCTCGTTGTCCGTCTTTACCGCCGGGCGTGTCGTGACCGGGCACTGAAGGTTTCAAACCGGCAAATTTGTCCAGCGAGCCGTCGTCGTTTCCGTTGGGACCGGTTGTGCGACTGGCTGATGGACCTGTTGTTCTTGTGCGATTACTGCCGTCGCTGTTTGATTTGTTTCCGCCGACCGGAGTGACCATCGCCAGATCATCGCCGTTCGATCTCAATGCACCACGGGGAGACGGTCCATCGGTCCCGTGAGATGATTTGTTGGAGCGGCTGCCTGTGTCGATAATATTAGGCGTGGTCGCGCCGCTTGAGCGCGCCGGCATGGCGATTCCGGGTTGAGGTCTGCCAAGTCCGGCAGGGGCAATATTGCTTGCTACCAGCACTGGAGCTCCGTTCGCGGACTTAACGGCTAGACCTGTTGGCGCAGGAACTTGCGATGGCTTGCTCGGTGCCGACATCGGCATCAACCCTTCCAGCATTTTTGCTGGGTCGAGCGCTGCTTTCGGCTGCGGCGCCGGAGATTGAGGCATCAGCGCCGGCAGTGCCACCGGCCGTAGTACCGGAGGTTTGATGGGATTTGGTGTCGGTGCCGATGCACTCTGTGGGGCAATTGGTTTAATATTCGGTTTGGCTGTTTGAGCCGGAGGCGCTGAGTCTGCTGGTTTAGTCTCCACTGGCTTGGTTGCTTTAGCTGGTTCGGATTTAGCCGGCGCTGATTGTTTCGGCGCCTCAGCCGATTTGCTGGCTTCCGCCGGTTTGTTTTGCGGTGTCGGTTTGGACAGCGATGTCCGATGCGGCGACTGTGCGCCGAGATTGGCATTGGAGGAGGGGTTATGCACTATCTGTTTTAAACTTGGATCGCGCAAAGCCTCAGCGCGTTTGGGCGCCAGATTTTTAGTTTTTTGCTTAATCTGCGTCTCGATTTTGGGGTTGAGAAACTCAATAACTGTGACCTGCGGTCTAGTGGGCGTGGGCAGCAGAAAGAAAAAAGCAAAGAGAACGAGAGTTGCCATCAGTGCGGCGTGAAACAGATAGCTTCCGCTCGATGCTTCATCCATGTGCATCACCACTGGTGCATAGATGGCGTTTCGCTTGACTGTTTTAGCATGGTCGTATGCGTCTCGCATAGCGTATCCGATGAATGCCACGAACAGAATAACCAGCATCGTCATCGAGGGACTGCCGGGATGGAAATTCGATAATGCGTTGACGATATCACCGTTGGGCCTGATATTGAATTCACTGCTGAAAGCGCTCAACGCGCTTACCAGCTGCTTACTCCAGGATAAAAGTCCCAGAAGAAGAATATTTGTCATGCCGACAAGTAGGAAGAGCAGGCCTTTGCGCGTCTCCGAATTATAAATTTGACCAAGACCGGGAATAACGGACAAAGAGGTTGCGACGGCCGGATCTCGCGTGACTGACAGCTGCATGCTGTATGGATCGTGTTTGTAGTTCATAATTTTGTCCCAATGCGCTCACACCATCATCAGTCTATTTCTGCGCGGCGACGACTACACCGCCGCTAGGCTGCGAGAGTGACTGGGAAAATCACTAGTTGTGCATCAGGGTTTATTCGGCTTGTCGAAATGGGCACGACGTGCCAGAGGCGCGCACGCCTGGTTTCAACGCCGTCTTCTCACTCTTTTAAACGCGACCGACGCGAATATGCACTTGCCAGGTTACGGTACGTTTGAGCGTGTGGTCGCCCCAGGCATCACATATGGAGTCAAAGTGTTTTTCAATAGGATCTTTGCCGAGTTCTTTGCGATAAGCCTGCACGGCTGACCAGCTGGCAATATAGCCCAAACAATGAGTTAGATCCCAATCCAATTTCATTTCAAAGTTGGGCGTGTGGATCTCTTCAAAAGGAAAATCGATAGTTTTGTACTTATCACGAACTAATTTTATCTGTTTAGGCCAAAACGATTTTAGATCGGCATAAAGCGCATCGAAACTGGGGCTGACACTGTCATCAATATTGAAGGCTTCATAGCACCAGGCCGCGATTACGCCTTTGGGTTTTAAAACTCTTTGCGCTTCCATGAAAAACGGTTCAATGTCAAACCAGTGTAACGCGTTAGCGATCGTGATCAAATCTTGTGATCGATCGTCCAACTCGCTGTTTTCAACCGTTCCGACTTCGTATTGAACTTTGGTGTGTTCGATTGCTAATTTTATTTGTTCTTCACTGGCATCAGTGGCGGTGACTTTTTCAAAGTAGTCAGCCAGAGCGACGGCCGCTTGACCATTGCCGGTGGCGCAATCCCATGCGCTCTGCTTCGTCGGAGTGATCGATGCGAGAAAATCGAACAGCTCTTTGGGATAGTGTGGTCTGAAGCGACGGTAGGTCGCTGCTTGATTGGAAAAGTGATCGTTGAAAGTCATTTTATAGGGATAATCATAAGCTGGTAGGATGATAACATGCCAGAGTGGGAATTTTGGTTATACGATGGCGCGACGTGTTTGTTCGACAACTTTGATTCTACTGGCGGCGGTTCTTTCATCGTTCGGAACGGGCATCAATTGCGGCGCTGAAGAAACTAGCGGCGTCATGGATCTGAGGGTAGAACGGTTACCTTCGACGGTTGAGCGTCGTATTTTCAACCCCTGGAATCCATTCGGACCTCGTCCAAAATTGAAGCCGGACGAGCAGGCTCTCACCGAGTTTTCTTTCGATCTATCGGTGCTCATGGATGACATCGATGTAATCGATAAGGAAGAACGGCATGGACGCTGGTTTGTGCATATTCGTCCGAAGAATCTGCGCGCCACGTTGTCGTTACCTGTGATCATCTGGCTTCCGCAAGGCGCACCGAAGAAGTGTGTCGAGCATGAAGAGGGACACCGCGTGATCGTTCAACGCGTATACGAATTCGCTGACGGAATCGTAAAACATTACGCTCAAAGGACTTATTCTGGAGTTTATCCAGGTGAAGGACCGTCGTTCGAATTAGCCATTAAGGATGCTCACAAGCGCGCGGTTTCCGAATTGAATACAAACTACCGCAGCACCATTTTCGATTACAGCCTGATGCTCACTCAAGAATACGATCGCATAACCAATCATGGACTGAATCCGATCAGCGAAACAGATGCGATCAAACAGACATTCGACAAATGTTCTGCTGAAATGACTCGCTTGCTTCTCGAGCGCGAAAAGGCCCATCAGCCTCGTCCTGATGTCCAGGGACCGACGACGAAACTCGATTTCTCGCAGAAATAAGTGTGATGCTTCATTCTAAATTTTCTCCACACACTTTTGAATTTTGCGAAGCGTCGATGAGTCGATTCCGGGAACGGTGGCAAATAGATCGAATAGCTTGTTGACCGATTGTTTTGTTGAGTCTCGCCGAGCTGCCGGTATGGATTTTGCCTCTTTAGACCAGCGATTCATGCCACTCGACTCGGTAAAATGATCTAATAGCGATGTCGAAAGTTTTTGACAAAACTCTGTTGTCAGTGAACGTTGTCTCTTCATCTCTTCGATCTCGTTGAGAAATTTTTCAAAAATCGTCGGGTCCCAGTTCTTTAGAGAACATTGCCGGAGCAGCGCCAGCGCGTCGGTTTCCATATGCCGGCTGCGGGCGCTTATGGTCGATGCTCTGGTTGCTTTTTCAAACTGCGATCCCAGCTTCGATATCGGAGCTGCGTTCAATTTTGTTTGTGAGGGCGGCGCAGGGCTATTCGACTCGGCATTCAGCGCGAACATTCGCAGTTTTAAGACTTGAGGATTGGAAGCTCCATCAGGATGATGTTTTGCCATTAAATCAGCAAGCTGTCTCACATCGTGGAGAAACTCGTCCGAGCGATCGGAGCAGGCGCAGACCGTCTCCGCTAGATATTGGCAGATGTATTCGCTCAGAGCATTATTGGCGCACAGTGCCTTCAAAACCACGAGTCCTTCTTGAAAATCGGAATCGTTCCATTTTATTTGCCGCGTTGCTGCGCGAATGTGACGAATCACCTGACCTTCCATGGCTTCTACCAGGAGGCTCTTTTCGCATTTGTACTTTTGCAAGAGTTCGAAAGCTTGATCGTAAGCACCACAGGTGGTGAGATTTCGAGCGAATATCTGAGCGCCCTCGTAGAAGCGCCGGCGCAATTCGTCCTGTTTCAAAATATCTTCTGTCGCCAATTTGTCCGCTTCGAGAAAATTTCCTGTGTTCAACAAATCGATTATGGCTTCGGAAATCTTCTTGTCATCGAGCCGCTTATAATTGTCCGCTGCAAGGCGTGTAGCCATTCTCAATCCGCCCATCAGTTCGACATTTCCAAGTTCGGCAGCGAAGGCGACTATGACGTCGCCGAGCTCTTCCAAATCTGCCAGCGGACCGTCCAACTCTGCTTTGAGGCAGTTGAACAAATGTTCGGGCAGGCGAGTTCGCATAGCTTTAACGATGTCTTGTCTCGAGTTCATCATCTTAAATGCAACCGCCTGGCCCACGGCCGCTCGATCGCAAAGAGCATCCGTTCTGGCTGCCGATTGCGTGATTGAATTGAAGTGATGGAGTGCCAGGTCTGGACGGCGGTTTAACAACTGGCACTGTCCGATTCGCAGAAGCAGTTCAAGATCATCGGCACTGCCTGTGCCGCCCCTGAGAGATCTGGCTGCTTCGTATATAGAAGCTGCTTGATCGTATTGGGCGGCCTTCTCGAAAAATGACGCCACCAATCCTAGTGCTACGCTCAGACCCGGCGCATTGGCCAGTGGTCCGTTGCCGTAGCCCAGTAATGTACACGACAAATTGTTTGCTGAGAACGGTGGCGCGTTGCGGATAACATCCGTGTTTTTCCAACTGCACGTTTGTTCTACCAGTGCAGCGGCCTCTGGTTCTCTTTTAAGCTGACAATAAGCCATCATCAGGCCAACGATTGCATCGAGTATCTCCGGTCTGCTGGAGTGGCTCGGATATTTTTTTATCACAGATTTGTAGTGAAAAACTGCGGCTGCCGGATTGTTGTTTAACAATTGGCATTTGCCCAGACTGAGGTTGATATTGTCTTCTAATTTGTCATAGTCGAAATTGGTAATATCATCCTGTTGTCGAGAGTGAGCAATATAGTTCAGCTTCCGCTGAACCTCCTTCTCCTTAGCGGTTTCAGCCAGCGCATTTATGTAATTCTCGACTGCTTCTTTATAGTTTCCTGCAACAAAGAGTGCATCGCCTTTCTTGTAGAATTGGTGTGAATTCAGTCTTTGCTGAAACACCGAGGATAATATTGCTCCACCTTTAGCGCTGGCGTTTTTCAACAGATAACCGAAGTGATTTTTATGTCCCCGTTTCGTTGTACTTAGTTTCTCCAGCGCAGATAAAACGGGTGGGCGCTCGATATACCTGGTGGGCTCGGTCTGCTGGATCTCGTCGATTGCTTTGATTTGATCGTTTGGATCCATTTGAGGCAAATTTAAAAGATCATCATCGCTTGCATCTAGAAATGGCACCATCTCAACCGGGCAATCCAGCAATCTAATTAGAGTTCTGGTTGCATCTTGAATCTCTTGTTTCGGGTGTTCTCGTAGTCTCGTAAACAACGGCGATTCATATGGCGCAATAAGATCTGCATGCGCGAACAACAGACATTCACGGTCTTTACTGTAGGCGAGTAGCTCGAGATCTGCTGCGATGCTCATCAGTGAGATGGTGATCAACCAGGCTGGGAAATTATCGATGTATGCACCGAAGTGCTCTCTGTTGCGATATGGGTGTTGATAGTTTGCGTGCCCCAATTCTGCACTGGCCATGCCGCTTAACTCGGATACGAAGAAACCGTCGTAGTCGATAAGTTTAAGACCATCGTCGACAATCAAAATGTTTCCATGTTGTAGGTCACCGTGGGCGATACCATGCTTTTGCATCTCGCTGAGGACCGAACGCAATTGCTGCGCGATACTATTGAGTTTCGATTGATTAGTACCATGCCTGGCGAGGTAGCGGTCGAGCGGCAGTCCGTCAGCCCAATCCATGATCACAATCGGGTACCAGTTACCCTGAACCTTGATTCCCTTCTCGACAAATTCAGTTTTGATCAACCAGTTGGCATGCAATCCTGAGAGCTTTTCCAAAATCTTGGAATAACGCAATTGCAGGTCCGGGATGTCGTTATGAAAGCATCGCACGGCGCGAGCATTGCCATCGGCGCCGATCAGTTTATAGACATTAGTGAATGCGCCACTCACCGGCCGGGGCAGACCCATTGCGCTTAGTTCGACTTTTGACGCGCGTAATGACGGCTCCGAAAAGCAGGCGGCAGGAGATTGAATCGCTTCCTGG
>CAZRMH010000263.1:0-11662 GCA_964600935.1 uncultured Candidatus Obscuribacterales bacterium
CACTCGCTCGACTGGCGCAGGTGATCTACATCTCGCCATCTCATTAAACAAAATTGGTGAACTGAAGATTAGGACTCTAAGATCCAGTTTACAGATCAATAACGGATGACCTCGGCTAGCGCAAGAAGAGAAGGAGCAACACTCCTTCTCTTCTGTTTATTCATCCGGCTTTAGCTCGACAGCTATCAAGCCTAATTTACAGTCTACTTCACTTTTTTAACGACAGTTTTTGATGTCGTTGTCACTTTTGCTTTCGCTCCGGTTGTGGACTTCGCACGCTTCGTCGTTGTTCTTTTACGAGTTGTGGAAGAACCGACAGGGAGCCCCCCTTGATAATGGTGTGTTTCACCTTCATCCCATGTTTCAATCGAACCATCAGGATTTCGTTTCACCGTGGTGCCATCGGAGAATTTCTTCTGATACGGGGTTGTTCCCGGACGATAGTGAATTCGTCCATCTCCAGGTTGAGTTGTTTCCACGGGTTGATCTGATTGCGCCGATTCGCCTTCATCATACGCCTCGACAGTGCCATCTGCATTTTTCTGAACCGTTGTGCCGCCGCTTGATTCCTTGGACTGAGCTAAAACCGGACCAATAGCCAATCCGGAGCAAAAAACTGTAGCGACTAACGCAATGGAAAGAGACGCGCGCTTAAAGCACGAACTTGTTTCGTTAGACATATCTGCACCTGCATACTAAATAGGGAATTCGGGCGAAAAAGTTTCGTCGGGCTCGTACTGAATATACTTCCCCGAACTCCAATTGACAACCACAAAGATAAAGGCGCCCCCAAGTAAAAAAACCGGGGACGCCATTTCTGATTGATTTAACGTGCAGTTATTTAGACACTTTCTTGGGCTCGGGATCCTTTGTGAGGAGCTTATCTAAGAGATCGATAACTCTGCGATCGTTGGGATCAAGCTTTAACGCGGAGCTAAGTGCTGTGCTTGCTTCGGCATTTTTGCCTTGAAGGTTGAGTACGCGGCCCAAGTTGTAGAGCGCGTTTTCATAGTCAGCGCGCAAGGTGATTGCCTGGTTGTACTCTTTAACAGCCTCATCCAGTTTTCCATTTGCAGACAATGCATTTCCATAAACCACGCGAAAAATCGGCGATTTGTCGTCAATTGAAACAGCTCGTGCAGCCTCTTTCTCCGCATCGGCAACGCGATTACTGTCGAGATAAACGACGCTCAGGTTAGAGTGTCCGTAGGGAATTTTATCGTCCAGTTCGATAGCTTTTTTCAGTTCGGCTTCGGCTTCTTCAATTTTGCCGTTTTGTCTTAACGCCCAACCCAAGTCGTTATGCGCATCGGCGCTATTCGGTTCAGCAGCAACGCGTTTCTTCGCGGCGCTGATGGAAGGCGAGCCCTGAGCATGCTTCTTCCAGTTACCATCGCGACCAACACCAGTTCCAACTGATTCAGTGATCGTTACTGTTCCTGATTCGCTCTTCGATTTCTTGTCGGACTTCTTGGCCGAGTCTTTTTTGTCAGTCGCATCGTCTTGCGAAAACGCCGGTACCGCACACCCCATGAGCAGTGTCACCGCCAGCAATGCAAACGCACTCTTTTGACCGTTCATCAATAAAATCCTCCCAAACCAAACCAAGATCCGCTTCTCAAGCAATGAGAAGGTCATAGTTTATCACCAGCCGTTCAAGCAGTTTTGTACGCTAGTTAATCACAGCGACTGAGGCTCAAAAATCCGGCGACGGCCTCGGTTGAATCAAAAATAAATCCTGTAACAATCAGCCCGGCGGACCCGTAAACGCCCAAACCATAAGAGTTGTGCCGACTGCCACGATTCCGAGTCCGAAGATGCATGATTCAAGCACGTTCTTCGCATCATCGAAGGCATTGTAGGTCAATGCGCCGCCTCCGTAGACGAAGATGGCACCCATGACGAACATAATTATGCTTTCGGCAACCACTCGGTTCGCTCACTCCTTTTGTTCTCGAGGTTTCGGAGGAAGACTGAACAACAAAGCCGCGGCAATAATCGCAAAAAGTACGGCAACGCCAATTAAGAAACGGTCGACAATCAGCTTGTCATGAGCGTTTTGAGAATCCTCAAGGAACTCTCTAAGAGCTGGATAGTTTTGCCCGCCGACCTCAACACCAGGTGTCGCGAGATGCGCGTTGTTTGCCGAACTCTCGTTGATTACGACTTGCTCGCTGGAACTATTAGAAGGCGATGGAACAGGTGGCTTGCTGTCGACGCTGTTGGTAGGCGATGGAACAGGTGGCTTGCTGTCGACGCTGTTGGTAGGCGATGGAACCGGCGGCTTGCCCGGAGCCGCTTCAGCTTTCCCTTCGCTAGTCGTCGTATTTACTTGGTTCGGAACTGGGGATGGCGCGGACGTACCGGAAGCCGGGGTTTGCGCGTTCACATCAGTACAACTGATAGACCAACTTGCGATCACAGCCAGTGCTACTAAACCCAAAGATTTCATGGTTTCCCCTCTTAAACCGTCTACATCCATTTTAGGGCTTGTATCGACCTAGCGATACAAAAATCATTTGCCCGGTTCACCGAAAGACAGGGGCAATCTTCGCCGTCCCCAGTTGCCGCGCTCGTTTTCGAAAAATCCGGCGATTTCAGTTTTGCATTTATGACATTTGCCATCATTTATCTTGAACTTGCCAAGCTCGTACCAGTTTCGTTCAATCAGAAGCTCGTTGCAGTTGTGACAGTATGTGCTCTGATGCGTGAGGTCGTCTACGTTTCCGGTATAGACATACCTGATTCCAGCGGCTTTGGCAATCGTCCTGGCTCGCAAAAGCGTCTGCGCAGGCGTCGCCGAACGATGCGTCAATTTAAAATCCGGATGAAAGGCCGTGAAGTGAACCGGCACACTATCGCCGAGGTTTCCGACTATCCAGTCGCACATTCGAGTAAACTCCTCATCGGAGTCATTCTCCTCAGGAATCACCAGGTTTGTGATTTCAAACCAAACATCGCTCTCGTGTTTGAGCCATTTAAGCGTATCCAAAACTGGTTGAAGCTGAGACAGCGTAAGCTTCTGATAAAACTCTTCGGTAAACGCTTTCAGGTCGACATTGGCTGCATCCATGACGGAATAGAATTCCGGCCGCGCTTGATCGGTTATGTAACCAGCCGTGACGGCCACAGCCTTAAGACCAAGTTCATGACACGCTTTGGCCGTATCGATTGCATACTCCGCCCAAATTACTGGATCGTTATAGGTAAAAGCAACACTGCGACAACCCAGACGCTGTGCGGCAAGAGCGATATTCTCAGGTGTCGCCTTCTCGCTCAGCCGTTCAATCTCACGCGACTTACTGATATCCCAATTTTGACAAAACCGGCATCCCAAGTTGCATCCAGCTGTTCCAAACGAAAGAATACTGGTGCCGGGAAGAAAGTGATTGAGAGGTTTCTTCTCAATCGGATCCACGCAAAAGCCGGTGCTTCTGCCATAGCTCGTCAGATACATATGACCGTCAATATTTTGCCGAATGAAACAAAAACCGCGATCGCCATCTTTTAGAACACAAGCTCTCGGACAAAGATCGCAGTGCAATCGACCGTCTTCCATCTCATGAAAATATTTCCCAGGCACAGTAAAAGGCAAATCGTTTTTGTCGATGAACCTGCTGATGTCGTTGCCCGACGCATCAGAAACTTGCGCGGGAGAATGTTCCATCAGTTTGTTTTTATCGTTCATATTCGCCAGGTTTATATTGCTAGTTCAATCGTTCCATTTTCAGTATACAAAGCTTTCCGCAGGTCACTGAAATGTTCAGTCCGTAAAAATGCGAATTCGCGTCGGCGCTAAGCGATTTTGATATTTGTCCAAAAACTTGCAGGTTCGTGTACATCCAGTCAGCGTGGTAGAAAACTTAACCGGTACATGAGCAATGGTCGACATACTAGACCGTCAGTCTGACGCGAAAAAAACCACCTCCAATCCGCACTCGGCACTGCTAGCTGACTGGCACGAATTGGACAAAAAAGCTGTCAAAGCCACTGACGAAGATATCTCAAACCTTACTAAATCAATCAAAGCGACCTGGACCGATGTTTCCACTCTTGCAAAGATTGCCGGTCTCGATACACAGACGAAGTCGAAATCTACGCTTGATGCATTGGCTAACAACGGCCCAGTCAAAATCGATGCCGCGACAAAAATGGCTTACAAATCCGGTGAGCTCACTGTGGAATCAATCGCACAGAAGGTTGGCAATGTCGGAGCTGAACTGGCCTCCTGGTTTTTTGGAGGAAACGAAACGAAATGTGATGCGACAAAATTGAAGAACACCGGAAAAACTGCAGAACCAGCCGTTCTTCCTTCTGCACTTGTCGCTGCAGATGGAATCGTATTTGGTGTCATCGAAAATCTAACGGGCCAAGCAGCCACTAGCGCCGGGCCAGAGAAGCTGGACTCGCGGAAGCCAACGGAAACCGCACCAATAGCCACTAATGGCAGAACAGAAAGCAAGCCGGAAGTAGAAGTTGAAAACGGGAAAGTGGAATTTTCGAATTCTGAAAAAGGTGTTCGAGTTACGCGAGCCGAAGACGGCACTATTGATGCGAAAGTTGAGAATAAGGAAAACGGAACGATTGGCGAAGTCATAGCGACGATAACTGGTTCGCGCATTTACAAAGAAGGCGAGCGTCAAATCTATAAATTCATCGACTCGACTCACTTCGAAGCAGGGAACTTTCGCGGCGAAGGAAACAAGATCACACAGACGCATGATGGAAAGCCAGTCGCAATAATCACTCAAGAGCTAGTCACTGAAGTCTCTGACAACTCGGTTTTCTTCGCAGACAATGTTGCAAACACTCTGCAAGAGGCGCTCGAGAACATCAAGAAGAGCCATCCCGAACAGTTTAAAAAAGAAAATTCGATGACAATCTGGTACAAGAACGGAGGAGCATTAATCCATCCGTCGTTGGCACGCATGATCGAATTCAAACGCACTCCAGAAGGTGTAGAACTGCACTACGCGCTCAGCGACGGGTCACATCTTCGATATTCTCCGCAAGGCAAACTCTACATTGTCGGCAAAGATCAAACAGTCAAGGAACTCTCCAGTGAACAAACAAAAAAAGTTCTAGAAGGGCTCGGAGAAAAAGCTGAGATCGTCAGAACGATGCTCGCCAACTTGAAAGCCCACAAACCGATTCAATTACCCGATGGACAGACCATCAGCATCGAGGACAACAATCAAACAATCAGAAGCGTTACTCCAGGCAAAACATCAACCGATGGCACAGTAGAACAACCAACGGAAGTTGTTATGAATACTGATGGGTGGAAATTTTCTACTCAAACTCATTCTGCATCATTTGTTGAAAAAACCGGCAAACTTGTCACGGACGACGAAGAAGGAAAGCCAGTTTCAATCGATCTAAAGTCAGAAAAGCTGGACATGGTGACGGAAGATTTCATTCGCAAAAACGGTGAAGTTACCTTCGTCAAAACCAATGTCAAAATCAAAGAGAACGGTGCAGTCGATCTTCCGGACAAAACCCAAATCAGCGCCGACAATGAAGTGCGTTTCTCTGATGGTTCGACGCTGTCTCGTGATGGCACACTGATTTCAGCAGATGGTAAAGTCATCTACTCGGCAAGCAACCTGCCGCAAAAATCGAATCTCGATGCCTTTCTTTCCCAAGCCTTGAGCATGGCAAATTCCGTTGCCTCTCGCGTGCAAAGTGGCACTTGCAGCCCTTCCGACATCGCCCTGATTGAAGCAAATATGTCGATCGTTCAAAACTTCATCAACATGTTTTCAATTGCCGGCAACTTACCAATGGCGAACAGCCTCATACGTTCGTGGGCAGTTTTAAAAGAGTCACATAACCGAGCGACTAGCGAAACAGATCTCAAAAGCACTGCCGATAAAATTCGCGAGGATGAAATTCGCGCATTCCTAGCCAAACTCGCTCTGGAGAGCGGTCAGGCGTCGATTTCGGCTGACACGCATTTAGTGCCGTTGGTCACAATTCCCACGCTGGTGCGCTAAATTAAGCCGCCGGAAAAACATCGCTATATTTTTGAAAAACTGAGCAGTGATCTGAAATGTTACGGGAATAGATGACTTAGACTGGTAGGCCTCCGACCTGTAAGTGGTACATACTTAATAGCTGGTGAGCAGCTACTGCTTCGACCTAGCAAAGTTTTGGTTCCTGTCTCTGACCTGGTTGTGGTCACTCCTGGAAACCCAAAATCGGCTTAGCACAAGGAATCATTGAGAGTCCATGTTCCGATCAAACCAACGTAAAGAACGGCCGTCCGCCAACAGATCTCAATCCGGCACTTCGCTGAAACTACCCCAGTTGTGGGTAGTGCCGTCAATTGACAATGTCGTATCGATGATGCAAATGGCGAAAAAAGACCCGAGCCGCGTAATCGAACAATATTGGTCAGTTGAAGGTCAGGATAGACTTCTCAATTTGCGTTGCGTCTCTGATGAGAACGGCGATCCATGCTGGGCACTTTCAGCCAGCACACTGATGGACACACACACTCTCTGGGAGCATCGGACAGTGGACACCGGGCTGATTCACAGCCTGATCAGCGCCGAGAGCACTGGCGAAATAAGTGGTTCTGTAAGCGAATCATTAACCGGTGATTTCGGAGCTTCGATCACGCTCGGGACTGCGACAGGAGAAGCCGAACCAGTCCAATCCAGAACTAGAACCTTTAGCCGTCAGGACAAAGAGGACAGCGAGCAAGAAGCGGTTTTGCAGGGCGACATCAGTAAAGTGCCTATCCCGACAGTCCTTCAGTCAATCCAGATGGGTCAAATGACCGGTCGACTAGCAGTCAGGAGCGAAGGCCGTGGCGTTGATGTTTACTTCGACGAAGGTGAGCCGGTCCACGCCTCGGATGGAGTCGACAACGGACAGGAAGTGATTCTCGACATGATCACCCTGCACGTCGGAAAATTTCGATTTTTGCCAGACGAACGCACTATGGAACGAACTATCAACCGCCGTCTCGATGGTCTGATAATGGAAGCAGTCACGCTCATGGACCAGAGTTCATTCCTTGAACAACAGCAGGGTATGAACGGCGAGGCTTATCTAATCGCTCGCAATCCAAACATGACGGAAGAAGAATTTGACGCCGTGGTCTGCCATGGAGCGCCGGTCGATCCCATTTTACAGAAACAACTTTACCGTGAAATAGGCGACTACAAAACTCTTCTTGACGTTCTCAGAAGCAAGCCGGCAAAGCGCTCTGAATGGGTGCCGATTGTCTTTAATCTCGTCACTCTAAACCTGATTAGTATTTCCGATAAGCAACCACAAGCGCGAAGACATACGGTATTACTGGATGCGCAGGTGGACATCAAAACTCTCGAGCAAGTTTTGGCGCCTTGCAAGCGCCTAGAAACGGGCATCTTGACCTATCCTGCGTTCCAATATTTCGTTGCACAGGAATGCTTCCGCTACGAGCTATGCGGAATGCCGCTATCCGTCGTAGTCTTCACAGTCAAGCGCGCAACTGATGGCGCCTCAGCCGACCTCCTGGCAGTCAAGGAGATAATGCAAATTATCCACAACATCAAGAGACCGATTGACATGCTCGGTCACTTTCAAATGTTCGATTACGGATGCGTTCTACCGAACACTGGAACGCGCTCGGCAGCAGTATTCGCGCAGAAAGTGCAAGAGTCCGTCGCGTCAGTGGCGGCTGCTCACAACCTTGTCATGTGCTTCGGAATCGCTGGGATTCCAGAGAATTGCAAATCGATGGGGCAACTTCTTTCCGCAGCTAGTGAAGCGAAGAAGTACGCGGAGTCTTCTGGTTCGCCTGTGATACTCTATCAAAACATGCAAGGTGCCTAACCGACCAAACTTGTTTATCAATCTGCCGACGAAGTGATCAGCTGGCTCGCAGAGAGTGTTTAATATATACGTCGACGACCTGAAGCGATCAGACATGCCCCTTATAAACTACGCCAAAAGAGAGATAACCTATAAGCTCGTTTACTACGGCACCGGCCTTGGTGGCAAGACGACTAACTTAAAATACATCCACGCGCAGATTAATCCGACCTGCCGCGGAGAAATGGTATCACTCGCAACTGAAACAGAAAGAACGCTTTTCTTCGACTTCATGCCGATTGAGCTCGATCTCGTTGCCGGTTTCAAACTCCGTATCGCCATCTATACTGTTCCTGGTCAGGAAGAATATGACCGCAGCCGCAAACAGATTTTACGCGGCGCAGACGGCATCGTGTTCGTTGCAGACTCAAGCCGCATGCGCGCTGAAGCCAACGAAGAATCAATGAAGAACATGAAAGAGAACCTGAAGTACAACAAACTCATTCTCGAAGACCTTCCATGGGTTCTGCAATACAACAAACGAGATCTTGCAGATGCAATGCCAGTCGAGCGACTTGATCGTTCGCTCAACACCGCGGCAGTGCCTGCGTTCGAAGCAATCGCCATCGAAGGCTACGGCGTCTTCGCTACGCTCAAAGCCATCACCAAATTGATGGTTAATAAAACCAAGGCTCCGAACAAGCAATAACACCACATATGGTGCATTCAGTCACTTCTACTTTTTAGTTGGTTTCTCATATAAGGCATTAAGAAACTCCTCCCGCTTCCTAAGATCGGGATTCTTCGTAGTTTGAGCCTTCGTGGCGGCCTCACGCTCAGCCTGATTTTTTCTTGCGTCTGCGTCGATGCCTTCACCGAGTCCATAGAGGAACAAACCAAGTCCTGCCACTGCGGCAATAATGGTGCCTGTGATAACTAGGAACCAGTTTCTAAACGCCGTCGGCGCCGCTTTCAACTCAACAGTCAACGACCAAATGAAAACACATACAATCGCTACTGGAATAATAATTCCAAATCTATATAGCTCAACCCCATATCCAAAACAAACTGCTACGCAGAACATCAGCAGGGCTAAAAATGAACCGACTATGGGAAGCTTGTTAAATTTCCGCAGCATAGTTCCATTCTATCAGTACCGACGCTGGGGTATTTAGCACGTTCCGAGGCACATCGTTTCACTTTATCGTTTTCAGCAAACGACTATCGAAGACAGCACCGGGAGTGATTGTCGGATCCGTGATTGGAACGTCCTTTCCGTATCGCTGTTCCACGAGTTTTTTCACGAGCGGATCACTTAGATCATAATCACCGACCATTTGAATCTTTCCGACCTTCAATTTGGTCGCTTCGTAATACGCTTTCCAAACCAATTCTGAACAATACATCTTGTCGTTACCCCACCCGAAGAGGTGGTCGTAATCCTTGCCTTCGTTCTTCTTCAATGCAGAGTGCAGTTTTTCCAGATTATCTTTTGTGAGAACTTCGTCCGCGTTTTTCAAACGACGAACCGCATAAGTTTCTCCACTATCAGTTTTATGGAACTCTTTGAGGGGAGTTTTCTTGACCGGTTGTACAGCCTCGTAGACGACCCAATCATCGCCTTCTTTGAAGAGAACACCACAGTGCGTCAGTGGTGATTTTGATACCAATTGAATGGCCTTGCCTTCATCGAAGGCGCCGTTGGAAACGAAAACGATGTCTCCATCACGCAAGTTCTTCACATCGGGAAGTTCCTTTTTCAGATCTGCCTTTGCCGTACTTTCGTGCTTATGCCGCTGGTGCTTCTCGCCTTCTGCAGCCCGCGCTTCAACAGGCTTCGCCATCGGCGTTTCAGGAGCCGCTAATGCGACATTCTCAGCCCTTTTGAAAGTCGGCATCTCTCCGACTATCGACAGCAGATTCCAGGTGTTCGTCGTCAGTGAATCAGAAGGAGATTCCTCAGCCCGCGAATCAAATCCGAATGCAGTTGAGTTAAAACCGTACGCTTCCGATTTCGAGATCAAATTATTGCCACGTTCAGCCATATGTCCTCTCCTGAGCGATGGAGGAGTATTTTGTGTCTATGAGAAACAGGGCGGCAGAGTAAGCTTAAGTTGATTTCGCCTGCAAAACAATGTTGAAACTACGGGTTAAAATGCTCCGCACATCAATATCAAAAGCCTGATGTAGACTCGGACTTCATATATTGCAGAAAATTGAAAACCTTTACCTAAAACTATTCGATTCCGTACTTCGCCAGAACTTTTTCCCACTGTCCTTGCGATTTCAAAATCAATTCAGCAATCTCGCGAATGGCTCCACGACCGCCTTTGCTTGGCGTCACAAAATGCGCACGTTCCTTAAGTTCCGGTCTGGCATCTTGAACCGCGCATCCTAAACCGCTACGCATCATCAATGGCAGATCAGTAAAATCGTCGCCAACAAAAGAAGCTTCCTCTGCGGTGATGCCTTCCTTCGCTAGAATTTCGTCGAACAGCGCCATCTTTTCGAGATGACCTTGATACACATAAGTAAAGTTCAAAATCCGAGCGCGTTCTTCAGTCGCGAATGAAACTCTGCCGCTAATCACACCAGTTTTGATGCCGGCATTGTGGAGCATGTGCAGACCCAAACCATCATGCGAATTGAACGATTTGAACTCCATCGCTTTGTCATTATGGTCTTTGACATAGTACAAACGACCATCTGTTAGAACACCGTCGACATCCATCAAAAGAACTTTGATCTTCGAAGCACGTTTTAAAACTTCTTCCGAAACATTCAAACCTTTCGTATCAACCATGTTAGCCATTGGTCCTCGCTTATTCAAAACCGCCCCCAGCAGGAGCTCCGCACCGAATCCGATTGATTCGCCATACAGTCTACAAGTTTCTGTCGCAGCTTATCTTAAATCATGTGGTACTCAAGAGCCTTTCCTCCTCAAATTTCGCTATAGTTTCGCTGGACGCGGCATTCATGTCAGAAAGATATCTACATGAGTGTATCCATTCGAACTTGCGAAATCGAAACGTACTTTTTTACAAGATTCCTAGCGACAATATAATGGAAAACCAACAATCGAGTTCGGTCTACAAAGTCTTAGACATTCAGGCTGTCAATTCAAAGTCACCACTAGACGCAGTCAAAACCTTCTCCTTCGATAAACCCAAAGTTCAACAATGCGACGTACTTATCGTAGGCGGTGGCTTGGGTGGCGTAGCAGCAGCGCTCCACACGACCTTTCCGACTCGCCCCGAAGAAGTCGGGAAGAAGTCTTCTGGAAAACACAAACTAAAAGTCTGTTTGACAGAAGAAACCGACTGGCTTGGTGGTCAAGCGACCAGTCAAGGCGTCTCCGCTCTCGATGAAAACTGGCTTGTAGAGTCGTCTGGAGCAACAAGTGAATATCAACGTCTTCGCAGTTTGATTCGTCGACATTATATTCGCAACTTCAAATTGAATTCAGCTCTGGGAAATTTGCAATATTTCGATCCAGGCAAATGCTGGGTCAGCAGGCTGGCTTTCGAGCCCAAAGTGGCAGTCGCCCAGATCGACCATATTCTCAGCCCCGCCCTCGAGTCTGGAAATCTCAACGTTTTCTACAGACATAAAACAGTAGCAGTCGAAACCAGTGAGTGTGGTGGTAAGAAACGCATAACCTCAGTAACGATGGTCAATCTCGACAACGGAGAAGCCATAGAATTTCGTCCAGAAATTTGTATCGATGCCACCGAACTTGGTGACTTGCTTCCACTAGCAAATTTGCCGTACGTATCCGGAGCCGAAGCGAAATCGGAAACCGGAGAAGACCATGCTCCGGAAATCGCGGGAACTATGAAGATTGAGAGAATACTGT
>CAZRMH010000264.1:0-11609 GCA_964600935.1 uncultured Candidatus Obscuribacterales bacterium
ACATCGCTCGGGATGGTGAAGTTCTCCCCTTTCTTAAGTTCCTTAGTGTTTACCACGGACACAGGATAAATTAGGGAGGCTCCTTCAGTATCGGTGCTTCCCTGATAGAGGAGGTAAACATAGGCGTCTTTCTCGGATTTGAAATCGAGATAGATCATGTCGCCTTCTTCGTAACTTGGCTTCGATGCAGGCTGAGCGACCCAACGCATTTCGAGCGGGTCTTTGATTTCCGGTGGATGGACCTTCTGAAAAACTGTCAAATCCACCAGTCGTGAGCCCGCCAGCGATACGCCTTCTTTAGTCGACGGGGAATCAGGCGAGGCCTGCTTTGTCACCTTATCTTTTGCGTTTCCGTCTTCGATATACTCGATTGCTTCTTCATTTGTAATAGGCGGCAAACTCATAACAAACAAGGCGCCACCGCCGATTGCAAGACCAACGAGGACAAGACAAATCAAAATACCAATTATTAGCGGTTTCGAATCGCCTGATTCTTTAGGAGCACTGGTAGGTTTACGAGCCGGTTTCGGATCGATATCCTTGAGCAGACGTTGTCCGCATGACTTGCAGAAGCGCGCGGCATCTAGACTTGAACGACCACAGCGCGGGCAATCGATTCTGGCGACTTCGCGACAACCGCCTGGGGTGGTTGGTTTGTCCTTCTTGGTGAAGTCAGGCATGGGGGCATCGATTAGTGTCAGCTTCTGAACCAGCTGATTCTCGCCACCACTCTTCAAGCAATCAATTACGGCATCGACCCAGAGCATGGCTTGCAATGCGCCATCCTGGTTCTGAGCGAACTCATCGGGCGGCAATTTACCGCAGTGCATGCCGATTACTTGCCCGTCTTTGAAAATCGGGCTACCAGCAGACTCCGGCACCAGGCGGATGTTGTGAATTAAATGCCAAGGGTCATCTTCGCGTAGAGTTCCAAGAAGCGCACCAGTTCTGACCAATGCTTGTGCAGACGTTGCATCTCGGAAAACGTTGGTGATTTGATCCCAAGGTGCCAGCTTGGCTTGAACGGACAAGCTCAGAGAGTTCAACCGCCCCTGACCATTCAAAGACTGCCCATTGTCAACAGTTGGAGTAATCTGCCTGGTTTTGATCAACTCACAGAGTGTTTGATAAATCGCGCAATCATCCAGGTTTGCGAGTTGCCAGAGCGTTCTGACAGGCGTGCCTCCGTCTAGGAGTTCCCAGAGGATACGGGCGTAATCCTTTACTTCGGGCGGCAATACTTCGACGTTTGGCGCTGGCTGCATGCGCATGAAGCAAGCGTTTGGGTCGCCGACCACGGCGGCCATTTTCTTCACTTCGTCTGTGCGCCTGTGGGACTCGATTAGCAACATTTCGGCTGGACGAGCGATTTCTTTTGACACTTCCCAATTAGGATGGGGAGCCGACCAGAAGAAGAAATTGCCTTTAAGATCCTGTGAAACAATTTGATAAATCGCCATCTCATTGATGAGATTGGCGTACTGAGCGAACAGCAATTTGCCGTTTTGACAAAATATGCGGGCGACCGGATGATTGCGGTCATCGCAGATCGTGAGAATGCCTTCTTTACGGGCATTCGTGATGGTTTGCACCACCACATACAAATCAATCTCACCGAGATTTCCGCCCAAACCCTGGTCTCTGGGCGGCAATGGCAACGACAGACTCTTGTTGACTTTGAAAGTCATGTCGTCGCTGATCGGCTCAAGCGTTGGCGTGAGTCGAATCACAGCGGCGTTGTGTTGTTGCAGCGGCAGGTTTGGCATCGGCTCTGTAAGCGCTACCTGAGCCAGTTTGGCTGCCATCTTCATATCGAAACGAGGATGAAAAATAACAGATTCGACGCCAAATTCACGCCCAGCGCCGGGGAAAACAACCTTCAACGCCGGCCAAAACGATCGGTATCCAAAAACGAGGTGCGCGCAGGTGGCTGCTTTTGCCTCGTCGATCACCCAGACGTTTCCCAAAACTCTACCATCCACGCGATCGACCAGAATGCCAACAGAGTTGGCAATTGTTTTCGTGTCGATTGGTGAGGCGCTGACCGTCATGTCAAGATCCCGGGCTAAAACATCCAAGGTTTTCATTAGTATAAAAGCTAAATCAGTATATGAACGACAAAACTTGACTCCGTAAACAACGTCGAGGGTTATGGTGGTGGCTGGAATCTGGATCTGTCACAGTCCACGCGTGATTTTTTAGGAAGGGAGCGGTTTTCAGTGCAAGGTACGAGCAATTTTTATCTGATGCTCCGCATTTATCGGGCCGTTACCTTCCGCTTACGACGATGAATCGGACAGCCGAACGAAAGTTTCGCCAGCAGAGATGCCTCAAGTATTTCCGCCGATAGAGATTGAGAAGGTTCGTTAAAACATGATAGCTTTGAAGCCCTATCGGTTTGCTCGGAGAAACTTCGATGTTGGTTGGGGGAGTAGATTTCAGCGGCGCAAAGACCGTGCCAAACGACACCTGGCTGGTCGTCTCGGAACTTACCGATGACGGCATGAGCGTCAAAAGCGTAAAGAACACCGGCTCTCACGGACTCGCGAAAGAACTTGATCCGCTCAAGGACGTTAGCTGCGTGGCGATGGACTTCCCATTCTCGCTCCCTGTCGCCTTTCTCAAATTTCTAGCGAAGCGACTCGAGCGCGATGAATTTCAGGACTGGCAAGCGGTGGCGGAGTCTCTGGTCTTCATGCAGATGGATCAATTCAAGGCTTTTGTCGATGAATATGAGATTGAGGGTCTGAGATACACGGACTCGAAATCGCTGAGAGTGGCTAAAAGTCCACTTCATACGGTAAACCCGTCGATGATCCAGATGACGTTTTATGGCATGAAACTACTTGCCATGCTCAATCCTGAGAAATATGCAGTTTTGCCGTTCCAAGAAGACCGGCGCAGCAAGGGTTGCAACATCATTGAAATCTACCCGAGAGAGCTGCTTTACATTCTCGGACTGCCGGATCAGGGCTACAAAGCGAAGGATAAGAAAAACCACGACAAGGCCCATGCCCTTCGCAAGGAGATTGTCGAGGGTCTAATTTATTTAAAGAGCGAGCCCCGTTTCCAAGGCTTGCCCCGGCTGCACATCGACAACACATTGAAAGGCGCGATTATCGCCAACGACCATGCGATGGACGCACTGATTGCCTGTTTCGGCGCCTGCATATTTCATATGAATCCGGAAGAATTTCCGGATCCGTGGGAGGTGGCAGACGAGAACATGCTCTTGGAAGGCTGGATATACGGTCCGCGAAAGCTTATGCCTGCCAAGAAGAGTTAGGTCTAGAAGTTTTGACACACGAACGCGCATTGCAGCCCAATTTCAGCAAGTTGTTGCGTGCCGGTAACAAGGTCGTGCCACAGCCGCCGCTCATCGTTATATAATGAGCCCTCACGCACTCGATTCGAGGGCGTCGCTTCCGGCCTGTTTTTTGCGCCTGTAGCTCAGTGGATAGAGCACCCGCCTTCTAAGCGGATTGTCGAAGGTTCAAATCCTTCCAGGCGCGCTTCTTTTCCTTACAGCCGGTAGCGGACCTACAGAACTCACGATAATATTGTGAATATGTGGTCGGTCGACCGCGAGGGTCATTAGCTCAACGGTAGAGCAGTTGCCTCTTAAGCAATTGGTTGATGGTTCGAATCCATCATGACCCATAGGTTTCCAGCGCCAGAACTAACGCACACCGTCGGCTCATTTCGAGCGCTGGTGGCAACGAGATTTATTTGGACACCATATATGGGGTCAAAAATAACGATCAGTCACTGAAGAAGCAAACGAGACTGTTGATTTAAATCTACACTTTCTGAAAAATCAGCATTCGGCAAAACTTCTTTTTCTCGAGCCCAAGCCAGCGCCAAGCGCCGCCACCGGCATCAGCAAACATTCACGCAAGATTGAAAACCGCATCACTCTTGAGTTTATGAGCTACAAAAACAGTATTGGAACGAACTTCAAATACGCAAGCTGTCAGACGAAAGGACTTAGGTCTTCGAGCTACCGCTGACGCGTGAATACTTTTAGGAGAACATCATGTATACCATAATCAGTCTAATTCTCTTTGTTTGGTTACTCGGTTTGCTTTCACACGTTGGTGGTGGCTTGATTCATACATTGTTGGTCGTAGCCGGCGTGTTGTTCTTGTTCGAAATGGTCAGCGGAAGACGAGTTTGATCTCGCCCTTTCTCCCACCATCGAGAATGATTGAAATCAATTGAAACCCGCTCCTGTTTTTTGCGAACAGTGTGGCTGAAATAGGTTATCTCCTTGAGACCTAACGCCATCCTAATCGCGCTCGGGAGCGGGTTTACTATTCCGAAAGTGACAGTGGTATCACCTCTATCATTTCTAGTTCGCCAGAACTCTTTTGGAACGATGTGAAAATCAACTCCGACTTTCACGATCACATCAAGACCAGAAACGTTTTTAACGGCGGGGAAACCTTTGCTTTCGTCGAGGTCCATGGACAGCCGATTGATGCGGACCTCCTTGAGACGAAACGGCAATTTTTTCACGCCTGCTGAAACTTGAATAGAAACGTTCTGTGGATCCTCGCGAAGAATCTCGACGTGATTGCCAGTTACTTGAATTGCGTTTAAACCCGAGAGCACTTCGCTGAGATTGCCGCTGTACTTGTTGGTATCAGTTTTCGTTTTTTCGAAATTCTCAAAAATCTTGTCACCAAAAGTGGTGCCAGGAAGGATTTGCAATTGCAGACCATCCTCTCTATGGAGAGTGATCGTTTTGTCAGATCTGGAAATTCTGTCTACGCCGCGCAGCAAATGAACTGTGGCTTCGCCATTTGGCTTGCCTGAAATAGCGGATATGAGTTTAGCCAGACATTGATTGCCGGCGGGCAACTCACTGACCCACTTCGGCTCGTCATCCAGGGCATATGAAGGACCAAAAATGCCGATAGCGAAAACGGTGGCAAACAGAATCGCTCTCAATGATCGGCTTGTCCAGCTGATAGAGACTGTGACCATAGTCTGGACCAAAAGTTGGTGAGGGGCGATTTTAGAAAAACGAAACTGGCATTCATCATCCTGATGATTGAAAGCGCAACCCGAAACAGAGCCAACCCGATATGCGAAATCACCTGCAGCGGTAAGCGTGCAGCCGGCCTGACCGTTCAGATCTAAATCGGAAATCTTCACGAGTTTTTCAAACCAATGCTATTAGAACCAGTATACGTCCAATTTCTCATGCCGGAAACGGCACACCGCGGCCGTTAACAATCTTGAAAGTGTCGTGGCGGCTACGATTCGGACCGGCCGTGCTATTACGTCTCTGAAAATCCGAAGAAAGTTTTCCAATGGACTTGTTTACCCGGGGTTTGGCAATCTAATGAAAGAACAACACCAGGTATCGGACCCACCCCCGATCAATAACCAATCCGAAGAGCCCTATGCCGGTTCGGACAAACCCCTGCAAAGACCTGAGGGGTCACTAATCATGAGCGAGATACAATCAAACCCTGGTGCTCAACCATTTCTTTCGAGGTGGGAGAGCGGCGCGCTTCAATTCTCGCGGCTCGCCGCTCTACTTTCTATATGCTTTGGAATCACGGTTCTTACCGGCTGGTGCCTGACCTTGCCGACGCTTACCGCTCCACTGCCAGGACACGCGTCTATAGCGCCAACTACCGGAGTCGCATTTCTTGGCTCCGGAATTTCGCTTGCGCTCCTCACACTCAACACCGTAAATCGCTGGACGCGGGCAGGGACAATAGTCTTCGCTCTCGTGCCGTTGGTAATTGGTTCAACAATTGCGATGCGGTATCTATATTTATCGCAGCTCGACCTGGACATGATAGTTTTCCGTGCGCTGACCGGACTAGAAGTCGGACCAATCGCCGGTCGAATGGCTCCGCATACGGCTATTGGCTTGCTTTCAGGCGCGCTCGCGCTATTATTTTTCCAGAGTCGTGATCGCGTATGCCGATATGTGGCACAAGCCTTTGCTGTCACCGTATTTGGTGTCGGTCTCGGAGTGATCTGCGGCTACACCTATGGAACGCCACTCCTTTACAGTATCGGCGATCACGCGCCTCCAGTGTCGATTCTGACCGGCGTCACGTTTCTAATTCTCGGGATGGGAATGTTCTTTGCCCGCCCGACGACAGGTCTGGCTGGCATAGTCACTGAAACCGGATTGGGCGGTCGCACTGCGCGCCTGCTCCTCCCCGTAGCGCTGCTCGCACCGATCGCCTTTGGCTATCTGCGTTTATTGTCCGAAAAATACGATGTCTATGTAATTCCAGTTGACACCAGTTTAATCGTCCTTTCAATGGGTTCGTGCTTTTCGTTGATCGTACTCTGGCACAGCCACTTTCTTTCTCGGATCAGTCGCCGGGAAAAAGCAGCTGTTGATGCTCTGCAGCGAAACGAAGAACGCACACGCTTGATTATCGACAGAGCCTACGATGCATTTGTGGCAATCGATCGAGAAGGTCGCGTCATCGACTGGAATCTGCAGGCTGAAAAAATCTTTGGTTGGAAACGCGAAGAGATTCTTGGTCAGCCAATCATGGAACGCGTCGTACCCGCGGAATACAAACATATTCGCGAAACCGGATTCAAACAATTCATCACGGGCGGTGATGGCAAAATTTTAAACAAACGAATGCAGTTTATGGCGCAACGAAAAGATGGCGGGCAATTCCCTGTCGAGCTTGCTGTATTTCCTGTAGAAGTCAGTGGACAAGCGACGTTCTGTGCATTTATCCAAGACATCACTGAGCGCAAACGCATCGAGTCGAAGGTCGAGCTGCTCAATGACCAATT
Source organism: uncultured Candidatus Obscuribacterales bacterium (assembly GCA_964600935.1). Classification (GTDB taxonomy): domain Bacteria; phylum Cyanobacteriota; class Vampirovibrionia; order Obscuribacterales; family Obscuribacteraceae; genus JADYXR01. The sequence goes on from CAZRMH010000264.1 coordinate 6,790, forward strand.
GATTATCGCTCGCGACCATGCACTTGAAGGCTCGCGTTTGAAGTCTGAATTCCTGGCTAATATGAGCCACGAAATCCGCACGCCTATGAACGCTGTCATAGGACTGAGCGACCTCCTCAGACGGACGACGCTCAGTCGCGATCAAAAACGTTTTGTCGACTTGATCGTAAATTCCGGTCACACGCTTCTGCAAATCATCGACGACATCCTGGTTTTCTCCAAAATCGAGGCCGGTCGATTAGATATCGAATCGATGGATTTCGATCTGGTCTCAACCGTCGAAAACACTGCGGAGCTGCTTGCCGACAAAGCCCGTGAGAAGAAGGTTTCACTGACAACATTCCTCGCTCCGGAAATTCCAACGAGGGTTCGCGGCGACGGTCAGCGAATCAAGCAGATTCTTCTCAACTTGCTGAGCAATGCCATAAAGTTTACAGAATCAGGGCAAATTGCGGTTCACGCAGAGCTGGAATCCAGCAGCGATGACGCAGTTGTGGTCACGTTCTCCGTGAGTGATACCGGTATTGGTATCTCAGATGAAGGTTTGAAGATTCTGTTCACGCCATTCACTCAAGTTGATGGTTCCACAACCAGGCGTCATGGTGGAACCGGTCTTGGGCTGACAATCTCGAAACGCCTGGTCGAGTTGATGGGCGGCTCGATCAGTGTCAAGAGTGAGGAAGGCAAGGGCTCGACATTCACCTTCACCATACCGTTTGCGCATAGCCATCAGGCGGAGTTCGAGACAGTCATCCCAGTCACCAGTATGGAGAACATTCGGTTGCTGCTGGTCGGGCTCCCTGAACCGGAAACCACAGTTGTCGAATCATACGTAGAAAGTTGGGGATTGCGCTCCGGTATCGCAGCCTTCGCCGAAGAAGCATCACTGACGGTGGCGCATTCAATCAAAGAAAACGACCCATATACAATCATCTTGGTTGACTCGCAACTTCGCGACGCAGAGCCTCTGGAATTTGTGAAACGACTGAGAGAGTCGACTAACGTCGTCGGCAGCAAAATACTGCTTCTCCTCAGTATCGACGATATCGGTCAATCCGAAGCAGCAATCAAAGCTGGTTATGACGGAACTCTCACACGCCCAATTAAACAATCAACGTTGTTCAACAGCCTGTTAAGCGTGATCGAACCGCGAGCAGTTCATAACCAACTAGATACACTGGAACTCGTAAGTCGCGCAGAACCACCATCGACAAGGTTTGTCCTGGTCGCGGAAGACAATATCGTTAACCAGGAAGTCGCCGTCTTGCTGCTCGAAGAACTCGGCTTCAATGCTCATGTCGTTTCCAACGGGAAAATGGCGTTGGAAGCTTCAGTTGATAAAAACTGTCAGCTCATTCTGATGGATTGTCAGATGCCCGAGATGGATGGTTTCGAAGCTACCATGCTGATAAGACAACGTGAGAAACAATCAGGAGACCACATTCCAATAATTGCCATGACCGCACATGCGATGGAAGGTGACCGCGAACTCTGCCTGCAATCAGGCATGGATGATTACGTCAGTAAACCAGTTACGATAAACCGCCTGCGTGAGGTGGTCGGACGATGGTTGACGTATCGTGAGTCACACAAAAAAGTGACCAGCCAATCGCTCCCTGCAATAACCAAACAACAAGCGGATGCAATTAAAGCAAGGTCGGTCGCGGACGCGAAAAACGTCATGGGCATTAGCGACGGCGAAGAGCCTGACACAGACATCATAGATCCAATCAGCGAATCGACCGCTGAATACGCGATCTCCGCGCGGTCAGCGCAACTCAGAAACACAAACCTCGACAATGAACTCGATAGCTTCAACCAGTCAGAAGAGACGTCCGAACTCAATCCGGCCGTCCGAAATATTTCAGTGGCAAAATCATCGCTTGCAGCTATCACCACTGATGGTGACAAGCAAATTGTGGCTCAAAGCGAACCTTTAATCACGTCCGAAGATATTCAGGAACTGATCGATTTACCGAGCGAGACGGCTACGACACCATTTAAGGAAGCCCCGGCCCAATTTTGCACACCCGCTCAGCGACCGCTAGTTGCCGAGTCCGCGGTGCAAAACTCAAACAATAAAAACAGTGAAAGTGATCGGACTATCAAAAAACACAGTAGCGAAATCGACATGAATCCTTCATATGAGGAGACTGTCGAGGTTGAACGTCAGATGCTCGGAATCAGCTCTCAGAAAATGAGAAAGCGCACTGATCAACTTTCAAACCCTGCAGAAGCGATGCTGGATGATGCAATCGCAGCAGTATCGACAGACAAAGTCGTCACCTACGAACCTGTGAAAAACGGCTCCACGGGTAAGACTACTGGCTCTGCCGAGACCGTCAATATGTCGCCCCTTCAGGCGCTATCGGAAGTGGACTCAATCATGAATAACATAGACGAAGATTTCGGCCGTGGCAGCAAGTCACCGCCGACAGGGTCAAGCGTGCGAAGACGCAGGCTCGACAACACAGTTAATGACATAGAGATCTCCAATCTCTTTGATTACAACGCTCTGGAATCAACCTTTGGATCACAGTCAGCGAAGAAGTTCTTGAATCTCTTCGCGTCGATGACGCCCTCGTTGCTGTCGCGACTGGAAACGGCGATCTCGGGAAAACGATTCCAGGCGGCTAAGGATGCGGCGCACGAGCTGAAAGGCATGTGCGCCACCATCCATATACCAACCATGGTCGATCTGTGCCGTGGTATCGAGGAAAGTGCAGAGTCAGCCGATTGGTCAAACGCCGAAACGCTGCTCATCGACCTCAGGCGGACATTTAGCGCTGCCGAGGCTTCTATAAAAAATCTGTAGAAATACAGATTTGTTTCAATTCTGGAGGATTGACAATGAGTAAGTCCATTAAGAAGACCCGACTCTTCATCGTAGAAGACAATGAATTGACCCGACAAATGGTCAAGGCTATGTTGATGAAAGTCCGGTACTTCGATGTAGTAGGTGACGCAGCATCAGGTGAATTGGCCGTCGCCAGTGCCCACCTGGTAAAACCTGATCTAATCCTTGCTGACATTGGTTTGCCTGGAATAGACGGAATTGAGATGATCAAACAAATCCGTCAGTCACATCCTGAGATTCGGGCAATTATGCTCACAGCTCAAGACAGTGACAATGACCTGTTTCAATCATTCCAGGCGGGAGCTGAAGGATATATCCTAAAGTCCGGCATGAGTCCTAAGCGACTCGAGCTGGCAATCAAGACTGTGGAGACGGGCGCGGTATGGTTAGATCCACTAATCGCAGTCCGCGTTCTCTCGGCAGCAGTCACGACCGGCAACAAACAATCCATGTCCGAGCCAGACGTCGAGCCTTTGTCAGGAGACGAGCGCATGATTCTACAGAAAGTTGTAGATAATTCCGCAGACGTCGCCATGATTTCGCCACACTGCGACTACGGCGTATGTAATGTGGATCCAGCCTTCCTGCACAGACTTCGTCGTTTTTCCAGCATGGATACTTCACAAGGGCATTCACATTTAATGAAAATGTCCGAGGTCGTATAAGGTAAGGAATAATTTGTTGTGGTCTAATTGTCAGGCTCTCGGCGGTAGCGTCGAGAGTTTGCAAGACCATCGCCGTTGGAAGCGCTGGATGCAAGTAGGCGGCAATCGCGCGAGTTAACTCGCGAATTTCGATCACAACAAATGGACGAAGATCAATCTGCAATGCAATTCGAAGTGCTCGCCGCCAATTTGAAGGCGGACCACGGGGCTTCTGAAGATTTACTAGAGCATCTGGCTAAAATGCTGGAGTCAAGCTACCCGGGTGGGACAAAAATTTCTCGCGCCGGCTGGTTTATGTCATCAAAACGACCAGTGGAAGATCTGGTTGTGCGCTTCGACGATTATCAGTTTCAAATTACTAGACACAAACATGGTTCTGTCAGTGCACGCTCTTCTAAACTCGTTCGGGGTGTGGCATTAAAGAACTCCGATATTTCAATGGATCAGTGCATTGAAGATATTCTCAAGGAGCTCGTAAAACTCGGCGCAAAAAATTCAGCCACACGCGAGGCACTCGACAAGTTTGTCCGCGGTTAATCATTCCTCAGTATCTGGCAGTTATCAGCTGCGAAATTCTTGCCCAGCCACTCGCTCACAATTTAAAACCAAAGGATGATCGCCACGCCAAATGGATTTCTTCAAAAAAATCGTAGACAACTTTCAGGAGAATCGTCGCAAGGACAAAGCGCTTGACGAAGAGAACGCGCTTGCCGTGGCGGCGCTCACTCGAGGCGATTTGCTACCTAAAGCTATGCAACGGATCGAACGCGAAAAAGCTCTGGGCAGTAAATTCTTTTCGTCCGATTTGTCAGTTCGTGAATATTTGCTTTGTCGAGAAGCGGGATTCGAAACCATTGGACAAGTGATGGGTTCTTGTTTCTACAACATTAGCCTATTCGCCTGTGTCGGCAGAACTTTTGGCTTGACCCAAAGCGAATATAATCACGATAAGTATGTTAGTAGTGGTGGCAGCCTGCGACCACAAAGCGGCGAACTGGTCGAGATTACCGACGCTCAGTTGAAAGCTCGGCAGTTAGCGGTTAATCGCATGCTGCTCGAAGCGCAAGCAATGGGCGCGCATGGCGTCATCGGCGTGCGAGTCAAATCGACGCATTTTACGTTCCAGAATCGCATGACTGAGTTCACCGCCATTGGTACCGCGATTCGAATTCCTGGTTATCAATCAAACGGCAGAGTTTTTACCAGTGATTTAAACGGACAAGAGTTTTGGCAGTTGTATAAGGCTGGCTATATCGCGCGCGAACTGTCATTCGGCGTTTGCAGCTATTATGTCAAAT
>CAZRMH010000265.1:0-11564 GCA_964600935.1 uncultured Candidatus Obscuribacterales bacterium
GAGGTCAACAACGGACGCTTGATTATCTTACTCAAACCGCGCACTGAGCGGAAACTATCGCAGGACGAATTCGAAGAAGTGATCAGACCAGAACTTCTAGAAGTACCTGGAGCGCGAGTCAATTTCGGCGGAGGGTGGGGTTCCGGCGCAGTTCATATCCTGCTCACAAGCCATGATCCGGAAGCACTTGTGTCGACCGCGCAAGAGTTACTCAAGGAGGTTCGCGGCGTTCCAGGTCTAACCGATATCCAGTCAAGCGCCGCATCATTGAGACCAGAACTCGTAGTCCACCCCGATTTCGCCCGCGCAGCAGAACAAGGCGTATCAGTTGAATCGATTGCCAGAACAGCACTGGTTGCCACCATGGGCGATATCGATGCAAATCGACCAAAATTCGATTTGAGCGATAGACAGATTCCCATAGTAGTTCGCCTGGACCCGAAATATCGCCATAAACTATCAGTGATCGGCAACCTTAAAGTAGCCGGTACTGGTGGTCGACTGGTACCGCTCTCCAGCGTCGCACGCGTCGAATTCGACAGTGGTCTCTTCAAGGTCGACCGCTATGATCGGGCGCGACAAGTTTCCGTCACAGCGAAGTTTGGTGCAGGTTTAACACTCGGAGAAGCAATCAAAAAGATCCATGATCTCCCGGCGTTTAAGCACATGCCACCATCAGTAAAAGAACACAAAGCCGGTGACGCTGAAATTCAAGCCGACATCTTCGGCGGTTTCGGTTACTCGATTATCACTGGCGTTTTGCTCATCTATGCCGTTCTCGTCCTCCTCTTCCGAGGCTTCCTGCAGCCTTTTACAATCATGATGTCCTTGCCACTTTCGCTCGGTGGAGCGTTGATCGGTTTACTTCTGTTCAACAAACCAATTGATATGTATGCCTTGATTGGCATTGTCATGCTGATGGGCTTGGTAACTAAAAACGCAATTCTACTGGTTGAATACTGCCTGGTCGCAATGAAACAAGGTATGACTCAGAACGAGGCAATTTTCAGCGCTGGACGAACAAGAATGCGTCCGATCCTGATGACGACAACAGCAATGATTGCAGGCATGATGCCAATCGCCATCGGTTTAGGCGCGGGCGCGGAGGCAAGGGCACCGATGGCAATCGCAGTCGTTGGCGGTTTTTTCATGTCAACGATACTGACACTACTGGTAGTGCCAGTAGTTTTCACTTACATGGACGACTTCCAACGTTTCCTTTTCAAAAAATTCCACAAAGCAGATCCAACTCAAACGAGTAAGACGGAACAAAAGAGCGATTCCGACTCTATGGTTGTACGCTAGCTTCTAAAGAGCGGTATTTATTCGAGACTGTCACAGATGGCTTTAAACGTTTCCACAGCTTCAGCAGGCAAAGAAGCGTAAACATTCTCTACATTCAAACGAGGAAAGGCGGAATCAAACTCTAGCGAGATTGCCTCATTATCAAGTTTTTCGATATCAGAAAACAGCGGCATCCCGTTCTCGTCTTCGCCCTTGAGACCAGCCAGGAGACTTGCAAAGTTTGCATTTATGTCGGGTGTATTCGGTGACATCATCTCGGTTTGACAGACTGGATTTGCTATAATCGCAGGCATGGAAACAAAAGTCCATTTAAATCTATGGACTCGCGAGGTTTAGCACATGGTTGAAAAACCGCCATCTGATTCAAACGATGCCGACAAGCGCCCTTATGTTTATCAGGAAATCGAACGCCAATTGCTGACACTGATCAGCCAGGAGAATCAAGACACGGCGCGCAACATTTTTAACGACCTGTTGAAAATGGGTCGGGACGGTTATCAATTCGGCGTTGATCTGGTTAGCGAATTATGCACGGAACTGACTGGAGTAAAGTCGCTTCAAATCGTTCCAAAAGGTCCATTGGAACTTGATGTTGATATCAAAAGAAAAAAAGAATTAGTTCTGAAATTTAAACACACAATCGCTCCACTAATCGATATCACTGCCATCACTTTTGGTGAAGATTTGAATTTCGGTGCAGTCGTGGACAAAGAGAAGAAAGGACTGCGCATGAATATTCGGCGCGGTCTGAAACTCTCTCTAAAGCTCGGTCCAATCGACAGCACCATCGACGTCAAAGGCAGCGCATTGCTCTCGCGGAACGATCGCAATCAACTGATTCTTTCGACCACGGTGACCATCCCAGGCATGGACAACCCAGTCACACTGTCCATCCCACTGACTCAGATATTTGCCCAACGCAAGAGTGTGATTTAGGGAAGAGTGAAACGAGCACGCACCTTTCGCGCGAGCTCTAAGCAGCTCTTGTTTAACGAAAACAGCTAGTTACAGAGTATCGAGCAAAAACACGTGATTGGAACAATCACGCGCAAGTTGTTTAAAAATCCGCGCGCCAAACAAACATGAGGGCGTTTGTCAGCCGCTAAACTAGTTTACCGTCTAGCCGCATTCGCAGTATCTCTGGCTTAACGCGGTGAAAAGAAATTGCGGAACATTTGTCCAAAAGTTCTGGTAATTGCTTTCGGAGCATCAACATCGCCTTGTGCTATCGCTGAAATGAAATTCTGCTCTTGCTCTTTGGTGACTTTCGGATTGATCGGTGGAACGTTAGGATCTACGTGAACATCGAGCACTACAGGACAGTTTGCCACGATCGCCGCGTTCAATGCAGGATGGATATCATCCGGCGTCAGAATTTTTATGCCTCTCAGACCAATCGATTCAGCGTAATCTGCGTATGAAAACGCTGGAATATCTTGCGATGCTTTGAACTTCGGATCGCCCTCCATTACTCGCATTTCCCAGGTTACAAAATTGAGATCTTGATTGTTTAAAACCACGACAAACAAACGTGGATCACTCCACTCTTTCCAATATTTTGCAATCGTCAACAACTCAGCGTTGCCACCCATTTGCATGGCACCATCACCGACAAAAGCGAACGCGGGTCGATCGGGAAACGCAAATTTAGCCGCGATGGCGTACGGAACAGCACAACCCATAGAGGCAAGACCACCAGATGCCGAGGCCATCATTCCACTTCGTATCTTTATATCGCGCGCAAACCAGACGGTGGATGTTCCCGAATCAGCACTCAATATGGAACGTTCTGGAAGGATCTTTGAAATTTCACGAAATACCAATTGCGGGTTAACGGGATCGGCTGGTTGATTAGCTCTAGACTCGACGACCTCCCACCAGGCCGTGACATTGTCTTCGATCTCATGTCGCCAGCTCAGATCGATTTTCGGATTGATCAATGGAATCAATTTTTGAAGAGTTTCTTTAGCTCCGCCCTGCAGACAAACCTCCATCGGATAACGCAAATTGAGATTGCTGCCATTGATGTCGATTTGAACACCTCGCGCCTGACCTTCTTTCGGAAGAAATTCCGCGTAGGGGAAATTCGATCCGATCATCAAAAGCGTATCGCACGACTCCATCATCTTTTGGGTAGCTTCAGTTCCCAACATTCCTATCGAACCAGTCACGTAAGGAAGATCATCAGGAACAACGGCTTTGCCCAACAAGGCTTTTGCGATGCCGGCACCAAGCCGATCAGAAATTTGCATCACTTCGGTGGTGGCACCAAGCGCACCTGCACCCACAAGAATCGCGACCTTTTTACCAGCGTTTAATACATTTGCTGCATTCTGAAGATCCGTCGCCTGCGGAAGAATCAGAGGAGACTTGTATCCAAAACCAGAGAACATCATTGCGTGTTCACGCTTTTGTTTATCCTCATACGGCAATAATTGTATATCGTGAGGAATAATCAAACACGTCACGGTGCGCTCGGCAAGCGCGATTCGAATGGACCGGTCCAACAAATGCCTGACTTGCTCGGGAACGGTCGCCACATTAACATACTCGTGAGCAACGTCCTTAAACAGTGATAAAAGGTCAACGTCTTGCAGATAGTTAGAACCAAGGGCGGTGCGTGACTGCTGACCCACTATCGCTACAACCGGCTGACCGTCTAGCTTTGCATCGTAGAGTCCGTTGAGTAACTGAATAGCCCCGGGCCCAGCCGTCGCCATACAGACACCAACTTCGCCCGAAAATTTCGCATGTGCACACGCCATGAATGATGCCATTGTTTCATGTCGTACTTGCACAAAATCAATCAATTCATTGCTTCTGTTTAGAGCCGCGAGTAGAGGATTGATGCCGTCGCCAGGATATCCGTAGATGCGTTTAACGCCCCAGTCAGACAGACGGTTTACGACGAAGTCGCTGATGTTACTACCCTTCTCGCCTTTTTCTTCTGCCATAACAATCCTGTGCTTTGTCTCGCCTTGAAGACGACGCTTTGTCGTGATAGACAGTTGCCCCTGTCCAATTACCTTGTAGCGAACCCCGAACCGGGCGGGGACGTTTTCATCGCAGAATTAATAGAGAGGTCAACTCATTCAACACCCGAGTCGATTGTCAGGGATCTCCCCAGTGTCTCGTGACAACGAAACACCTATCCTATTTGAAGCCGATGAGCACATCTACCCATCCCTCAAGTGGGCTGCTCGGCATTGCTCTACAATCGAACATAGAGTGTTTTACTAAGGATTAGCCGAATATGAACGACACAGACGCGGCCGTTGTTGTCACAGACCTTCGCAAGACCTACAAAGGCGGCAATGTTTGCGCCCTTGATGGCATCAGTTTCACTGTCGCCCCGGGCGAGATCTTTGGACTGATTGGACCAAATGGTGCAGGCAAAACCACATTGATTGGTTGTTTGTTAGCGTTGCTGCAGCCTGATTCGGGCAGTGTCAAAATCTTCGGAAAACCGGCAGATTTCATGTCAGTGCGCAGAGAAACTGGCTATGTGCCTGAGCGCTCGGACTTCGAACACTGGATGTCGGGTCGGCAATTTCTCGAATATCACCATGGTTTGGCTGGACAAAACAAAAGTACGAGAAAGCGCGACATCGACGAATGCCTCGAGATGGTCGAGCTGGCGAAATCATCATGGGACCGGCGATTGCGGACATATTCTAGAGGAATGCTTCAACGCCTCAACATCGCTCAGCTTTTGATTGGTAAACCCAAACTGGCTTTGCTTGATGAACCGACTCTCGGGCTGGATCCGACTGGTGTAGCAGTAGTGAGAAACGTGATTAAAAACATGCGTGAGAGGGGTGTTACGGCAATCATCAATTCACACCAACTCGATGAGGTGGAGCGGCTTTGTGACCGAGTAGCTTTCATTCGCCAAGGAAAAATCGCATCGATTGAAACACTAAAGGCTGGAACAATTACCGACTATATGTTGTTTGTTCGTTGGAGCACTAACACACTCAATGGGTCGCTTGAATCAGTGGTGGAAAGAGCCGCGTCGCAGTCAGAGACCTCATTGAATGAGTGCCACCACGAGTGGGGCCGCTTCCGAGTAAAGGATCATTTTGCCGCCACACAGTTGCTAAAACATCTGGTCGCGGAGGGTGTGCCAATCGAGGAAGCGGTGCCGGAGAGAATGCGTTTAGAACAACTGTTTGCAGGCGAAACTGGAGGTGAGGCGAATGAATAGCACGATCATGAAATTCACGGCGATGTCGGCGTGTCTCGACCCTCTCAAACTTCTTTATGTAGCGATGCTTGGTTTCGTCATGCCAATCGGAATGAAAGTCGCTTCGATGTTTCATGGTGCATCCGACTCACAAACTTTCGAGATGCTCACAGGCAAAGTCGGTGTCGCATTCGTTCTCATGGTTCTCTGCCTGGGATTGGCTGGCAACAGCGCCACGCAAGGACGAGGAGGAGAATATTTACCACTAATTTTTACAAGACCAGTAACACGCTCGGAATACGTGCTGAGCAAATGGTTAGTAATCACCCTCATTGGTGGCACATTCGCCGCACTGCAAAACATTATCGTTGCGACCATCGGGTATAGCTTTGGCGAGGTCGTCACGCCATCAGCAATCTTGAGTATGGTGGTTGAACGTTATATGGATGCAGGATTGATTTCAGCAGCCATGATATTAACCATGTTGAATAAAAACCCGGCATTCCAAATCGTGGCGATTTTGTCATTCTATATCTGGCTTGCCGGTCAAACCATACCCCCCGTCAGCGTAGCGGGGATGAGTGCCGGCGGGGACATATCGATCGAAGCGACAAAGTTTATGTTATCGATGTCGCAATATATTGCAGATCTGATACTACCAACGGTGAATGTTTACGACTTGATTAGTACGAAAGTCGTTTCATTATCCCCTCTTCTGGCGTACCTCTCCGCCGTAACGATTTACCTGGCCTTCGCGATTGCCTCCACTAATAAACGGGAATTCTTCTATGGCACAAATTGAGGATGAAACTAACCCGGATTCGAATAAAGCAAATACTCTGGACAAAAAATCAACAATGACTGACACTAAATTTTCAAATGCTGTCCCGGCATCAACCAGCCCGCTAAACACCGCAGGTGACCAATCCACACGAGTTATGCCCAAAGCATTGGTGCTGGTTGCAGCCCTGTTTCTAATTGCCAGAATCGCAGACATCGGTTTTCAAATCTCAAGGAACGCGACACCGCAGCCGGTGCAGCAGTCCGTTCAGTGGCATGAGCTACCGGAGATTTCTGCCGGAGCATTTACGACAAAGCAAGAATTTGTGCCACCACCAGTGCTGGATGTCTCACCCGAGACGATGAAAGAAATCGACAAAGTCCTGGCAATGAGCAGCGCTCAGAACAAATACGTGCTCTATGAATTCTATGCGCCCTGGTCCGATCCCTGTAAGAAGATGGAGACAACATCGCTGACAAACGCGCAAGTGAGTTCACTTATAGACCAGCATTTCATGCCGGTTCGCGTTACCGATCGATTAAAACAACTCGGCAAAAATCCGCGATTAGTTACAGACTTGCAGAAAAAATTCCGAATTTTCGCTTTCCCAACTCTCGTTATCGTCGATGAAGAGGGCGAAACCGCAGCGACTCTAGTAGGCAATTGTTCTTCTCTAACAACCTACAGATTTTTAAGTCGAGCAATTCATTCACTTGAACAAAAAAGCCAAGCAAATCGGGCGCAAAAAATCGGAAACGCAACCTCCGGAATGTCGGAAATTGTTTCAGCTACCACGTCACCGGCATATCCAACCCTTGCCGTGAAATCGCCTAAAGGATAGACTCAAGACAGAGGATATCTTGGGTTTAATTTCCATGAATAACAAACGGCATCTCGTTCTGGCAGCGCTAGTCTTCAGTTGCTCAACGGCTACTGGCGCCCAGGCCAGCGACCAGACCACGGAGGCGTCCAGCAGTCCGTCGTCGACGAATGCGACGGCTAAAAACGAGCCGGCTGCCGGCTCTGCCAAGACCTCAGAATCGAAAGCTTCCAACACAGTTGATTCAGCTAATCCTGTCAACTCGACAAACACAGCACCAGCCGGCAATTCAACCGGCTCAAACCCGACGGTGCAATCGCCTGCTGGAGCTACAGCTACGAGCACGTCTCCCGCTTCCAAACCCGTGGCGACATCGTCGCCAGTGGACAGCGCGGCAAAACCTTCACTGTCGAAGATATCGGAAGCCGTTCCCGGTCCCTATCAAACAGACAGACAAAAAGTGCGAAACTGGCTTCTTGAGGCGAACAAGCGCGGTGTCGGTCTGACCGCGTATATTCCGGTCTGGGATGACATGGAAGCCTCGGTCAAAGCCGGCGAGCCCGACGCCGCCGTGAAAGCCAAGCTCGATAAAATCTGCCGCAACATTGGCGAACAAGTGAAGAACAGCAGTACTATCCAAACGTTTCGCCCCAAGAAGCCAAAACCTAACCCTGATGAAGACGTCGAAGTAATTCGCGTTAAGTGGGTCGGTCCGAAAGGCAGCGACCCGGTGTTTCGCGACAAAGCGGACAAATGGTACAACAACGCGGTGGACTTGCTCAATCCTGAGCAGCGAGCCGATCCACTGATTCGCCGAAGACTTCACGATCAACGCGATTCGATCTACAAAGAGATGTCATCACGCTGGAAGAGTGGAGAAAAGAATTGGGGACCTCGAGTGTACAAAAACATGAACCAGGACATGGGTGTTGGTCAATACAGACAAGCTGAGTCAGCACTTCCTGGACAACGCTTCTACTACGACGAAGTGCCTGGCGCTTTGCCCGCCAAAAACAAATAACCCCTGTAATCAATCAATCGTGAAATGCAAAAGGAGAAGCGGATGCTTCTCCTTTGCAATTGGGCGGGGTATAAACGTAAAATTCAGGACAGGCAGTAACACCATATGTAGTGTCGATAGTCTAGACTCGACCTCTGCCAAACAACGACAGAAGAAAGATCAACAGTGCAGACCCGAGGATAGCAGGAAGGAGCGAAACGCCAGCCAGAGCTGGTCCCATTGCGCCAAACATCATGCCGCCAATCCAGGCACCGATAATACCAACGACTACTGAAGCGAGAAATCCGCCTGGAACGCGCCCCGGGGCGACATAATCAGCAATACCTGCACATACTGCGGCTACCAAGCAATAAAATAAAAATCCAAGTATTGTCATAATGCCTCCAATCAGCTCCTTGACGTTTCGTCTCACTCACTTTATGTAGCATCATTTTGATCGATCCGTGCCGGAACGATAACTATCTACCTCCGGCAAAGCCCTTCAAAAGCCAGGTTTCACCACTAATCACCACCGACTGTCTTTAACCATCGACAAAATCTAAGGCACCACGAGTGGAGTCATACGTCCTGCTTAACAAGAATATGACAATGTCAGTGAATACAAACGAGCGAGAATTTTCGGCGAATTAAAAGAGAAAAGCCGCATCAAATGCGGCTCTTCTTATCCCGAACATCTTCAATAGTCAGAGCGAAGTTTAACCTTCGATTTCGACGACTCGCTTTCTTTTGAAATTATCTGAGTCCGTCGCGATACCGATAACGAGGGTCAGCAAACCCCCCAAGATAGCGGGTGTCCAACCGGCGACCGTGAGGTATGCAGGCATGACATCAGAAGTGAGCATGAGCGTGTAGGCTGGAAGTAACCAGAAACCTACGAGCCACAGCGGAATCAAGACGAGCAATGCCAAACCGAAAGTTCCAATTGCCAAAAATGCCGTGAGCAGCGCGGCTGCCCAACTGACGACAACTCCAAGAACGGAGAACATCAAGGCTAGTCCGAGCGAGGTCATAAAACCGCCGTGAACTTGGATGCCTGGTATCATCGGCAAAATGAATTGGAATGCCAGCGCCAGTAACACCAGTCTAATCAAAAAACTCATTTTATAATCCTCCCAATAATCGTCAATCAAGCCATTACGTACGCAAGATTTTGATGTCTCTGACGATTGTGCCTAAGACATAGCACAAATACAGGTGTACCATGCTGTTCCGCGGATTCAGCCAGGCGCGGCGAAGAGTGGTGCCGGTTCTTAGCGACAGTGTCAACAGCTTCGGTTTGACGCTCCTGAGAACCCAAAGCTATCATTCTGTTGCACCATTTGCGGTATCGCAGTTTGATAAACACTCAGACGAGACGGCCAATCAAAACCCACGGTAGTTCATTTCAAGCGACCGTGGGTTTCGATTTTTCTCTCTCTCAGGCTTTTGAATTCTCAGGCGAGATAGCCTTCGAACTCTTCTCTCTTGGCTAATTTTTTCAGTTTGCGCATTGCGAGGCAGGAAATTTTACCAACTTGATCTCTTGTCAGACCCATCTCTTTGCTGATGTCTCTCAAGCTGGCTTCTTGTCCATTCTTGAGACCGAATCTCAAGCTGACAACTTTTCTTTCTTTCTCGTTGAGGTTATTGAGCAATCCCGAGATTTGCGAAGTGACATAATGAGTGTCAGCTTCGTCAATCGGAGTGCTGCTGTCGTGGTCCATAATTGTTTCGCCCAGTGTGCAACCTTCATCATCTGTGGTGGCAACTTTCTGGTCGAGTGAGAGGCATGGCTGTGAGCTGTTGAGCGCCTTTTCAACTTTTTCGATTGACTCGTTAAGTTCGTTTGCAATTTCTTCAGTGGTTGCTTGCCTGCCCAATCTTACCGCTAGAGTACTGCGAACGCGACGAATCTTGGTCATCAATTCATTCAGGTGAACTGGCAGCCTCACGATTCTAGACTTGTTTGAAAGTGAGCGGGTGATTGCTTCTCTGACCCACCATGCGGCGTAGGTGGAAAATCTGTGACCCATCTTTGGATCGAATTTATTGACTGCCGACATCAAACCGATGCTGCCTTCTTGGAGCAGATCAATCATCGGCAAACCACGGTCTTCATATCGTTTTGCGATTGAAGCGACGAGCTTGAGGTTGGCGAGAGTAAGAACGTTGCGTGCTTTTTGATCGCCCTGTTTAGCTAATGCAATTAGCTCTCTTTCTTTGTCAACGGTGAGTGGCTTGATGGTGCCAACGGAATCCATATAACTTTTGACTGGCATGTGACTTTTGCGCTTGTCGAAAAGCCGGACGTTGGACGCATCTTGAGCAATGTTTCTGAAAGGAACAGTTTTGTCAGAAGCGCCACCAATTTCCTCAACTTGTTCAGTATAGTCGTCAAAATAGTGCTTCTTGCTTAACGCTGACATAATAACCTCCTAGGACCCGTACGCGCCGAGACAATCAAATGGGACGTCCATTTGGTTCAGCTGGTTCAATAAAACTTTCCGGTCTCGGTTTAGTGGTCTCCCGAGCCGCTCATGTATTCAATATACTACTCGACCAGAGCGCTGTCAACCAATTTGTAGACTAAACCATACACGCCACGCAATTTCCACACGGTACAGCGAGTCCTACACATGGACAGACACACGTCTTTCAAGCGACAAAGCCATATCTAAACTAGTAGGGTTTATCCGACACAATTGAAACAAAGGAAGCATTCTAAATTCTACTTTCAAAAAAAACGAACTATAACTAAGGTTCAATCCTTAAGCTGTAGTGTATAATCTACAGAAGAAACCCGCTAAAGGATCCTTATATATGTCCGACTCTAGCAATTTACTCGGCGCGATTGGTAAAACCATTAGAAAACGCCGTGAACAATTAGGTATCTCACAAACAGAACTTGCCGAACGAGCAGGACTTCACCGCACCTATATAAATAACATCGAGGGCGGTTCTAAAAATATTAGTATCGATAGCCTCAAGGGTATCGCAGACGCACTAAACACGACGATCTCCGAGCTAATGACCTCAGCAGAAGAAAGTTCGGATGATGCCCGTCAGCCGATCAAAATACTTCTGATTGAAGACAACGCTCCAGACGTTTTCATGTTTAAAAGATGCGTAAAGCAGAGCGCACTACCGACAGCTGTGGAAGTTTTAGACAACGGCAAAAAGGCTCAAGCACAGCTCGACTTGTACAAAGAATCGCCTGGCGACGACCTTCCGGACATCATTTTTCTCGACCTTAACCTTCCTGGCGGTCGTAGTGGATACGACATCCTTATCGATATTAAGAGCAATGATTTGCTGAGACACATTCCAGTAATCATTCTCACGACATCGTCGAACCCGCAAGACGTACGGAAAACATATGGACACTTCGCCAACTCATTCATGACGAAACCAGTCGATCCACAAGAGTATGAGAAGTCGATTAACAACGTTTTGACGTATTGGTTTGATACCA
>CAZRMH010000266.1:0-11496 GCA_964600935.1 uncultured Candidatus Obscuribacterales bacterium
TTTCGAATGCCTAACAGAAGAGGGGAAAGGCGAGGTTCGCGGTGTGTTTCACTGTTTCACCGGTGGACCAGAGATGCTTCCTGCGATCAATAAACTTGGATTCTATGTTTCATTCTCCGGTATCGTCACATTTTCAAATGCTAAAAGCATTCAAGCGGCTGCGCCGCTGGTGCCGATTGATAAAGTTTTAGTGGAGACTGATTGTCCATTTCTAGCACCGCAAAAGGTGCGCGGAAAACGCAACGAGCCATCTTACGTTTGGTTTGTCGCCGAAAAGATAGCGGCGCTCAGAAATACAACATTAGATGATGTCGCATCACACGCATCAGCGAATGCACGCACTCTATTTTCTCTGCCACAGGCGTAAGATCTTCTCCGCAAAGAAGTGCTCTAGCCGCGAAGTTCCACGCGATCAAAAAATGGATCAGCACTCTTTTTCAATTTCGCTTTTGTTTTCTTCAACAATTCCTTGGCTTCTTTTTTACGCTTCGAGTTATTGTCAATTGACTCCAGAAGCCAAATAGCGTTGTCGGTGTCATTGGCGCTCAACTTATCTTGAGCGAGGCGATAGTAGGACTCGTTCAACAACTCCATGTTTTCCTTCGACAGTTGTCCTTTACTTTTCAAAGCCTCGAAAACTTGAATGCTGCCTTCAAAATTGCCTGCATCCATGAGCTTTCTAGCGGTGGCTGCATCGGCAACGCTGACTGACATTTTTAAAAGCGACAGAACTGATACCACAACGACACCAACAAACAATCCAGTTTGCATTTGACTCCAGCCAAACCTGAAGATTTTTTTCTTCTTCTTGGTTTTAACGTTCGACATCTCGGTCGTGGTTTGAGACCAGCTCGCATCGCTTGAAAGTGCCGACATTGGGCTCAATTCAGGTCGACGCACCACAGTGCTGGGCTGCAAGACTTGCGCGTTGGCATCGAAGGGAATCCAGTCATCGACAGGCGTATCTTCGGCTACTGGACGAGAACGTCTACCTCGACAAACAGAATCGATCTCTTCCCAGAGTTCTTCGACAGTCTGCTGCCTGTCTTTCGGATCTTTACTAAGCGCTTTCAGAACCACTGCACTGAGAGCCGGAGGGAAGGTCACGTCCGGCATGACTGCCCCTATGGATGGTGCCTCTTTATTGACGTGCATCAACATCAAAGCCATCAGATCGTTTGCAGAAAATGGTCGTTGTCCAGTCAGGGTCTCGAAAATTACTACACCCAGAGAGTAGATATCGGAACGATAATCGATATCTGATCCCTTACATTGTTCAGGACTCATATAAGCGGGACTGCCGCAGACTTTTCCTTCCAACGTCAGAGATGCTGATGAACCGCCTGTTTCGCTCCACATTTTTGCAACGCCGAAATCCACGACTCGGACGGAGTTGCGAACGATCATATCAGGAGAATCTTTTGGTGCATCTAAATCGACTAACTGACAAACAATGTTGTCCGGTTTCAAATCGCGGTGAATAACGTTGTTTCGATGCGATTCCGCCATGCCGGCACAAACTTGTTCGAACAGTGGAAGCGCTTCCTTTACGGTCATGAATTGACGCTGACGAAGCACCTCAGTCAGAGTGATACCATCAAGAAATTCAGTAACGATATAAGGCTGTCCATCAGGCATGACGCCGAAATCATAGAGTTTAACAATATTCGTGTGATGCAAACTACTGACAGCTTTAGCTTCACGAATGAATCGCTTAACTGACTCTTCTTTGGCGCCCAGAAACTGGTGGAGCATCTTCACGGCCATCTCTCTGCCGGTCGATTCTTGGATCGCGCGGTAAACGATAGCCATCGAACCCTTTCCGGCGTGGGAAAGGATTCTGTATTTGTCGCCTATCAATTTACCAATCAATGGATCATCGCCCACAACAATTAGTTGTGTTCCATCATTGGGACAGCTGTCCAAGTCCTCACTGAAGTGTATGTTGCACTCTACGCAAAGTTTCATATCAGGCCGTCACGCTCGAATCTTCCAACTTCCAGGAGCTAACTCTTCAGTAAGAACCTCCTAATACCTATCTTACTTTCATCTCGGTCGAGGGTCTTCCATCGTCTAGCGCCGTTTGCGCTTAGCCGCTGGCTTTTTCGATTTATTCTGTAATTGCTTGATGTATTTCTGCGCGTCCTGATAGTGAGATGATTCTGCTGGTATCAATTTGAGAGTGTCGATAGCTTCTTGGACAGCTCCGTTGTTTTTCTTGTATCGAGCGATGCCAATATAGATAGTGTCTAGTTTATCGGAGAGCTCCGCAGGTAAGCCCTTTGCGTCCTCTTCCTCTTCCAGTATTTTGCGAGCGTCATTGAGCTTGCCTTTTTGAACAAGTTCATTGACCTTGGCGAGCAGCTCGGCGTCTCTATCCGGACCTTTCTCAGCAGGCATTATGGCAGCCACGCTGTCCGTGACTTTTTTGACTATATCCGGATTGAAAAACACTCCGGCCGCCAATCCGACAACTACAACTCCAATCGCAATCGGCACGACTGGAACGCGAGGCATCGTGGCGGCTTTACCACGAGATTTCTTACGGCGCTGCTCTTGCTCCGCCATTGAAGCTAGACGGCTGTTGTTAACTTTGTCCAGTTCATTCGGGTTGAAGTTAGTACCGCTCACCGAAGGTTTAACCGCTGGAGCCGGTTCAGGCGGCTCATAGTCGGCACCATACTGATGGCGCATTGCCGCTTCTTCCATGATGCGATTAACGACATCACGACGATTCACTTCACCGATCACTGATGGATCTGGCGGAGGAGCCTGAGGGAGCTCAACATCTTTACCAATGGATTGCTGTTCCAGTTTACGATTCAATTCGGCAATCCGTGCATTGACAGCATCTTGGCTGTAACTACTGTTGGAACCGGTGCTGCCGATACCGCTGGCTCGCATATCAGGTGCGCCACCATATGTGGGGGCTTGATCGCCGCCGAATCCGGCACCCCCGCCACCAAAGGCGGCACCACCACCACCAGGACCGAATCCACTAAATGGTTGCGGTTCTGCAGGCAGACTGCCCGACTCGGCAGCTTTAGTAGAAGCGAGTTTTCTCGAAACTTTGGCAGGTGGTTTGTTAACCCGAGCGGCCATCTTATCGATTTCGCTCATCGAACCCCCACCTTGTATGGACTCTGATGCCTTGCTCGGAGCCTTGCTGGCGGCTTCCAAAAGTCGGCTCAATGCGTCCGAAGTTGAAGTCGATGGATTGGCGGCTATAGGCCCGGAAGTAATGCTCGCGGCATCAACTCCACCATATAACGGAGTTTCGTCGTCATCATCATCGTTAAGGACAGAAGCCAATCGCTTGACCGGTGTCGGAGCACTGTCACTCGGCTTGACGATTGAATCACCGTCACCAAGTAAACTATCCTCATCAGCGAATGGGTTTTTCATTGCTGGTGCGCGATTAACACTGGCGCTTGGATCGTCTGGTCCGAGCAAATCATCGAGGGCGTCGGAAATTGCTTGTTTAGGCAAACTGCTGCCGTCGTTCATGCTCACGTCGTTAAAGTCCGGAGCTGATGACGGTTCATTATCTTCTTCTTGGACAGCGGCAAGCAATTGTCCAAAAGCTGAGCCGCTCTTCTTGGACTTTTCTGTAAGTGATTGCACGGAGGCCGAGGACGCGACTGCGTCGGCGAAAGCATTACCAGTGGTCGATTCTTTCTCTTCCGGCTCAGGAGTTTCTTCATCAGGGGCGCTGAGTGCACCAAGCAGCGAACCTAATGCGCGGGATCCAGTACTCTTCGGACTTTCATCCTTCTTGCTTGAATCAGGTTTAGCAAAACTCAAATCTGATTTCTCAAAGCCTCTATCTTTCTCGGTCGAATCCATCAGAGCCAAAAGTGAATCACCGAGTTCTGCAGCTTCGGCTGCACTTTTGGCGGCAAGCTCTTTCTGCTTCAAGGACTCATCAGTGTCTTCGAATGCCTCGAATTTATCGAGAGGAACAGCAAGATCCTCATTTCTGTTGGAAGGCTCACTGAAGCCGTCGTCAGATTTAGGCTTCTGAGCTACAGTCGAGATTGAACTTTGTGGTTCCGGCTCCTGTGGAACGTCTTCGAAAAGATCATCGATCGCTTGCCCTGGAGCCGGATCGCCAAAGTCGGACTTGAGATCATCCATCAGCGAGGAGCCCAGTCCACCCGGTGCAGCAGGCGCCTCTGGCATGCCTGCTCCCATGAATGGTGGCATACCTTGTGGTGGCATACCCGGCATCATTCCTGGTGGCATGCCCTGTGGTGGCATACCTTGCGGCGGCATGCCCGGCATCATGCCTGGTGGCATACCTTGTGGAGGCGGCATGCCCGGCATTCCTGGCAACATCATCGGCACGCCAGGTCCCTGACCGTAAGGATACTGTCCGGGCGGCACATAGCCTGGAACTTGATACGTGCCTGAAACGTCCTGACCGGTAGGCGGATAGTTAGGCATCATCGGGTAGGCACCCGAGACATCCTGGTTCGGCGGCATCGGATAACCCGGAGGTGGATAACCCGGAGGATGCATATAAGGATGCATCATGCCCGGCGGATACGACATTGATTGGTCGTAACCAGGCATCATCGGCTGACCCGGCACCATGCCTGGAGGCCAACTTTGTTGCATCGGAGGATAACCTGGCATTCCAGGTGGTGGCATAGGTTGACCACTTGGCGGCACCATCCCTGGTGTCCACGGCTGACCGCCTGGAGGAGTGGGATTAAGCAGTTCGCCGCCCACACCCGGATCTATAACGATAGGCTCAACGCTGCCAGTCTTAAGCGCTTCGATCTCGTCTTGCCAATCAAGGTTGGACATCCGACGTTGTTTCGAATCATCGAGAACGTTTCCATCGAGCGCATTACCATCCAGCGATTCCCACTCGGCGCTGCTCTCAACCCATGTCGCACCGGCTCTTGCCAATGCGGGCGTTAATACCTCTTCTTGATCCGCCGATTTCTTAGTTTCAGCAGCTTTGTCACTGGTTGTTTTTTCTACACTCTCATCTGCTTTGTCACCAACTTTCGATGGAGAAGCTGGAGATGCAGGAACAGGTTTGGTTGCCGGGGCTGCTCCTTGAGCAGGAACTGCCGGTTTGGTTGGAGCGACTTTTGCTCCTCCCGGTCCTTGCTGCTTGGCACCGGACATCGGAGCACCACCTGGTCGATTCGGCTCCCCTGGCTTTGCTCCTGCAGGAGCACCAGCGGGACGATTCGGAGCGGCACCGGTCTTTTGCCCTGTTGGTCCTGCGCCTGTGCTAGGACCCTTACTTCCTTGCGGTGCGCCTTTTCCTTGAGTCGGTCCACCTGTTTTTTGGCCAGCAGGTCCACCTGGACGCGCCGGTCCACCCGGAGCAGCTGGTCTCTGTCCTGATTGAGCACCAGGTCCACCAGGTCTACCCGGTAAAGGTTTTGGCGAAGCCGGATTCTGATTGTTATTTGCGTCACCTTCAGCCGATTTGGGTTCGGGTGGTTTCTCTTCTTTGGGCGGAACATAGCTGTAAACAGACGGAGGTCTTTCAACTGCAGGTTCTGCGGCTGCTGGCGCAGGTCTAGCCGGGGTCGGAGCAGGAGCAGCTCCGGCAGGCTCAGCCTGAGTCGGATTCGGCATCGACGTCGTCGGTCGTTTGACAAGAGCCGATAGACGACTCATGGTTTTGTCGGGAAACTGAGCATAGGCATCCGAGGAAACATTGCCAACATCCGGTCCGTTGGTTGGACTGGCGTTAGCTGGTTTCACCGGAAGCGGTGGCGCCGCTGTTGGCGTTGGAGGCGGTCCGCCTGCTGGTCTGGCGCCTGCCGTCGGAGGTCCGCCGGCTCCCGGAGGCGGTGGTGCTTTCGGAGCACCAGCTGGCGGTAAAGCTTTTGGCGCGGTCGGAAGGGCACCAGCTCCCGGAGGACGAGGACCCGGCTTTGCGTCGCCTGGTTTGGGTGGTCCGGATGGAAGTTTCGCACCACCAGGTCCGATTCTTTGGGGCTGAAGAGATTTAACGGTGCCTGATGTCGAGGGACTCGGGCTAGTCGGAGCCCCGGCTGGAGGCGCGCCAGCAGGCGGTTTCGCAGCTTGCTGCTGTTTATTGAGCAGATTAGCCACCCCGGGCGCTTTAGGAGGACCACCGGGAGGCGAACTAGACGGGCGCGGTTCACCGCCCGGCGCCGACTCAGTGGCACCTCCACTTTTCGGAGGAGGTGGCGGTGGCATATAAAGTTCCGGCATGTCTTCCGGACCAAGCTCAAACTGAGGCCTTTTAGGTTTCTCATCATCAATGAGACGCTCACTTGGCAAAATCTCGAGGTCAGCAACGTTCTGTTGCTCACGCGGTGGAGCTAGTTTCACTCGATCCGATTTGCCAAAATCCAGCCCTTCACAAGCCTGTTCTAATTCTTTCCAAAATTCACGAATTGTCGATTGACGCTCATCCGGCAGCTTGGACAATGCTTTGCTGACGACAGCTTCAACCTTCTCGGGAAACGACAAATCCTTACGAACTTGCCCCATTTTCGGCGGCTGCTCAGTGACTGTCATATACATCAGTTTCATCAGATCGTGCGCGAGAAACGGTCTGCGCCCAGTGAACATCTCGAACACAATTACGGCCAGCGAATAAAGATCGCTCCGATAATCCAGTTCAAAACCCTGACACTGCTCAGGACTCATATAAGCAGGACTACCGGCGACTGTTTTCGGCTTGTTAAACTTGGCGCGCTGTGCGCTTTCAGCCGGAGTGTCGGCAATACCAAAATCGAGTACTTTGACATAATCGCCACGAAGTTCACTCTCTTCAAGCACGATATTTTCGGGCTTCATGTCTCTATGAATGAAACCCTGTTCGTGGGCATGTCCGAGTGCGTCAGCGACTTGCCTGACCACATTGAGAACGCGCTTAGGAGGCAGCGCGCCCTTTTGTGTAATCAGTTGACTGAGCGTGATCCCTTCACAGTAATCCATAACCAGATAAGGCTGACCATCATCGGTGGTGCCAGAATCCCAGACTGTAATAACGTGTGCGTGACGCAGTCGCTCTGCAGCCTTCAGCTCGCGGAGCAAACGGTCGAGAGAAGCGGAATCCGCGCCCAAGTAACTGTGAATCACCTTGACGGCGACGTCTCCACCCATCATCAGGCGCGAGGCTTTGTAGACGATACCACTGGAACCCTTACCGATTACCGAATCGATCACGTATCGGTCGTCGATCAACGCACCGATAATCGGGTCTTTTCCGACGGGCTCTAATGCGGCCTGATCTTTAGGACACAAGTCGAGTGTATCGTTAAAATACTGATTGCATCTAAGGCAAAGTTTCATCGCTGGTCGGTCGCCCTATCCCTCTCCCTATCAGCCGGTCGCCTTGCTCGGCTGTCTGCGTGTTGCGACTGTTCTTATTTAAAAGAACGAAGCTTCTTGGATTTAATTACCCGCTATCGCCTGGAATATCGCCATCAAAAGGCTTTATCGGACTGTCCCGTAGTCACCATATTGGCAAAAAGCTTACAGCGAGACAGTTTCCAATCAGTTCTCCAAGATTAAGTTTTCGCTGTCGCCCATTTAAAGCGTTTTTCACGCTCGTGAATGAACAAAGCGAAGAGCCAAGCTCAGATCACTTCTTATTGTATTCCCTAAAATAGTCAAACAATACAACTCTGTTAAAACATCTGATATATCAAATACTTGAGATGTGCAAAACAGCTATGGCATTTCGGCGCTCGAGACTACCGTCGCGGTTCTAGATCGCGAATACCAATCACCGGGATGGCGCGTGACGATTCCAGCCAGTTCCAACATAGTTAATGTAGCAGAAAGCTCACCAGCAGCCATTCCCGACTTGTAACTCAGATGGTCGAAATGCACCGGCTCAGCTGTTATCAGCTCGAAGATTTCGTTTTCGCGTCCGAATAATTGCACGACTGTCGGCATCTCAACCTCGGCGCCCGGAGCGCTTTGCCAGTTCAACT
Organism: uncultured Candidatus Obscuribacterales bacterium; assembly: GCA_964600935.1. Lineage (GTDB taxonomy): Bacteria > Cyanobacteriota > Vampirovibrionia > Obscuribacterales > Obscuribacteraceae > JADYXR01. The sequence goes on from CAZRMH010000266.1 coordinate 7,947, forward strand.
CTCTCATTATATCGTCAGCACATGTAACGAGAGTTGCCTTCTGCTGCTTGATTAAACGATTGGTGCCGGCCGACATGGGATTGTCAACCCGCCCCGGCACAGCAAAAGGTACATGTCCCTGAGCGTACGAAATTTCTGCGGTAATCAAGGCGCCTGATTCTTCGCCGGCTTCAATTACAACAACACCTCGTGCCAAACCGCTGATAATGCGATTGCGAGCTGGGAAATGCCAGGGCTCCGGTTTCGTCCCCGGAAAGAATTCAGACACAACAGCGCCATGATTGCCGGTTATCAATTGCTCGTACAACGGTCGATTCGAGGATGGATAACAAACATCCGGTCCACAAGCGAGGACTCCAATGGTTCTTCCACCTGCTTCAATCGCCCCCCAGTGTGCAAGTGCGTCAACACCAACGGCCAGACCACTGACAATGGTGACACCACGTTGAGCAAGAGTAACCCCGAATTCTTTGGCAATGGATCGACCGTAAGCTGATGGTTTGCGCGTTCCGACCACGCCAATTGCATAATTAAAATACTCCGGTTTTAGTGCTCCCCTGACGTAGAGGATCAAAGGCGGATCACTTATATGCCTGAGCAACTGAGGATAATCCAAATGATAATAAGGATAAGGATCGACCTTCGCTTTTTTGCAAGTTTCGAGCAGTTTGTCGCAGTCGATTGTTTGGCGTTTTTGGATAAACGCCGAGACCAACTGATCATCGAATGAGTTGACCGCGCTCAATTCACGTTCTGGCGCCATCCACGCGGCTTTCAGACTGCCGAAATAATCGAACAGTTTTTCAACGCGCCTCACACCAATGCCGATGCCAGCCAGTCGATCGAAGCCCAGCCAGGCAGCAACCTCTTCATCATCAAATATCACAGGCTCTTCAGCGCGAAAAGTCATCTTTGCTCCGAAATTGTTTTGCGTTATCAACACAACAATATAGACAATAGCGAAGATTGCCAACTATGCTCTAAGGGACGAAAACGCATGATCTGGCAAGCACCTTGCAGCTGGTAGTGCTAGCATTAAAGCTGGGTCCGACTCGGAGATTCCAAGAATTGTTCGAATCCAATCTGCCTGATAAATGGCAATCATCTAGGAAGTCTGGACTGAAACTGATTCTAGTTTCGGCACTTATTACTTTGGCAATGCCATTTTCAACAAGAGTGGTCTTTGCAGTTGCGCCTGGCGACGAAGGCAAGATAACTGTGATCGAGAAGCGACTGTTCTTCAAGTCATATGCAGAAGAACCGTTGCCAAAACGTTTAGAGCGACTAGAGAAGCGCTTCTTCGGAGTGCCGCTCAGCGATGAACCGGAAGAACAGCGTGTATCGAAAGTAATCGAAGCTGCCGGTCCGCAAGCAGATCCAGATGGAACTGTTAGTAAGGGACATCTGACACCAGATGCATCAGCCCAACCGCCCCTGGACAAATCACCATCCTCAAAATCAAAAACGAAATCGAAAAATCCCGGTTCCGAGTATCCTCATCAGCCTGGTAGCGCCGGCGGATTAGATACAGAAGCCGCCTGGGAAAAGGCTTCGTCTGCAGCAATCGGCGCACGCGATGAAGAAATTCGCACATTACTAAAAGATGCGATCAAGCTCTCAAAGCGCAAAGACACCGATGGTGCAATTGATAAATTCAATCAAGTAATCCGTTTAGACCCACAAAACGCAGAAGCGTTTTTTAGTCTCGGCGTTATCTATGAATCGAAGGGACAACTCGATCAAGCGCTCACCGCCTACCATAAAGCGCACGATAGTAATCCTGACAGAATGGATTACAAAGACGCGATTGTTTCGCTCGAACAAAAGGGCGCAAAGAAACAAGAAATCGACGGTAAGCAAGCAGAATTGAATCAACGCGCTAAAGAGGCTGCTGAAGCCTTTAAACGAAAAGAATATATGAGCGCGTTGGAGATGTACAAACGATTGGAAACGGATTTTCCGAAAAACGCACCATACAAATATAACATCGGCACCATTTATTTGATGATGCAAAACCCTGTACAAGCGCTTGAATACTATGAGATGGCGCGAAAGCTTAATCCCAAAGAAGAGCGTTATGTGGCAGCGGCTTCAAAATTGAAAGACACTTTAAAAGCGGATGAAGCAAAGCGAAAAGCGGTTGATTCTCAATGGGATGCCAAAGAGAAAGCTGATCGGAAGAACGATTCCGGCAAACAAAAAGCATCAAACTCAGGCGGAAAACCGGGCAAACCTCCCAAAGGTGGACAACCGGGTCGCCCGGGTTCACCGCAGGGAAACATGATGCCTCCTGGGTTTCAGCAAGCAAACGCACCAGGTGGTGGCAATCGTCCACCGACTTACAGCCAACAGCCGCAGCAGCCGCAACAAGGCTATCCGCCGATGAATACAGGCTATCCGCAACAACAATCGCCGGTCGGTTTCAACAATCAACCTGGTATGCAGCAGGGATATAATCCACAAGGACAAATTCCGCAAGGCTTCAACCAGCCCCAGGGTAACAGTCAAACAGCGGGTTTCAATCCACAGATGCAGCGACCGCCGGCTATGCAACAAGGTTTTGCACAGCAATCCGGATATCCGAACCAAATGCCACCACAACAGGGCTATGGCAATCAGATGCAACAGCCTGGTTTTCAAATGCCACCACAACAAGGTTATGGCAATCAGATGCAACAACCTGGATACCAAATGCCACCACAACAGGGTTATGGCAATCAGATGCAGCAGCCCGGTTATCAGATGCCACCACAACAGGGCTATGGTAATCAGATGCAACAACCTGGATATCAACCTGCTTTCAACCAACAAGGTTATCCAGGCCAGCCACAGATGCAACCCGGACAAAATCAGATGGCATACGGTCAACCGAACGTAAGCAGCCTGCAGCAGCCTGGTTACGGCTCGCCGCCACAAAACATGCAACAGCGCCCGCCGGTGATGAACAATATGGCACCAACCGGAACCGGTCCTGATCCCCTGGCAAATATAGGAATACTCGCACAGGCATCGCCAGAAGGTGTGAGTGTCACCACTATTGGTATCGGATCCAGAGCAGCGAAGGGCAAGTTGAATAAGGGTGACATCATTGTTGCGATTGATGGAATCAACGTTGCAACAATTGCCCAACTCAAGTCCGTGTTAAACCGGAAACAACCTGGCGAAAGTGCTCAATTCATCATCAAACGCAAAGGTAAGGTCACTCAGTTGGTGATTTAATCGGCGTCGCACTGAATACAGTACCACTTAAACCACAACCGATTTTGATACCAGATGCGAAACCGACTGCGATACCATCGCTCATTTCCACTTAATCGATTCCATCGATTTCAGCGCCTGGGAGCGGTTTTGTGAAAAGTGCGGTTCCATGCCTTCAAAATAGACTTCTTGAATCTGGCGCATCGATTCGTCTTTTGGAATGAAGATGCCGTAAAATCTCTTACCGCCCTCTTTCCAGTCGCCTTCCACGGCTAAGACCTTCTTGCCGTTAACCATCTTGGTTTCAGCATGATGAATGTCGAACGCGGACCCGTCACCAATGGTTCCGAGC
>CAZRMH010000267.1:0-11454 GCA_964600935.1 uncultured Candidatus Obscuribacterales bacterium
GGCTCGTTGAATCAGATCACCAGCTGGTGATTTAGGCTCGACATCGTAATCTGCTGATACTACAGCTGGTGCTTCTTGCACGGGAAGCTGATCGAGTTGTGCAGCTTCCGGAACCTGCAGAAACTTGTTGCGGTCTATCTTTAGAGCGGCTTCGACTTTGTCGAGACGACTGTCGATACTGCCCTTTTTAACTTCGCCGAATAAATTAGTCTCCAGGGCTCTGAGCCTGGATTCACTGGAGAGATTATCATGCGGTGTTCCAAATACGGAGCGTTCAGAGTTCTGAATTCTGGTCATCTCGGCGCTGGTGAAATTGGCAGCCGCCATCGCCAATCCCGCGTTACCAAAAATCAAAAATGCCGACTGAGCTAAACAAATTGCCGCCCGTCCGATTTCTCTCTTTACACTCATGACGCTCACTCCGACGAAAGTCCAATGGCAGCCAGTAATTGTGCCGAATCACTGCGTTGCGCTCACAGCAAAAATGACGGCGAGTCCAAAAGTTTGTTCCAACTCGAGACAAATGTTGGACCCCTAGTTTTGATTTCATGTTTAGCGAAACTGTCGGCTCTATACTACGGGCTGACAATCAGCTCAGTACTCCCAAAAGCTCAGATGTTCAGTACTCAAAAGAGTTTTCACCGTTTAATCGCACTGACTTGCCTCGGTCTTGTCAGCAGCAGCTCGGCCGGCTCGATAGCAGCGCAGCCACAGCAGACAAGAGCGAAAACGCCCGCTCAGATACCAATAGGGCTTTTCGTCGCTTACGGTTACAACGACGTTGTTCGCTCAGGACAGTCTCAAGTTCCCGGCGTCAGACTGAGCTATGTGAAACCTGGCGGACTGGCCGCGACGATCGGTCTGCGAGTAAACGATGTCGTTTTTCGGATCAACAGAAACGCAACCCCAAATGCCGCTGTTTTAAACGCTATATTGCAAAATAATCGCTACGTCAGCAAACAAATTCACTACTACCGCCACAACGGCACACGTTATGACGATGCGATCGCGTACACCAGCGAGAGCGACAGCACGTCCGCCGTCGGTGGAGCGCCGCCTAAACGCTCATCCCAGGCGGAGATGGAAGACTATATGATCACCATCGTCAATGCTGATCGCGCTCAGAACGGCTTATCCACGCCCCTTCGCAAAAGCAGCTCACTCGGTCGAATGGCGCGCGCCTACGCCGACGATATGGCGAAACGGAACTTCCACGGGCACAAAGACCCTGAGGGGCGAGACCCGTGGACTCGCGCAAAAATGTTCGGAATAAATTCCATGAACATTCAAGAAAACTGCGCATATCCTTTTCCGGAGCCTAACTCCCTGACTATGGTGAAGAAAGGCGAGGCGCAATTGATGAACTCGCCCGAGCACAAGGTCGCAATCGTACAGCCCGATAACGTCTGTATTGGAGTCGGCATCGCCTATCGCGGCGACGGGGGATTGATGATCGTGCAGATTTTCTCACCAGACAACCTGCCGTAGCTGCCAGTTGTCCTGCCCATCAGCGCTTCAATCGACGCGCCCGAGTCCCACTCCGTCCTAGCTCTGGCTCCTGCTGTAGGCGAGCTTAACGAATACAGGCAGATGGTCCGAACCGACTTTCCCAAGGACACGGCGTTCTCTTAACGCGAACTGAGGAGTGAACAGCAAGTGGTCGATCGGAAGCAGCGAGATACGCATTTTACAGTTCCAAGTCGGCTGGAAGCCAAAACCACGTTCTGAATCAAGCAAACCACCATCTTGCAGGAGCTTCGCAAATGCTCCGGACCAGGGAGTAGTATTCATGTCACCGAATACAATACCAGGGTTTTTAAACGCCCTTGCATCGTTTGCCACTTCCACGCGTTCTCTGTTTCGCATTGAGCGACTCTTCAAAGGCGTCACCGGATGAATTAAAACAACATCAAACATTTGCCCACCAGCGTTGACTTGCGCAACAACCCGCGGTCGTTTCAATCTTCCTGAATATTTGACTTCTGAGTTCGAAATCGGAAACTTGCTAAAAAGCGCGACGCCTCCGCGCTCGGGTTCGACAACGCGATAAGGATACTTCGTCAAGTTCGTTTCTAAAACCTTAGCCCAAGTACCCGTTAGTTCTGAGAGGCCGATCAAATCAGGATTAGTTTTCTCAATCAGAGCGAGCGTCTTCTTATAGTTTTTGTTTTTTCCGCCCTGCAGATTCAACTGCAAAACATCCAAATCATCGTGCGAAGTCATTGAAGGGGAGGAGATAGGAACGTTCAAATATGCAATCGGAGCCAAATTGATTACCAAAAGTGCCGAAGCTACAGTCGCTGCCCATCGTTGTCTCAAGCAGAAAAATCCAATTGCAGTGGAAAGAAAAACACAGACATAAACAACACGAAAATGGCTAGCCAACTCGAAAGGTGTACATAGGCTGCTAAAGAAGCCGGCAATGGAAGCTGCGCCAACACCGAGAAGTAATGAGAACAGGGTAAACAACATGAACGCGCGAACCGCACGGACTGTGAGTTTTCCAGCATTGAGAATTGTCTTCATGTCGTTTACCTTTAGAGACTTCTATATACAGATTAGTCGAGCAAGTTATGAGTTCAGAAAGATTAAGGTCAGAAGACCGTTAAGACTTAAAACCAAAAGAACTTGAAAGACGAATTTAGGCGCGTGTGCTTAACTTTCGGGTAGTTTTACAACTCGGTCGGGTATGAAGATCGGGAGTAGGTTACCCACAGGGTGCCAATGACAGATATCGTCCTTCGCCCAAAGAAAAACAAGAGCATCATGCGACTGCTGATGCTGACCTCGCCGATTTTTCTCTTTCAGCCGCTGATGCAGATGGTGCAAGGCTATTTCGGTCTGCCGCCTTCACCCTTCGGCTTCCAGTTCTGGGTTTTGGGCGCGCCGTATCTATACTGCATGACGGTGCTCTCGTTTCTCTTCGACCGCGTTCATATCAAAGACGGGATGATCGAATACGGTGGTTTTGGCTCGAAGAAAATTCCGTTGTCGCGAGTTGTTGAAGTCACTGGAGACGAAGGCGACGTCGGCAACGATTTCACCGAAAGCATTATTTTAAAATTCGATAGTGAAGACAGCGAAAAAGGTCTTGTCCTGCCAATCAAACAGTACGAAGAGCATGAGATGAGAAACTTTCTCGCTGCACTTCGAGAGGAGCATCCGGCCTGCAAATATACTTACTCGGATGTGATTCCTTTCGAATCGCGAGGACTGATTCGCTTTCTCAGAAGCGTCAATGAATCGGACAATCTTACTGTTAAACTGAGCAAGTCTCCAATGGAAGACGCCATCATTCAGCTCGTCAAAAGCCACGAGAAAACCTTTTGGCTGGTCTATCTTTTCATGTGGATGTTGATTCTCTTTTCCCTCTCGTATTACTGCTTCCTCTACAACGCCGAGTGGTCACAACATCCAGGAGTGCCGGTTCAATGGCAAAACTCGAACGCAACTTACGATGCCGGGATTGCACTGAAACTGGCAAACGAAAGTCATGCCACAGGTTGGTTCGATCTGCTTGTTCTAAACGCGAAATTTATTCTGAACATCGCAATTGACTATCTTTCGACAACCGGACTCGTTGCTATGAGCGCAGTTTGGATGGTCGGTGGATTTGTTTTGACTACTTTTCTTCCCGTAATTAAACTCTATTCGCCGACGTATTTGTTCATCGACAAGAAAAGTATTGGGATGGGTGTTGAGTTTTTTGCGTGGGAAGGCGTAAACACTGTAACACTCGAAAAGCCTGGAAATATGGGCGATCCACTTGAAGGAACGTTGACTATTAAAACCGGATCTGGTGGCATACTTTCGATAGATTTAACCAAAATTCCAGATGTCGACAGACGTCAGCGAGTGTTGAGACTAATCGATAGATACGCTCATCATGCCACTTTCAATGGCGAATTCATGCGAACGACAAACATGCTTGTCGATATTCAATTCACTGATCTATGGTTGGAAGAACAAGGCGCTACTGCAGGAAAAGTTGAAAAGAAACCGGAACTGCAAACCCTTGCTGGCGGACAATATAAAGTAGATTCCATGCTCGGTTACGGAGGGCAAGGTGTAACCTATTTGGCATCAACAAGAAGTGACACCACAGACAGTGCCAGTGGTTTTCAAAACGAACAAGTTGTAATTAAGGAATTGGTTTTGCCGAGTTATGCGGATGTTCGAATCATGCAAGATGCGACCAGTCGTTTCGAGCGAGGCGCCCGGCTTTTGAAAGAACTCAACCACCCTCAAGTTGTCAGTCTAATTGATTCTTTCATGGAAAACGGTAAGGCTTATTTAGTCATGGAATATGTGCAGGGTGAAACGCTCCGCGAAAAGATTGCCAGGGAAGGAGCCCTATCGCTGGAAGAGGTGAAGCGAATTGGTTCTCAAATGTGTGACATTCTTTCCTATCTGCACGAACGCGAAGTGCCGGTTATTCACTGTGATTTCGCTCCAGACAATTTGATCGTCACTCCTGATGGTGGCATAAAGTTGATTGATTTCGACGTCGCACGCGTCGTCGACAGTAAAGCGCATACATTCATTGCAGGCAGACCCTCTTATACGCCACCGGAACAGTTTCGCGGACAACCGATCCCGCAGAGTGATCTTTTCGCACTTGGTGCAATATTGCACTTCTTACTAAAAGGAACAGATCCGCCGCCGCTCTGTGCCGGAACAGATGATGAAGATCAGGATGTTCAGCTCTCTTCACTTGAACAATTGATTCAGCAATGCTGCCAATTCGAAGCGGACGAGCGACCTCAAACAGCGGCGAAAATAAAAATAGTGCTGGAAGAAGCTTCAGATGAACGCCTGGAGAATCACAAAATAATCATCAAGCAAACCGTACCGGAGATCGGATAAGGATGACAAACAAAGCCAGTGCCAAAACGGCTGTCGTTAACTATGAAAGTCCAAACGCGCAAACTAGTCGGAAATTGGCGGTTGTATCAGCAGCATGCATGATCGTCTTCATGCCGCTGCCTCTGCTGTATCCGATTCTTGTTCCATATACACATGGACTTCCAGAGGTGATTTTGCTTGCGCTCTCGATTGGTGCATTTCTATTTTTCGTTTTTTCATTCTGGGCATTCAAAGTTCATCGAAACACTCGATTGGTCTTAACTGACAGTGGAATCGTACTGCCGGACAAGGTGGGCTCGACTACACAAGAAATCGTGCCCTGGGGAAAAGTTGAGCTCATCGAGATCTCGAATGACAAGCAACCTGGTGAGGAGATTTCTTTTTCACTCAAAGGTTGGATGCCTATTCGCGTGAAAACAGCTTCGCTAAAACACGAAGATTTAGACAAACTGATCAGCGCTTGCGAGCTCTGGGCAAACCCAGTTTCGAAAAGCGAATCATTTAAACGATTAGTCGAACGCGTTACTCTAAAACGAAGAGACAACGACGACTCGAGCTTCACCGCACTCTGGATGGAAGAAGCGCAGAGGCGATTAACAACGACGCCATTCACGCCGTTGGAACCTGGTTCTCAGCTGCAATCCGGTCGACTTCAGGTTGTTCAACCGCTGACAGCAGGAGGATGGTCTGCTATTTATTTGTGTCAGTGGAAAGAACATTCGTCTTGCATCTTGAAAGAAGCAGTCGTGCCACCGGCGGCAAAGGATGAGCTAAAGGCAAAGGCTTATGAACACTTCGAACGCGAAGCCGTTCTACTGGCAGGACTGAGTCATCCGCAAATCGCTCAAGTGATGGATTACTTTATCGAAAACGGTCGGCAGTACATGGTGCTGGAACGCATTAGTGGTGCCAACCTGCGCACATACATTCGCGATCGAGGTGCAGTTTCCGAAAGACAGGCTCTAAAGTGGGCTGTGGAGCTGGTCAATATAGTCACCTACTTACACACACATGAACCGCCCATAGTGCACAGAGACTTAACACCGGAAAATTTGATTTTAGACATGAAAGGATCTCTTGTGCTCATTGACTTCGGTTCAGCCAATGAGTTTGTTGGAACAGTTACGGGAACGCTTGTAGGAAAGCCTTCGTATATATCGCCCGAACAATTTTCAGGTCACGCGAAACCACAAAGCGATCTCTACTCTATCGGCGCGATTTTATTCTTCATTTTGACCGGAGCAGATCCGGAACCACTGACGGTGGCAAGTCCAAAATCAATAAATTCAGTCGTTTCTGAAGAACTGGAGGGTTTGGTAAAGGACCTTACACAACTGGATGCACGAAAACGAATCAAGTCGGCACAAGAGCTTTCCGACAGACTGGCCATGATTGCCACCAACCAACTCGACTCGTTAACAAATTGAGAACGACTAAATCGCGGAGAAAGGTCGCGCGAATATACGAGATCGTCCTGAGATTCGTCTAAACTCTTGGATACGATCGTTCAACACTTGCATGACCGCTTAACGGCCCTTAACGGATAAGAAACCGACATCCAGTCGGTCAGCTTTGACACCGGCTCGTTCATTCAAGCACAAAGAGAAGTTTGCTCTTACAATTAAAAACTCTTGGCTCTAATCGACGACATCAACAACATACCTTCCGAACGCAACGAATGATTGTCCTGCTGAAAACCATATTGATAGCTCTCACGTGTCTAAGCTGCGGACTCGCTTGTGCTGTCATAATGTTCTCCACGCCGTTGGACGACCTGTTTGTATGTATGGCTAAACTAGATCCGAAAAAGTTAGTTGCGGTAAAGAAGAAATGGCGATCGATGCCGCAAGCGGTGAAGGAGTTTGGTCCTTCCGCAAGAAAACAGCTGCGTCCGATTTTCAAAGCCGCCGGTATCGCATATCCGCCTTCAAAACTGACTCTAGTTGGACTGAAAGAAGAGAAACTTTTAGTTGTTTTGGCACCGGATTCGGAAGGCAATCTCAAAAAGGTGACAACCTATCCGATCCTTGCAGCCAGCGGAGAAGCTGGGCCGAAGCTGCAACAAGGCGACTGCCAGGTGCCAGAGGGTTTCTATAAAATCGAGGCATTCAATCCAAACTCTGCATATCATTTGTCAATGCGAGTAAGTTATCCCAACAGTGAAGATCTCTCGCGCGCGCGCAGAGAAAAGCGCAGCAACCTCGGCGGCGACATCATGATCCATGGCAATCAAGTATCTGTAGGATGTCTCGCGATTGGCGATCCCGGCATCGAAGAATTGTTCATTCTCGTCAATGATACGGGGCGCGAAAATGTGGACGTCATATTAGCCCCGTCCGACCTATCGACAAAATCTGCCGGCGTCGATTTCAAGCTACAACCATCTTGGCTTCCGGCTTTGTATAAACGCCTCAAAAAGTCGCTGGCAGCACTCCCACCGCTCACCGAAGACTAAACATCGATCTTCGACCAGCACTCAGGCCAGCTGTCGCACCTAATAACGAAGCCGGACCTTTCGATCCGGCTCACTCACTACCCTTGCATTCGAGTGGGTGAAACTCAGGAGATTTTGACGCTCAGCCTGGTAAGAGCTTCGCCCAGAAAGGCGAGAACTGAAGCGAGTGGTTTGGCAGGTTTTCTTTCGTTGGACTCGGCCCAGCCCTGTTTGATCGCAGATGCCGTCGCCATTTTGGCTTTCACACCATGCCTTGCACTTCTGAGAAGTACATGACCAGTGTAGATAGCTTTTCTCATCTTTCTCGATCTTTTAGGTGCGCCATTCGTCGTCGTCGTGGAAGTGAACGACTCCGAGGCGCTGACACCATATCCGGTGCTGGCATCGACGGCTTGGTCGTAGCATCCCCAGATATTTTCTTTGATTTCGAGTGGTCTAGGCTCTCTAACGAATACGTAGTAGAAAGCGGCTGACAAGATGATCAACTCTGCAGTTATTAATAGGTAAGCGAACATACTCGCCTCCTGGCACTAGGCCTGGCGTGGTTTCCGGTTGGGTTTGTCTGTTTGTTGTTGGCAGCAGACGACTGATTGAAATATCTTAACCTTGTAGAACATTCTAACGAAACATTACAAAAAAGCTATGGGTTTTAATAATTCTCCGCGATGTCAAGCGATTAAATCTGAAAGTCCGAATCCCTTGCTATAACACGCTATTAGCCCCAAGAAGTCGCCACTGTGTGAATATAGGGTTTTCTGTAATACCAGAAGTCTTCACAATTCGAAGTGGTACTAGCCGTGATGTCAAGCGATCATCAATCACATTTCTGGGTACTACATCACTTTCATTAACGGATTTTTGGTGTTCCAGGACTGCTCCACCACACCTAGTTGTATTACGCTAATCCGGAAACTGCTGGTCGACCTCCAACTCGCGTCGACAGCTGACTTACCATCACACAGCCCAATCACGGGTCTCTCAGAAGAGGACACATGCAGATCTCAAGCGTTGCTGTAATCGGCGCCGGTACTATGGGAGCGTCCATTGCCGTAGCTCTAATCAGTCACGGCTATCCCGTCATCCTTAAAGAAGCCACCGATGAACTTTTGGAAAAAGGTTTGGCAAACGTCAACAAGATTCAGAAGAAACGTGTTGAGAAGGGTCTAGACGCCGCTATAGCGGACGAAGAACTGGGACGACTGGTCGGGACAACCGACTACGCGAGAATCGGCGACGCAGACCTCGTAATCGAATGTGTTCCTGAAAACATCGACATCAAAAGAGCCGTGTTTGGAGACATCGATGAGCACTCGGATGTAAATGCGATCATCGCGTCCAACACAAGCAGCCTGCCGATCACACAACTGGCGGCATTCACGCGACGACCCGACAAGGTGATTGGTCTTCACTTCTTCAATCCCGCGCACCTGATGCGACTCGTCGAAGTAATCCCCGGTTTAGAATCATCTCCCGAGACTGTCGAGACCGCCCTTGCCTTTGGTCAAACGCTGGGAAAACTAGCCATCCGAGTCGACGAATGCCCTTCGTTTCTTGTAAATCGACTGCTCGGTCGATACATGAATGAGGCTCTTTTTTGCTTACAAGAAGGTCTTGCAACCATAGAAGAGATTGATGAAGCCGCTAAGCAATTCGCTGTTCCAATCGGTCCGTTGGCACTACGGGACATGAACGGCGCCGACATCGGACTAGCAGTAGCAAAGTTCAACTATCAAGAATATGGCGAGCGATTTGCTCCGCCAGCGATTCTGGAAAAAATGGTCGAGCAAAACATGCTCGGCAGAAAAACCGGCTCAGGCTTCTACACATACGATGAAAAATCAGGTCAAAAGCAAAAACCCAATCCGAAGATTGATGAGATTCTCAAACAACTCAAGTCGACGAAGGGCAGCACAAAGTTCGATGCCGACAGGCTTTTCTTGCCGATGGTCAACGAAGCATTCATCGCTCTGCAAGAACGAGTTTGTTCCGTAGAAGACCTGGATCCCGCATTAATGGCTGGTCTTGGAATGAGACGCGGTCCGCTGACGATCGCATCAGACATCGGACTAAAAGAAACACTGGAAAAAATGGAAGAATTGCACAAATTCTACGGTGAACGTTTCCGCCCAGCCCTTCTGTTAAAACGATTAGTCTGGGCAAAGCGCACCACTATTTTTTAGGCACGAATCTCAACTGATCAATTCTTCGGCGAAATGGCATGCCGAAAAATGCCCGGGCGCCATTTCCCGAAGTTCAGGATCGTCAACTTTACAGCGTTCTCTAGCCATCGGACAACGCGTGTGAAACCGGCATCCCGACGGTGGATTCGCTGGACTCGGTAAATCACCCTGCAACAAAACGCGATTACTCCGATCGTAATTTGGATCTGGAACCGGCGCGGCCGAAATCAAAGCTTTGGTGTAGGGATGCAGAGGCGTTTTGTAAACGTCGTCGCATTCACCAATTTCTACAATTCGCCCCAGGTACATCACAGCGATTCGATCGCTGACATAGCGCACGACATCAAGGTTGTGTGCAATGAACAAATAGGTCAGTTGAAACTCCGATTTTAGGTTAATCAGCAAATTCAAAATCTGCGCCTGCACGCTCACATCAAGTGCCGAGACGGGTTCGTCAGCTACGATTAATTTCGGTCTTAGTGCCAAGGCGCGAGCAATACCGACTCTCTGCCTTTGCCCACCGGAGAATTCATGCGGATATCTATCCGCCATCTCCTCCGACAATCCGACGAGTTTAAGCAGGCCAAGGACTTGATCGCGAAGCTCCGAACCCACAGCGGCGTTATGAACTTCCAAAGGTTCCTGAATAATCTGCCTGATCGTCATGCGTGGATCGAGGCTGGCATAAGGATTTTGAAAAACTATTTGCATATGTCGACGAAAAGCTTTCATCTCTTTTTCAGATGACCCCAAGACGTCTTTGCCTTCGAATATAACACTACCAGCGGTGGCAGGCAAAAGTCGTAAGATCACTCGACCGAGGGTAGATTTACCACAGCCGGACTCACCAACCAGACCGAGCGTTTCGCCCTTGCGAATGCTCAGGTCGATACCATCGAGAGCACGCACAGCGCCGACTTGTCTATTGAAAAATCCCTTTCTGATCGGGAAGTGTTTTTTGACCCCTTGGATCTTTAATAACTCTTCCGTTTCAGTCATGGGATTTATTTTCTTTAGCCTCGTGAGCCATCAGCCAATTTCGGTCTCAAATCAGTGACACTACCATCGGTGCGCTGCCAAACAGCGCCGAATATGCCGCGTTCAATCAGATCTTCGTATACGGAAAAAACACATTTACCCGGTCCCACACCAGCCTCTTCAAGAAGCGGGTGAGTCCACTTTTGTAAGGTCATGATCCGAGGGGCACTGCCGGTTACGACCCAGATCGGAAATCCCGTCTTCAAAAATGCTTTTATCTTCGGCTCCCAATGACGAGTTTGACGGAAATTGCCAGTATCAATTTCCAGCAAAATTCGCATCGGCTCCATATTCGGATAACTAAAGGTAATGGTTGCATCGGCTTGCTCAGCACCATATACGATATCACCGGAAAGTTCCTTCCAGAACTCCCGACCGGTCGTAAAATCCAGACCTTGGATAGCGCTTTGCTGTTGGGCCTCTTCCAGGGCCAGTCGCACATCGACCAGACGGAGGAAGTGTTCCTTATGATAAGTGTGTGGCGGACCGGTAGGGATCTCTTCCCAGGAAATTCCGCGATGCTGTTCCAACGCTTTCGCACCAGCAGTCGTCAAGAAGTAAATTAGTTCAGGGCGTCCGCGCCCCTCCATACGACCACTGGAAGCACAGCCGGTGAAGCCACCCTGCTGCAGCCGGCGCAGACGCTTACGAGCCGTTTCATAACTGATATCGCTAAAGCAGAGGCGAGCCAACTGGGTTGAGGTAACAGTCCGATGCAAATACAACTGCAAGAGAGCCAGTAAGTCCCGTTCCATAAGTACGAGTGACTTCTTTCTCACTTTGGTGCGAGCTACGCGTTCTACTACCATGTTGACTATTTGAACCCTCTTTCGGGACCGAATTCCCGGCGTTTTGCGCTCAAGCTTTCACGAGTCTTCAGGAGCGCAGGTTTATAAGGAGTAAGCCGTCGCAACC
>CAZRMH010000268.1:0-11441 GCA_964600935.1 uncultured Candidatus Obscuribacterales bacterium
TGGCAAGGCGAAGGTCGGATGGGCAATGGACCATACCTGCCACCTGATAATACCTATCACGCGATGCGTGAAAGTTTTGGCCGAAATCCCATGCTCTCAGCATTTTTCGGTGGTTTCGATGATGGTGGATTTCATATGCCATCTCGCCATTTCAATCCCCACTCGCATCGCGGCTTCGATCGTGGACCGCAGAGTTTCTTCCCTCAAAACGACGGCGTTCAACTGAGAATTGGCGGCCTTAGAATTGGCGGTGTCGAGTTAGGCGGCATTTTCAATTTTGGTGGAAATGATAGCTGGAGTTCCGGCCGTTACGATCAGTGGGATAGACAACCGCAGTTTTCCGCCAATGTCAGAATCGCTGACAATGGCAATGATTGGGGATATAGACCTGTTCCTCAAAGTGACTGCTATACACAAACGAGACATCGCGACCGGGTTGACGCACATCGTCAGCGTTTTGAAGAGCAGTACAGGCGCAATCAGTCCAGAATTCGAGTAAGCATGTCTTCGTGAGAACGCGGTGTTCATGAAAAACTTTTGAACGGGGTGGTGACACCCCGTTTGTTTTTTTGTTCAATCTTTCGATGTTACTTCAATCGAAAAATGGCGTCCCTGGCTGGAACTATCAGGGAAGATCGAAACGTGAACGTCAAAAACTTTGGCGATGTTTTCGGGCGTGAGGATGTCATCCTTCTGTCCTGCAGCAAACATTCTACTTGGGCTTTGTGCTTCGGGTAAAAGTAAGGCGATATCATCGGCGATGCGATCGATCATGTTCAAATCGTGCAGTACAAGCAGGATTCCAATGGATTTTTGTTTCAGTTCTGCTATCAGCGACAGAAGTGAGAGCTGATGTTTGAAATCGAGGTGCGCGATCGGTTCGTCCATCAGAATAAACAGGGGCTCTTGAGCGAGCGCTGTGGCAATCAAAGTTCGTTTCTGTTCTCCGCCGGATAAGTTCCTGAAGGGGCGCTTCTCAAGCCCTTCTAGTCCTGCTCGGGCAATAGCTGTTCGAGTTGCTTCGATATCACCTGTGGTTTCACTCCAGGACCACCACTTTTGGTGTGGGTTGCGTCCCAGGCGTACCACCTCTTCAACAGTAAGTTCGTTAGAAAAATCAACGGACTGTGGAACATAAGCCACTTTCCGAGCGAAACTTTCTGTCCTCATCGAGTGAATGTTCTCGCCGTCCAGGAGAACCGTACCTTTTAATGGTTTCAATTGTCTTGCCATCACTTTCAGTAATGTGGATTTTCCACAACCGTTAGGACCGGCAAGGACGGTTACTTTGCTCCGCTCTACAGTGAGGTTGATGTCTTGCACAACCATTTGATTACTTTCATACGAGGCGTTTAGCCCGATCGCTTCTAACTTACTGCTCGACTGTTGCTGAATCTTGGCTGGTATTGCATATGGTGCGTCAGCGGAGTTTGGAAACGACTCCGTTGTTTCTGGAAAATTCGTATTGCCTTGTTCTTGCACCATTCCTCTCAAGGTCCGCGTTGATTATCGTTATATAGTTTCGGATTTTTGTCTGGACACTAGAAACAGAAAAAATGGACCGCCGAGAAGTGACAGCAAGGTCGACAGTGGCAGTTCTTGTCCCTCTATAAGCGCCCGTGCAAGTAGGTCGCTGCACATGACTAGAACCATGCCAATCAAGGCGGAAGCCAAAATTTGCACGCGTTCATCTCGGCCGAAGAGGTTGCGGGCGACATGCGGGGCTACCAGTCCGACGAAAGCAACAATTCCGCTGACCGAAACGGCGGCGCCGGTCAAAAGAACCGCAACAAACAGCAGCGCCCATTGAACGAAGTCGACGTTTACACCCAAACCTCTTGCTTGTTCTGTTCCAATCGAGAGCAAGCGCATCTGTTTCGACAGGGCAAATGCGCCGATCAAGCCGACTGTGGTGTAGCAAGTCGCTGGTATGAGTTCGCCCCATGTGCGACCGCTGATGCCACCAGCGAGCCAGAGCGCGATTCCTTGTGCGCGGACAGGATCGCCGCCGAGCGTGACTACCAACGTTATTATGCCGGCGCAAATTGTAGACAAGCCGACGCCGGCGAGCAACAAACGAGTTACTGAGAATCCGCGGGAGCTGCGCGCCAGTCCGCCAACCAGTACACTTGCCACAAGACCTCCACTGAAAGCCAGAAGAGGCACCCATTCGAAATTGACACTGTAAGCTACGGCTACGGCTACGACCACTCCTGCGCCACTGGACACCCCGGTCAGATACGGGTCAGCGAGATGGTTTCGCGACAGGCTTTGCAGCAAGAAACCCGCCACACTGAGCGCAGTTCCAACAACCATTGCGATAAGCGCACGCGGCAAACGAATTTGTCGAACAATTTCTAATTGAAATGCCTGGGCTTCCGGAACTTGATCAGGCGCGAAAACGGCATTGAAGGCTGTTGAAGGAGCAATGCTAACATCACCTGTGCAAAGGTTTACGATCAACGCCGCTATAGCAATTGCGAGTAGAAGGACAATTCTGAGAATCACCTTACCTCTTAGCGTTTTTTGCTCTTCGCGGTTGGAACGACTGGGATCGGCATGGACAGCCGTTCTGTCGTGATATGATCGTGATGTCAACAAGGCGTTCGATTATATGCCTCTTCTGAAAGCCTCTCAATAAGAAGAGCATGCTACCATTTCGATTTGTTGTGCGTTGGGAAACGGTGATTGTCACCGGTCACGTATTCGTTCCAAGGAGTATGGAAGCCAGTCATGAGCATTTACTTTGACAACAGTGCTACCACGAAGGTTCGACAAGAAGTCGTCGATGCGATGATGCCGTACCTGATGGAAGAGTTTGGTAATCCCTCTTCGATTCATTCGGTTGGAAGAAATTCGCACAAAGCTATCGCTCACGCCCGCAAGCAAGTAGCCGATTTGCTAGGTTGTTCGCCAACTGAAATTTATTTCAGTCCGTGCGGCACGATGAGCAATAACGTAGCGATTCTAGGACGGGCTCGATTCGTTTCCGCGAATGGCTTGGGCAAGCATTTAATCACCACGCAGATCGAGCATCCATCAGTGATGGGACCGTGCCATCTTTTGGAAGCCGAAGGTTGGAAGGTGACTTTTCTTTCTGTTGACAGTGAGGGCTTTGTTGACCCTGAAAAACTGAGAAAAGCGATCACTAAGGAAACCAGCATCATCAGCGTGATGTGGGCGAATAACGAAATTGGTACCATCCAACCAATCGCTGAGTTAGCAAAAGTTGCCACCGAAGAAGCGGCAAAACACGGCACTGAAATATTTTTCCACACTGATGCCGTTCAGGCTTCGGCCAAGGTTCTAATCAATTTGAGTCATATTCCTGGCGTATCGGCGCTGTCGATCTCTGGGCACAAATTCCATGCTCCTAAAGGCATTGGTGCGTTGTTTCTCCGCAAGGGTGTCAACATTATGCCAATCACTTTTGGCGGCGGTCAGGAGAAAGCATTGCTGCCTGGAACCGAAGGATTGGCCAATGTCGTCGCACTCGGTAAGGCTGCGGAACTCGCGCACTCCGATCTTAATGAGTGCAGTTCGCGCTTGAAAGACTTGGCAGAATATTTGATGAACGAGCTTGTCAAGATTGAGGGCGTTCAACTCAGTGGCACGCGTGACCTGTCTCGTAGACTGCCAGGACACGTAAGCGTGACGATCGAGAATGCAGAGGGCGAAGCGCTCGTAATGCAACTCGATATGAAAGGTGTTTGTACGTCGAGTGCCTCGGCATGTCACAGTGGGGTTATTGAACCTTCCCATGTGCTGAGCGCTTTGGGCTTACCTTGTTCACGAACTAAAGGTTCCGTCAGAATCTCGCTGGGGCGTTTCAATACGAGAGAAGAATGCGACAAGGCCGTTGAGATCATGAGGTCTGTATTCCGCCCAAAGCCCGTAAGTAATCGAACCCTTGCTGTGGGCGCTTCTAAGTAGCCTGCTCGATAACTCCATTCTGCCTTCGACACGCGTGAATCGTGTTCTCAAACTGCGCGTTGGTGTTTCAACTTTGGACACTCAAACGTAGCGCTGAGGCATCGCCTGCGCAGGCGCTGATAGACTGTGTCCAGGCACATAAGTTCGGAGATGAGCGCACCGAGTTTTGAACCAAACCAATTTTGGTTTCTATTTGCCTTTTGGATTTTTTAGCAAGTTTCCGGCAAATTCAAAAAATCCGGAGATTTTTTTGCTGAAACTTCCGTGGAACATTTGAATGCCGCCGCGTAGCGTCTTCATTCGATTGGCGCCGTATGGATACCACCAAATTTTATCCGTACCGGGTGCATCTATATTGATGTGTTTGATATTGACGAGATCCATCAACCCAAATTTTGAATGCGATCGTCCAAATCCACTTTTCTTTAATCCGCCCCAGGGCAGTTGAGGTGTGGCATGCGTGAATAAACAGTCGTTGAGTGTAACCGTGCCAACTTGCAGATCGCGTGCAATATTTTCTGCGCGTTTTAAATTTTTGCCCCAGACGGATGCGCACAATCCAAACTCGCTATCATTGGCCAGTTCTACGGCTTCGTCCTCGGTTTCACACACCATGATCGGTAAAACCGGACCGAAAGTTTCTTCCTTCATCACGGTCATCGTGTGATTCACTCCGGTGATTACTGTCGGCTCGTAGAAGAAACCCGGGAGTTCATCAAGCTTTCGACCGCCAGTCAGAATCGTCGCGCCGGCTTCTCGAGCTTGTTCGACATGCGAACTGATTTTGTCTAATTGGTGCGCATCGATTACTGGACCGATATCGCTTGTGGAATCAGTGTATGGACCGACTTTCAATTTTTTCGCTTCTGCGACAATTGCATCGATCATCTTGTTTGTGTTTTTTCCTTTGAGAATATAAACACGTTCGATCGATGCGCATGCTTGACCCGCATTCGTGAAGGCGCCCCAGGCAAGTGCCTTTGCAGTCCATTCAATTGGTGCATCGGGCAGAACAATCGCAGCATCTTTGCCGCCCAGTTCTAAACAAACTGGTGTCACGGTGTTTGCGGCCTGCTCCATGACTTTGCGACCACCATCGTAGCTGCCGGTGAAAACAATCTTGGATAGCCGACTCTCAGTCAGTAGCTTTCCAGTGTTTCGATCTCCTGTTATTACTGAAACAACACCGTCGGGAAATTCAGCTTCTTGGAAGAGTTCACCAATTTTGATACCAATCAAACTCGACTTTTCTGAAGGTTTTAAAACCACAGTGTTGCCGACCATGACTGCCATTGCGATCGTCATCATTGGAATCGAGAATGGATAATTCCAGGGCGCGATTACACCAATCACTCCGAGAGGTTCAAAAGCAATCACGTTCTGTTTAGTGGAAAGTAGAGGATTGCTCAGCATAATCATCTGATCTGAGAGCAAACGATCGGCGTGCTCGGAGAGCCAAACGCAGGTATCGAGAGGTCCATTGAGCTCGGACGCGTAACTCTCAGGAAGCGGCTTACCGACTTCCTGGCTGATTAGTTCGGCGATTGAATCGGCGTTCTTTGCGATTACTCTGCGCAGTTGAAGAATCTTCTTGGCTCGCTGACCATGCGCGAGCAGCTGCCAGTCTTCAAACGCGCTCCACGCCCGGTCGACGGCTGCTTTTACCTGAGTTTCGCCCATGACAGGCACTTCGCCAAGAACTTCCCGGGTCGCGGGATTAATTGATTGTATCGTTGCCGATTTTGTGGACACCATGTCAATTGCCTGAGTAACCCGCCGGATTTCCGTATTGTATCTTACGGCGGCCTCAGGATTGTGCCCGCTGGCTTATATCGTTAGATAGGTTAAGAGGACCGGGATTTATCGCGGTATAGTTGGCCGGCGTTCAAGGTCTTTGTTCGGATTCCAGCCTTCTCTAACATGCAGGCTGTCGACGCCGCGCTTAGTTGTTTTGTCGTTCAAGCTAAAACTTAGCGCTCCGTTTCTAATCGAATGCTCGAAAAAGTTTACTTTCGAGTCTGGTCCAAGTGCCTTATTGACGTCATCTTCGAAGTCGAACGATTTTCCTAGTTTTTGGTATTGCTCATGCATGTCTTTGAAATACTTTTGATCTCCAGCATCGCCAAATCGACTGCCACCGTTTTTACCGATCAGTCTCGCCATCTCTTGCGCACCTTTAGCAAGATCTTCTTTTGTCATGTCTGCGGGCGCTGGAATTTTTTCAACCTTATCGGACTTGAATTCTCCGGTTTTTGCATCAATTTCCATGCCATGTAGTCGGACTATTTCACCATTGTCTTTGCGAATATTCATGGTGTTCTTGCCGTCCGCGCCCTTTGCTATTTCGATTGACGTGACGTCTTTGATGCCAAGTTTTGTTGACGGTTTGTCATACACGGATTCCGTGCCGTTTGCAGTGATTTTTGACGTTTCATTCAGTCCGTTTTTGGGCTCCCACTGAATTTCGATTTGCTGCTTTTCGTTGTTGAATTCGACACTCTTGATACCGCCAGTAGTGCTCTCGAATTTGCCGTCGGCGTTTCGTTTGATCTCCAGACCAGTCGGAAGCTTGATAGAGCTTAGCTTGCCGTCTTCGAACTTGATTGTTGAATTACCAAAAGATTTCTCAACGGATCCGTTTTTTTCGCCGGATTGTTTTGGCGCATCAGCATTTGCTTCGGTTGGTTTCGTTCCGTCTACCTGAGCCACTGCGGTCGCCTCGGCTCGTTGCTGCGCGACTCTCTGAGCGGTATCAGTCTGTTCTGGTGTCTCGGCAGGCTGTCCTTTGAGACCGCGTGCGTTGTCGGCGGCATTTAGCGGCGTGGAGGCGTCGCCTGATTCGACAGCGCCAGTATCCATGTTTAGAAATTGTGGCGAACCGTCGTTAGCGCCATCGCCGATAGCTGCCGGTTTAGTCCTATCGATAGAATTCGTAGATCCGGTCGTTGTATCGGAACCGGTGCTTGTCGTTGACCTTTCCGGCGGCGTATAAATCTGTTGAACGAAGTCCGACACGCCCGAATGACTGTTGTCTGTCTGACCGCCGACATCTGACGCGGTGTTATCGCTAGGAATTCGTTGATTCTCTGCCATGCGTTTTTCCCCCCAATGGAAAACTGCACCTGAGGATCAGTTGATGCTGGTCCTCTTCAGGCTGCTTTGGTTTAGTAATGCGGAAACTGCAATTAAAATTGGACGTGTTCGAACGGAGTGACTGCTCACCAACTAGATCATCGATTCGGGCAAAATCGGATTTGGTTATTCTAGTTTCTAATTGTGACCAATTGGTGCTCAACGTGAAACTATCCGTTCGAGACTTTCAGCGTTTAAAAACTACGACTCGTCGGCTGGTTGGCTGCCGATGTTTTTCAACGCTTCTCGGGCTAGGGATGCTCGTTGACCCGCTAAACCTGTGGAGAGGCTTTGCTTGTAATACTTTGCCGCGTCCTTTGATTTACCGTTGCGATCACACGCTCGGGCTAGTGCGAAGTAAACTACGGCGTCTGTTTTTGCTTCGGAAATTTTTCCACGGAGCATTTTGATTGCTCCTGCGATATCACCTTTATCGCAATACGCCTGAGACAGAGCGCTTAGAACTTCGCTGTCTCCAGGCGCGATTGCTTCGATTGCTTCGAGTGTCTCTATGCGTTTGTCGGCATTGCCATCGCCTTCGTATAGCTTCGCGTTAGCGAGCAAGACATCGATATTGCCTGGTTCTATCTCGAGAGCTTTCTTTATTGATTCACGTGCGGAATCAATTTTTCCGCCCTTAAGTTCGCTTAAGGCGAGGGCTGTAAGTGCTTCGGGATCCTCGCCATTGAGCTTCACCGCTTCACGAGCCAACTTTACTGCGAGTTCCATTTTCTCTCGACGTGGTGCTTCTTCTAAAGCTAGTCGTGATTCAAATGATTTTGCCGTGGAAGCAAACGGTCTTGAGCGCGCGATTTCTCGCGCTTCTGCAATCAATTCTTCGCTGCGTCCCTGGCGTAAATAGATTCGAGCAAGTTCGATGTGTGCTGGCGCAAAAAGCTGATTCTTTCTCATGGCATTCTCAAAGAGTGCGATTGCATCGCTTGTTTCTCCGTTTCTCTGAGCCATAAAACCCTTTGCTAGCGCGGCAATTTCGTCTGTTGTATTGGCAGGAATTTTTGCGGTGTATATCTGCGCTTCTTTCGTCTTGCCTAGTTTCAACAGAAGCGCTGCTTTTACTGCACCAACATCGGTCGCGGTATTGCGTGGATCTATTTTTGAAATTGTAGCTAAACCATCAGCATATTGTCGCTTCCACAACTGAGCTGTAGCCTTGGTTTTAAGAAGGTCTGCAAATTTTGGATAAGCAGTTAGCGCTTTGTCTGCTGCGCGAATCGACTCTGCGTATGCTTGCATCTCCAAGGCATCTTTTGCTAATCCAATATAAAATTCTGGTTCGAGATGCTCGTCCGCGAGCAGCCTGTCAAGCTCGGTTGCAACAGATGCATCCTTGCCTTGTTTAAACAAATTTTGCGCGCTGCGAATTTTGGCAGTGCGCGAATTCGGCTCGAGATCCGCTGCTTTTTCAGCGCATGATTTTGCCTTTGTTTTGTCGTGCAACTGTTCGTAGAGTGTTCCAAGCCCTGACCACGCCTCGTAGTTGGTTGGATCGATCGAAACGACCTTTTCGTACGCGGTCACCGCTTGTTTGGCATCACCGCTTGCTGTCGCGCAAATAGCTAGTTGAAAGTTGGCGGGCACCGAATCCGGATCCGCACTTACCGCTAAAGCTGCCGCTTGAGCCGCTTCTTTTTCATGGGTCGGCATTCTGAGCAGAATCGTGGACATCAATAGATTGAAACTCAAAGAGTTTTTGCAGTTCGCCTGATTGAGTTTGAGAACTTTCAAGGCGTCCACAGCTTTGTTAGCGGCGAAGAGTTTTGAAGCTTCTTTCGTACATGCGACGCATTCAGGCGAATCGGGTTTATTCTTCCTGGTCAGTGTGAGTTCCGGCGGCTCTTCCGACCGCTGGTTTTTTTTCGCCTCTGCCGGGTGGTTTGCGCCCATTATTACAAAAAACATCGCTAGCAATGGAACAACAATCGCACGATTTGTATCTTGTAGTTTTGTCCGCCTCAAATTCATCGCGCTCTCCGGTTTAATCGATAGGACATTTAAAGAGAGAATATCAAGTTTAGACATTCGAGTTCATTTTAGAGTAGATTAGTCTAGAGGATTTCTATTGGTTCGCGTATTCCTGGTATTAGTTGGAGTGTTGTTGGGCGCCGGCGGTGCTCTTGAACCGGCGCGTGCTTTTGACGCGCAGAATCAAATCAACCGTGGTGCGGGGCGATTCTCGACATCCGGGCAGTTTCTCGCATCCAACCCTCAGATGGATGCAGCCCTCGAGCAAGCCTCTGCAGCATATTCGCGAGGCGAGCTCGGCACTGCGGAGAACATTCTTCAGCAGATTTTAGCGGTTACTCCGCACAACGCGGCTGCTCAAAACTTGATGGGCAAATCGTTTCATAAACAGCAAAAGTTTGGTGAAGCTACCAAATTTTATCGAAACGCTTGCAACGTGGATCCGAAAAATATCGAATATAAGTTCAACTTGGCTGTTGCCCTGTTTGATCAGTCGAACTTTCAAGAAGCTCTTCCGCTTTTCGAAGACGTGGTGCGTCGACAACCGTCCGATTCCGAGTATCAGTACAACCTTGCTATCACTCAAGATCGTTTGGGGCGCAAAGACCAGGCGATGTCCGGTTATTTAAAAGCTGTCAAGCTCGATGAGAAAAACGCGCCGGCACATTTCAGTCTGGGTAAAGCGTATCAAGAGAAATCAAATCTACCTAAAGCCATTGAAGAGTATAAGGCTGCCATCGCTATCGACCCAAACTTTGTTGCAGCGCACAACAATCTTGGTGTGGCGTATTCTGCCAGCAATAATTTTTCTGAGTCTGTCAAAGAGTTTCAAACGGCTTTGAAACTTGATCCGCATTACCCTGAAGCGAATCGAAACCTGGGTTATCCACAAGCGCACACTAGCCTTGGTATCACTTATTTTGGATTGGGAAATTTTGCAAAGGCGTTTGAAGAATATAGCAAAGCTTTATCCATGGACCCCGACAACGCTGATGCGCACTACAACATCGCACTCTATTATCAGCATGAGCAAAAGCTCGATAAAGCGATTGCGCATTATCAACGAGCAATCGCTTTAATGCCGAAAAATCCGCTGCCGCATAATAATCTCGGTGTCGCGTATTTTAAAACCGGCGATTTCCCTAGAGCCGAAGCCGAGTATAGAAAGGCGCTGGAATTGAAACCGGACTTCACTGAGGCGAAACGAAACCTCGATGAACTAAAAGTCGGCGCACAGTAAGGCGAGCTTTAAAAGCCGGCTGGAAGCCTGCGCTCCCAGGTAAGGACCAGAAGCGGCTGGAAGAGAGCGTTCGCTGATAAGAACCAGAAGCAGAGCGCGATGCGAAACCTGGGAGCGCCGCCATCCTGGCGGCTTCTATAGTTGAAACTAGCGCCAGCCTACGCGCGATGCGAGTTTTTGCTTAACAGCCGAGCGAATCACGTCCAGTGGAAGCTCCTTTGCGAGCGCCTTCCACATATAGCGGCGTCCTTTAGTTCTAAACCCGTAATCCATGCCGTGTTCTTTCAAGACGGCAAGCGCTTCTTCGCGCCACAGCAATTGGCAGATATGGAATGGGTTAACTTCGAAATTCGTTCGCGACGGCCAAATTTCATTCAGAAAACACTGATCGTCGCGTTTGCTGACGCTTACTAAACCCCACCATTTTGGAACGATTTCGACGGCGTGAGAAACGTATTTTTCTGCGCATACAAGTGTCATGCGGTCGAAGACTTTATTGTAGATTTGCTGTTGTAGTGGCAGTCTCAATAGATTATCGGACGGGCTTTTGATTTCAAAGCCGTGGAGACGATCGTTTAAAACCGCCACATCAACTCGGACGGTGCCTTCGATTAATCCCAGTTCGTCGACAATTAGACTGTCCGGCTTATCGCTGATGATATCCGCTTTTATGAACTTGTGAAGCGCGAGCCGCACGTCGAGTTCTTTCATTTTTAGTTGACTTTTCACGTTCAAACAATGATGCCGCCGACGGTGCAAACGCAAGTATACACTCGTGGTTGCACTCTGGGAAGTTGCCACGTTTTCGTTTTATTGAACGGCCAGCGGCGCGGTTATGACTGTGTGGTCACTGCTCCCTTTATCAGGATGAGCGACAATCGTGACCCATGAAGCGTTGACCTTCTTGTCGCCTGTGGTGCTCTTGTAGGTCTGCAAAAGTTTCTTGATACCACGCCATTCGAAAGACCCGTCACCGGATGCGCGCAAACCCGTTTTTAAAACTTGGGCGTTGGCCAGGGGAACTGGAAAGGCACTATATATGGTACTGATACCGGGTCCGGTTCCCGCCACGATTGATAGTCTAGCCGCGCGTGGGCCTTCGCTCAAAAAAAGCGATTTATCGCTACCGCTGTCTTTTATGTGCAAGACTCCT
>CAZRMH010000269.1:0-7896 GCA_964600935.1 uncultured Candidatus Obscuribacterales bacterium
TGGATTTCCCCTGGTTGCTAGTTATGGCAGCCTCGATCATCGGTGCAGCGGTTGCTGCTCTAATTGTCTTTATCTTCAACACATGTATAGGTGCGACTAATTCTACTTCGTTGGCTTTGAGCATCCTGGGCTGTTTTCCAATCGTTTTTGCGGTTATGAGTCCACTGATCTATCCAATTTCTGTGCTGATTAACATCCGCAAGGGTTGGGGTGGCAATTGGTCGCAAGCGCTTCTCGGACCGACGCATATCGGTTTAACCGACTCCGGATTTAAGCTTTATCATCGTGGTTTCTACTTTTACTGCTTCCCAAATCTGGCGATCTGGCCTGAAGTTTTTTCTGTTGATCTAATCAAGGATCCGGTTTATAAAACGATCGCTCTGAAATTTGTTTATCAAACCGGGTTTGGCCGCGCGCCAATTCAACTGCCATTGAGCGGCTTTTCATCTTCGGAAGATTTGCATTTTGTTCTGACCAGCTTTGCGGAGCATGTGGAAACTGGTAATCAGGGCGAATTTCTCAGGGAGATGGCAGCGTTGAAATTCGCGCCGATTATCGAGGCTTTTGAAAGCGGTGGTTTGGAGACTCTTGAACAGAAACTTTTGCTGGAGCGAAGGCTCTTGCTTGAGGACGAGTCGGATTAAGCTGTTGAACTTGATAGTTGGGATCGAAATCTCCTGGGACGCGAGGCTCTTGTCTGATGAACGTCAGATCGAGAATCGATTGTTGTCGTTCTAAAGAGGGTTGTCACGCCCTGGTTAAAGCCTGTCCCTGAGCTACTCTGCGGTAGCTGGTTTTGAAACCGGCGTCGGCAGCATAGCCTAGCACCTTGTTTATATCCTGCTCGATGACGGCGCCAGCCATCTGGGTGACTTCATCTTCCCAGGGAACGTCGAAGTCGTTGGCGCCCCAAGTTAGTGCTTTGATACCGTTTTCATTTTGAGTTAGAACCGAGGCGCGCAACATTTTTATGTTGTCGAGATAAATTCGGCAAAGAGCGATGTGTCGCAAATATTCTTCGCTCGAGATTTCGTAGCCACCAAGCTCGTTATTGTAAGGTTTGTAAGTCCAGCAAAGGAAACTGAATAAACCACCATTGGTTTCGTCTTGAAAGTTACGAACAGCTTCGAGGTGATCGAGTCGCTCTTCAAGCGGTTCGTCGAATCCAATCACCATTGTCGCAGTCGTGTTTAAACCAGCTTCGATGATCGCGCGTTGCGTATCAAAGTATTCTTTGACTGTGTATTTATGAGGGCTGTGGCGCTTTCTGAAAGGATCGGAAAGAATCTCGGCACCACCACCGGTGATCCATCTAACTCCGGCTTCTTTCAAAATTCTGAGTGTTTCTTTCACAGGAAGCTTGCAAAGTTTGGCTACGTAAAGCAGCTCCACAACTGTCATTGCGTAGAACTCGATTGAGTCGCCGTAGCGTTGACGAATGGAACCAAACAGATCGATGTAATAGTCGATTTTTAGTTTCGGATTGAATCCGCCGTTGAATGCAAACAGGTCGCCGCCCATTTCTATGAGTTCATCGATTTTTTCGAATACCCACTCTTTGGAACGAACGTATCCATCTTCAGCGTTTGGAAGACGGTAGAAAGAGCAGTAATCGCAGAGCGCTACACAGATGTTTGTGTAGTTGATGATACGCATGAGTAGATAAGATGCGGTTTTTGGTTCGTGAAAACGATCGCGCACGATGTTGGCGAGTCGAATTAGGTCCGTGTCGGCCGCATTGTTCCAGAGCCATGCGGCATCGTCGCGGCTGATCCGCTCACCGCTTTCGACTTTCTTGTTTATGTCGAGAATGCTGTTTGGCATCGAGCGATCCTGCTTGAAACCGAGGGCAGCACTATTATAGCCACAGGTTTCGAACCGGCTTTCCGTTTCAGCAGATCAGTTAATAAACCCATACATGCGTTTTAGATTAACTGGCGTTGGAGTGATCGTCGGTAGAATGCTTGTCTGAATAGGACTTCAGTAATTTCAAATTGGGCGCGGACGGTCGGTAAGTCCAGCATAGAAGTGCCTTACGCAATTCTTCAGTGGAGAATGGTTTGGATAAGTAGGCGTCCATGCCGGCATCCATGCATTCGCCACGGGCGTCGTGATTGGCGGTGACCGCGATAATCGGCGTGGGTTTGAGGTCATGCTCCTTCTCGAATTCTCGCAGTTGCCGGGCGCACTCGATTCCGGAGATTCCCGGAAGGCTCAAGTCCATTAAGATAGCGGCGTAATCATTGGTCATAGCCATGGCTTCAAGGGCTTCTTCACCGGATTTGAGAAGAATGACCTTGTAATCGAATGCTTCCAGGAAGTGCTTCACGACCTCTTGTTGCATCGGATTGTCTTCCACTACGAGAATTGTTCCACTGTCCATAAACGAAAGCCTTTCTGATATCGTTCGACGGGTTTCCGGCGAGTAGCCCGACATCTACCTACTCCGGGACTTCATAGCACGACTTGCCCAGTAGAAGCCCTCTTGTTGAAAAAATCTTTTGAGTCAGTGTTGGCGGAGCGATGTCATCTTGATAACCGGGTTAAAGTCTGGTTTTGGGCGGCTGAGGTTGTAAAGTGTGCCACGTCTTCATGAAGAGACAAGCAAAAACGTAACGGCCTTTCTACTTAGCTCTTGAATCTAAAATTCTGAACATGGTATGGCTTTATATCTTCTGCCCAGTCCCTCTTTTACAAAGTCTCGCGAAACGTCTCAGGTCACTTTAACCACCCTATACTTGATACCTACGTTCTCGCGATTCGCGAACAATGGCGGACTACGTGTCAGCCTCCCAGTCTTTCAACCGAAAGGACCATAGCTATGGAAAACACCACGCCTAGAGTTTTCAACGGGATTTCTGTCCCGACTGGCGAAAAGATTACGTTTAGAAATGGCAGTCCGGTCACTCCGAACCGCCCAATCATCCCCTTCATCGAAGGTGATGGTATTGGAACCGACATCTGGCCTGCTGCTCGCCGAATTCTTGAAGCCGCAATCCGGGGCGCCTATGGCGACACTCGTTCGATTGCCTGGCTCGAGGTCTACGCTGGCGACAAGGCCAGGGCACATTCAGGCGACGCGCTTCCCAAGGACACGCTCGACGCGATCACCGAATTCGGAGTTGCGATCAAGGGACCGCTCGGCACGCCAACCGGCGGCGGTGCGCGTAGCTTGAACGTGACCATGCGTCAGAAGTTCGACCTCTATCAGTGCGTACGTCCGGTACGCTACTTCAAGGGCGTTCCGTCCGTCGTGGTAGCGCCGGAGAAGCTCAATGTCGTCATCTTCCGTGAGAACACCGAAGACGTCTACGCCGGCATCGAATACAAGGCTGAGACGGAGCACGCTCGCGAGCTCATCGACATCCTCGGCAAATGGGGCGCCGGCACCATCCGTGATGACACCGGCATCGGCATCAAGATCATCTCGCGCTTCGGCTCCAAGCGCCTTGCCCGTCGTGCGATTCAGTATGCTATCGACCATGGTCGCAAGGTCGTCACGCTCGTGCATAAGGGCAACATCCAGAAGTTCACCGAAGGTGCCTTCTGTGCCTGGGGCTACGAGGTCGGCAAGGAAGAGTTCCGTGACGTCATCGTCACCGAAGAAGAGCTCTGGTCGACCCATGGCGGCAAGATGCCCGAAGGCAAGATTTTGCTGAACGACCGCATCGCCGATGCCATGTTCTTCGAAGTTCTGACCAAGCCGAGCGAATTCTCGGTGATCGCAACCACCAACTTGAATGGCGACTACCTGTCTGACGCCTGCGCTGCGCAGGTCGGTGGATTGGGAATCGCTCCCGGCGCCAACATCGGCGACAATTGCGCCCTCTTCGAAGCTACTCACGGCACTGCGCCGAGGATGGCAGGGAAGAATCAGGCCAATCCGAGTTCGCTTCTTCTGTCCGGCGTGCTCATGCTCGAGTATCTCGGTTGGAAGGAAGCTGCCGATCGCGTGGTGTCTGCGCTCGAGAAGACGATCGCCAACAAGACCGTCACAATCGACCTGCAGATGCTGATGGAAGGCTCGACGCTCTGCTCCACGAGCGAGTTCGCCGATGCCGTGATCGCGAATATGCCGGAGCCCGCCAAGATCGAAGTCGCTGCGGCGGCCTCCGTCGCAGACGTACCGAAGTCGCCGGAATCCGCGGTTCTGACTGCTGCCGTCGATGCTGTGGAATATGTCGCTCCTGCGCCTGCGTCGGAACCCGTGTCCGATGCCCCTGCATCGGTCGTTTCGGAGACTACCGTATCGGCCGAGCCTGCGAAATCGGACGCCACCGAGGGCGGTGCTAGTCCGACCGAAGCGAACTAGCGTCTCGTTAAACAAACCACTCCAAAAGCCGGTGCGAACCTAGTTTCGCGCCGGCTTTATCGTTCACATTCACAACTTAGATCGTTCGGATTGCCGTTTCACTTTGCGCATATACGCGCCTGTGTCGTGGTGCTCCGTCGGTCGCTTTTCGTCCTTGAAAGGAGGATAAGATGCGCGATGCATTAACAGTCCGACGACTACTTGTCCTCGATCTGGACGAGACGTTGGTTCACACGGTGGACGCGCCGCTTGCCGGTTTGGTTGCCGACTTCAGAGTAGGCGAATATTTCGTCTACAAGCGTCCTCACGTCGACGCGTTTCTCGCGCGTATGGGGGCTGTGTTCGACTTGGCTGTCTGGTCGAAGGGTGGTACTGGTTACGTCGAGCCGACCATCCGGTTGCTCTTCGAGCCGCATCCGAAGCCGCTGTTCGTGTGGAGCTTTCCACGCTGCACTCGTCGCTTCGACCAGGATGAGCGTGAGGAGTACCACATCAAGGATTTGAAGAAGGTTCGCAAGCAGGGCTTCCCGAAGGAGCACACGTTGATCGTCGATGACGACCCGCGGAACGCTGAGCGAAACTTCGGTTCGGCTGTCACGATCCGACCGTTCAACGGCGAGGTTGATGATCGCGAGTTGCTTTACCTGGCTGCTTATCTCGAGTCTCTCGTTTCGGTTTCGAACTTCCGAACCGTCGAGAAGCGTTACTGGCGTAACCAGTTTGCCGTTTGATCGAGTGCAATTGCCGGGCGAGGTGCTGAGATGGCTGCATTGTGCGGTCTTCGTCAGCATCTCGTTTTGCCTAATGGTGTACTATGTCATGTAATATTTGCAAATGTGATTATTTTGGTTTACTTCAGTGGTGGTGGCTGAAGTTTTTCAAAGCGCTGCTTATGCAGTGATCCTCGGACCTGAGTTTCTGATTCGCAACGTGGTTTCAAAAGTTCTTGCACTGTTCAGTGACGCTCATGAATTAAAAGTGCCGAGGATTTTTTGGTAAGCGAGGTATATTTAACTATCTCGGAGGTAAACTATGAACGATCAGGACAATGATAATCCCGGCACGATGGCAGATCGCATCCGAAAAAAGATTGCGGAGAACCCTGCTGAGTCGACAATTGGAAATTTTGCTCCAGCAAACGCGCAAAGTGTAATTGCCGAGCGCTATGAAATTGGACAACAAATCGGATCTGACGAGTTTACCACCACCTACAGTGGCACGCACTTGTTCATGCAAGTGGATATAAACATCAGGTTGCTCAAGGATGAGTTCGTTGGGAACACGGAAGCGGAAGAGCAGTTCCAATTTGATGTTCGGGAGCAAGTCAGAGGTTTGCGCTCAAGTCCCTTCGGGGTTCCATTTGATATGGGGACTC
The DNA here is from genome assembly GCA_964600935.1 of uncultured Candidatus Obscuribacterales bacterium. Taxonomy (GTDB): domain Bacteria; phylum Cyanobacteriota; class Vampirovibrionia; order Obscuribacterales; family Obscuribacteraceae; genus JADYXR01. Next base: position 5,688 of record CAZRMH010000269.1, read on the forward strand.
GGGACAACGGGGTCATGTACGCGATTCTAGATCCTAAAAAGACGGAGCTGACGAAAGAGGATCTTGCCAGTAGCGCCAATTTGGCTGAATTAATCAGGCAAAAGAGGCAAGAGGCTCAGGAGAGTAAGTCGCGTCAGTGAGCGCTATATGTTCCATCGAGTTATACTGTCCAAGCTTTCGCGACGCTAAAGGACATTATGATTTCCGAATTCAAAGAATTTCTTTTTAAAACCAATGCACTTGCTCTGGCGATTGGTGTAATTATTGGTGCCACCACTGGTAAGGTCGTGACCGCAGTGGTTGACGATCTGATCATGCCTCCGATTGCAACAGTAATGCCGCCCGGTGACTGGCGTGAGGCGCAGATCGAACTGTCGCGTGCCAAGGACGCTGATGGCAAGGTGACAATAAACGCGATTAAGTATGGTCACTTCGCCGGGGCGATGGTTGATTTCGTTATCATCTCGTTCGTAGTGTTTATGGTTGGCAAAACCGTCTTGCCGAAACCGGTTGCAGCGCCGGATACCAAGACTTGTACCGACTGTTTGGAAACAGTTCCAAAAGAAGCAAAACGGTGCAAGTTCTGCACTACAATTTTTGCCTGATGCGAAACTGGGTTATTTGTAGAGGATGAAGAACGTCATGTCTGGCGGAACCTTATGAGTTAATGGCGGCTTTTTCCAAAAGACGAAACCAATGCGTGCCGGTAATTTGTCAATGGTGAATGATTGCAGCCATGGTGTATCAGGGCTCTGGTTGTTGCATCCGCCGGGATATCCGCATGAGTCTCCTCGATGAATGAAGTTCGGAATTCGCATGACGCTCTTCATAGGAGTACCGATGGTGATATTGCTTGACCAGTTGGGCGGTATGAAAGTGAACTTCAATCCAAGGTCGCGCGCATTTATGAGGGTGAGATCGCGGGGACCGCGGAGGTCGTATTTTTCATAGCCGAAGAGCGTGCACATCTGTTTTTTATAACCGGAAACGTCATAGGTAACCTCGCCCCTGCGCAGTTTTGGGTACCAAACCAAGTTAGACGGTTGAAGATATGTGGGATAAACTTTTCGTGTTAAATCTGCTTCTGTGACTCGGTCTTTCGGTAGTCCCAGTCCCGATCGATCTCCTGCGAGCAAAAAAGGATTCAGGAAAAAGCGTGACTCGAGCGATAGACCTTTTATGCTATTTTGTCCGGGCCCGTAGTACGAAAGTCCAAGCGTTCCCCACCAGGGTTTTTGATCTTCTATTTGCCCATAGCATTCCGGATCCGGGATGTATTTTGAGGTCAGAAGATTCTGATGCTTTACGACCTGCGCTGTCCGCATGCTCAGCAGAGTGTCCTTTCCTTTGAAATTGAAATCGGCGGGTGGATTCAGCGAGATCGATACTTTTTCTACTACTGCGGCGTGTCCGACGGCGAGGTCATTTGCTAAAGCCGCTTGCGTTACAAGTGAAGTTGTTATTGTCAAACACCACAGGTGATACCATGCTTTGACGGACTTGCTGTGTAACGGCTTCCGTATTTCCATTTGACACCTTCCAGTAGTATTTGAATTTTAGCCTATTGTCGCTTAATCGATAGGATCTTCGGCGGATCCTATCAATCTTCCGCTCACCTGTTTTTTATCGCGCAGGCACATGCTCAACTCAAGGAGTGGACTAGTCATTTGGAGCACGCAGGCTTCGAGTTCTCGCAGCATGCTGGCTGGCGGATTGCTTGGTTTTCAAAAATCGGAAGGCGAACTTTGTCAGTTTTCAAATGTTTCGTTCCAGTAGTTATCCTTTTTGTCATTGTTTATGTGTTGAAACCAAACAAACCGTTGTTAGCCTACATATCATGCAGTATTCTGTAGCTGGATGCGAGAATATTAAAAAGCAAACAGAAGCCGAGTGTTGAGACGATATAGGGCGGATGTCTCATGGTTGGTGTTTCTCGATATCTTGAGTTCTTGTGTGTGGAACTCATCTAGACGAGTTGGAAGATGAACGACGAACTTGATATTCAGGTGGCAGAAGAGCCGATCGAGACGCTGGCGCAGCAACGTGAGGTGTCGATTGCTTTTCAGTATACGAAACTCTATGACGTGATTGAAAGTCCTGATGGATTTTTGCTAACGGAAAAAGAACTGGCGACTCCGCGAATCAAGGACTATGACTTGGTTGACGACGATGATCCCACCAATTGGAGTGAACGATTCGATGTTTCGAA
>CAZRMH010000269.1:7906-11439 GCA_964600935.1 uncultured Candidatus Obscuribacterales bacterium
GTTTTATCGTAGGGCGTTCGGGTGGAAAACGCATAGCCGGCGCGGTAATCGCTTATGGTCATGAAGGCATTGAAGTGCTCGAAGGTCGCGACGATCTGGCTGTTCTTTGGGATCTTCGAATCGATCCAAGTTTTCGCAACAAAGGAATTGGTCCAAAACTATTTCAAGCGGTCGAGGCATGGGCTGTCAGTCGCGGTTGTACAGAATTGAAAATTGAAACTCAAAACACGAATATTCCTGCGTGCAAATTTTATGCTCGACAAGGATGCTCGCTGCAAGAGGCGAATCGAGATGTTTATATTTGCTTGCCAGAAGAGATTCAAATGTTTTGGCGTAAAAGTTTAGTATAGAGTGCGCGCTCGGATTGCGACTCTCGATGTGATTATTTTGCGGTCCTCAGATAACTGACCGCCGCGTTTAACTGACCGTCTCTCTGTGTGTAGTAGTCAGCCGGTTTCGGATTATCGACAATAAGGTTTGGACTAATTCCGATTCTGGTGGCATGACCGTCACCGGGCCAAAAACCAGAAGGCGTGTAGTATCTAAAGGTCGTGATCTTTAACGCGCCGCCGGTTGGAATATCTTTTCCGATTTCTTGTCCGACGCCTTTGCCGTACGATGGCGTTCCAATAACATAGGCGCCATCAGTGTCTTTTAGCGCGCCTGCTAAAATTTCTGCAGCCGATGCCGTGCCTTGATCGATGAGAACGACTACTGGTTTGTCGACCCGATCCTGATGGCGAGCCTTGTACGCAATCGGCATCGACGCGTCTTGCGCTATTGTGATTAGATCTTTTGAGAGCGAGTAAGTATTGATCGAGTATTTCGGATCGGCAGGATCCGAGGGAATTCTGCTTTTTATCTTTAGCACTTCTCCTTCTTTGATGAACAGAGAAGCGGATGTAAACGCTTGATCGAGCAGACCTCCAGGATTATGTCGGAGGTCCAGAATGTATCCTTCTGCTTTGGGATTATCGAGAATCGCGCTCTCGATCTGGTTTGACGTGTGGTTGTTGATGAATTCTCTCACCCGAATATGTGCAAATTTGTTGTCTAGCATTTGCGATGTGACGTTAACGCCGTCTTCATTCGTGCGGGTCAGTTCAACATCGCTTTCAGTGCCATTGCGCTTGATGTGTAATTTGACTTTGGTGTTCTCAGCGCCATCGAGCGCGCGCAAGCCATCGCGCCAGGATTTGCCCTGCATGCTCACTCCGTCGACTGCGAGAATCTGATCTCCGGGCTGTATTCCGTGTCCACGTTTAGTTGTTCCTTCAAAGTCTTGAACGATTAGTGGTGGGCGTGCTCCGGTTTTATCTTCCAGTGCAGTCGGCATTACGAAAGTAACCCCAGCTCCCATGACTTTTCCGCGCTGTGCCTCGACTATCTTTTGGAATTCTTTGGGGGTCAGGTAAGAGGTGTATGGGTCTTTGTCATCCCTGTCCAACGCTTGTTTGACAAACTTCATTGGATTTTGAGATGTTTCAATTTCGCAGTTGTATTTTGTCTTGAGCTGATCGAGATTACCTAATGAAGCGGGGTCGAAAATTCGTCTGGCGACATCGTCGATGTAGCGTTCATAAACCGGTGATGATTCACATGGTCGAGCGGGCGGCTGCTGGTCGCCTGGAGGAGATCCTGAGGTTCCACGCGAAGCGTCCGTCAGTCTTGTGCCTTGCATGAGATCGAGCAAGTTAGTGGTAGTAGTTTGTGCGGTCGCGTTTCTGTCGTGGCTTTGCTCGGTTATGGACTCTAGGGCTGGTCTCACCATGTTAAATGCACCATGCTCGGGTTCAGTTTGAGCTTATTGTTAATACGGCAGTGCATCAATCAGGAAAATACGAATATCAAAAGTTTTGCAACTATTCCATGTCGGAGGATTGGCGCAACGCAATAATCTCCAGGAAGGTGCGACTGCGCACTTCCTGGAGATTTAATCCCGGTTAGTCTTGAAACGATTTATCAGGTGTCCTCGCTAGGTTTCGATGCCTTGCTTTTGTCGTTCGAGGAGTCTGGAGGAAGTTCTTTGGCGCTATCAGTTTGAAGATTGCCTTCCGTGCTACCAGTCTCAACCTGCGGAGCCTTTTCGATCAATTCTGACGCCATTGCGACGCGACTGCTGATGTCTTTGAGTCGCGACAATTGTTGTACGAGAAACGGCACAGTCGCCAGGCTGGAGACGAAACTCCAGAGATACGAGATGATGGCGTATATGGTGCCAGCTCCGGCATCTTCGATGTTGGCAGCTCGATAGATAACCCAGGCTGCCAGACCGATCATGGCGGATTCAATCAATCCCCAATTAGTCGCTTCGGCGTCGGACAAACGCACTTGCCAGTACGTCAGCAGGTTGTAGTGTTTCTTGATCTTCGCCGGGTTTCCGGATTCGAGAATGGCAACTTCGCGCTCGCGCTGGTCGTTGAGCTGAGTGTTGAGGACCAGTGTGCGCTTTGCGTATTTACGGCTGAAGACCACGATCGGCAGAATCAGAGCAAGGCATGCCAGTCCAATCTGGGCGTCGTAGAAAAACAGCATGAACAGGGCGCCGACGAAGCTCACGAGTGACGAGATTGTGAGCGGCACATCTCGTTCGAAGAAGTCGACGATCTCGCGAGAAAGCGCAGCGCGCGCTACGATTTGCGTGGTCGGTACTCCGGCGCGATGTTGAGAGAGGACCATCTTGGTCGCGACCTGCGCGTAGATGTTGCAGAAGACGCGGGTGTCGTAGCGTTGGCGCCAGACACCGACAGCGAGGTGAAGAATCCAGGTGCCGAGGAACAGTCCCAGTCCCCAGAATTCTTCTTTGAGTAGGCCGTTGATCGCTACGCCTGTGGCGAACGGATAGAGCAAGTTGAAGAAGTTTTCCAGCGTCGACAGCGCGTAGGTTGCGGAAATTTTCCACCGATGTTCTGCGAACAAACGTCGAAGGCTGTCCAAGAGCGAGGTGTACTTGCCATGAAACGAAATCATAGTTAGCTCTCCTGAACAGCGGCTGATTTTTACAGCGTTTCGCAGTTCTTGAGGTTTATGGTTTGGTGCTCACAACCGGGATATCTGCAACGAGCAGAAACCGGGAAATATGCGGTGCGCAACAGAACTCCCTGGAGTTTTGTTTGTGAGGGTGAGTTGGTTATGGGTGCGCGTTTTTTTGTTTTTTAAACGGTATGGATAAACAGTAGATGACTAACTCTTGCACAGCACGTTTTATAAATCACAGACACTGGTTATCTTTGAAATAGTGTTTGAAACCGTTGCTGGAAGCCGTGTATTGAAACATCGATATTAGAACGTTTCCTTTCGATAATGTGAAATCTTTCTGACAAACTTCATGGATAGGCGCGGGAGGATAGTGATGTTTGCAGCAGTGATATTGAAAAACTGTGTAAAGCCACAGTCTATCTGCATCTGCACGGTTGGTGCGCAGGTATTTATTGAAACTATGGCATTTAGTATGCCTGCGGTGTAATGGCGGCTGCCCAGGAATCGAACCTGGCCGGGCTATCATCCGGTTCACACCTTGTGACCACAGCCAT
>CAZRMH010000270.1:0-11425 GCA_964600935.1 uncultured Candidatus Obscuribacterales bacterium
AGGTCGTACGTTCGAGTCGTACCGGGCAGGTCCATTAAAAACCAGATTGACAGCTGATCTTGAAGGATGGCTGTCATTTTTGTTTTTGCCCTGCAAATGTATGCCGCTACTTTGCCGCTACCTTTGGACGAAGTTCGGAAATTGGTGACGCGGCGTTTGTTTAGCACCATATCCGGTGCTTTCCCGCAGTTTCTCAAACTACCCGATAGCCCACGCTTGCATTGAATGAATTGATAGATGTAATGGTTGCCCTGCTGCTCCAAAAGAATATCAGAGATGTATTTCTCAATATGTGCTGGGTGCGCTTGTATCGATCCTCCAGAGGATTACAGACTCTGCGACTAGTGAAAGTCATTGACAATGGTTCGTTATCATAGCAAGTCGAAACAGACGTGCGCGCCGCGGTGGAAACCCGTGTGCTGTCGAAGCGGACTATTCAGACGCAGGAAATTACCAATCGCTCGGGCAGCCGCATGTTCACATCCTTCTGCGTGTCGTTAACGGTGTGATGCAAGAGCCTGAATTCTACAAGGACGATGGAACGCCGATCGAGCGTTTACCGACTGCGTCCGAACTTCATATCTTTACGCCTTATCACTGGGCGAATAACTAGTTTTTTTTGATGCAAGCATCCTACGTCAGTTTAACTCTGATGCGGCACCTCATAGATTCCTCATAAATGAAACATAAAATGGACCAGCAAATAAGCTCAATTCCACCAAGAAAGAGGGCCAGCTTCCAAATAGACTGCCACCTTCTGACTTTCAACAAGGAGAATTACTATGGACTCGGATAAAACAAAGCTAGAAATCATGGATAAAGAAGACCTGAATCAGATAATCGGCGGTTCTGCAGGCTCTCCCGAACAGAACCCGAACTTCGTCGGACCGCCCAACCTGGCGCCACCTCCCCCACCACAGCCACCTTCGGAGACGCCGATGTTTCCCTCACAGCGCCGAAGTACGCAAACGATCATAAATTGTCTGTTCGAATGACGCTCGAAGAACGCAGGGAGGCTAATGGGTAGGGCAAAACACACCTCTCGGTTGCGACTGGGTTCTGATACTCACGTGTGCATGCCACACGTGAGTGTCACATGTCCTGCTGACTCAAGAATGATTTACAAGGATCACCCGCTTCTGAAGTTTCAAGACCGGCAATAACAGTCGATGAAAGCGCAGGATGACCTCAGAGAGAATAAATACTTTCCGCTACTTTACCGCGACCTGGACGAAAATAAATTTGAAGTCGCTCGATCAATTCATCACCGTATATGGTGCTTTGTCAAAGTCATCCAATTTGCTATTTGAAATGTAACAGGTCAATTTGAATTTCCCACGCTCTCAACAGATGGAAGACAAAGCTCTGTCGTAGTTTGGCTGCTCCTCAGCGAAAGTTCTGATGAATGCGACGGCTGAACGCAGATGGTTTTTGTATCGTTTGTTCTTGATCACGTCGTTCGTAGCTTTGAATATACATAAATGCTTTGGAAAAAACGATCAGAAATACCATCGCGTTTACGCTGGTATACAGGATCGCTTCACACGATTCCAACGGCGGCTCATACGATGGAATATTTGCGTAATAGCCGATTAGCTGACCTGGGTGATCAGGGTCCTTCATTACTCCATCGCCATGACCGCCACTCCGCGAAAGTGCTGACTGTAATTGTTTGGAGCAGTCCGTAAGGATCTCTTGTCCAGTCATGTTTACAAGTAAAACCGCAATCAATGAGATAACCAGCGACCAGAAAATTTGCGACGACAATTGCGCAAGAGTAATAGTCCTGTCCAATTCCATCGTCCTTCCCTCACAGACATTTCCAACATTCTATTGATTCCCGACATCCTTCTCATCGAGCATATGTCATAGATTCAGGTGACTTTAGTCATCTTTATCGGGAAATTGCTTGTACATCGCGTTAGATGCCTGAAAAAGGGCAAGCGAGCCGAGTGTTACAGCGGTTGGAAAGTTAGTTCACGTGCTCTTGGAGGCGCCAGCAGTCAATTAGATGTCCGCTGAGCAGAGTTTTAGCATTCCGACGTCCATAGAACTGACACTTCGGCTGATTCTAGAAAAAGAGTCAATGCCGGTTGGCCGTTTCACATCCTTGTCACAAAGAAGTTTTAACCTAGCTACGTGGGGAATCGAGAAAACTCCGATCTTCCCCGCACTTCAGGACTGACGCTTTGCTGTCTTGAAGAAAGAAAATAGACTCAGAGAATCAACGCTGCGACTCTGGGTCCGAGCGCAATCCAATTAAGGGAGAGCGGAATCGACAGGCGAAATTGGGGTCAACATAACTATGATCGAGAACTCAGTAAAATTGAAGAAGCATCGGCACACTCAGTCATTGACGAACATTCAAATCAGCAATCTGAAGATGACGGTGGCATCTTCAGAGTCGAGAGCCAAACCAATTGGGTCCAGAATCGGCGACGTGATCAAAGACCTCTTACACTATTGCTCCGTCACCACTGGTGGTGAGAAGAACAGAGTGTGTCAGTTTTATGGTCACAGGCTTGGACCTCGAGGTAAAGACGACAACTACTTATGCGCGGATTGCAAATCAGTTATTCATGGTCCGGCGGATTTGCGCAAAGCATCGCTTACCCGCCCCGAAGAGGCCTGCGACGGCTCATGGCGTAGTAGCTCGCGAACCAGACATTAACGACAAGCACGAGAACAATTCGCGGTGCAATCTATTCGACTGAAATCAAATGGCAGTCAATCCTTGGAGTGGCTGCCACTTTCCTGGTTGCGTTCGACGCTCGATAGAATCCTCTACGACGAGACCGATCACTGGTACTCTGATTAGAACGCTAAAATTGCGAGCGATGTAATTCCGGTCGCTCAGCAGTCGTTCGTTTAGCGGCGGAAGCCTCTGACGAATCCAAGACAGCCACCACATCCGCCACTGCAACCGCCACCACCGAAGAGACGGCTCATCAATCCACCGCGACCGAATCGACCGAGCAAGCCGCGCATCAGTCCTCCTCTGCCGGAGTCGCATCCGCTGACTTCGCTCGGACCACAACTGCCATCGGATGGACCGCAACTTCCGCTACCATCGCCACCATAAGAGTAGTTGCCTCGCGGTCCGCCTCTACTCCATCCCCTAGCGGTATATTCCGGACAGGGGCAACCGCCTGGGCAGCTGGAAGCGAATACTCGACCGCTAGTGTCGGTGATCTCAAAGGGTTGGTTTTGATTGGCGTCAAACTGCATCAATGCGCCGTTCGACGACCGCGCATCTTGAACAATCATTGGATACTCTCTAAGCGCGCAGGGAGCAGCGCTTTCAAATGCATTGAATTGCTGGTAAGAATTCGAGGGAGCGACTTCGTGATAAATGAATGGGTTTGTCATATTTTTCGATTCTTCTAGATGTATTACCTGAAACCAACTGTGCATTTCCACACTTCTTCCGTGAGCCGAAAGCCAGGCTGGTAGCTGTAAGACTATCGTTTGGCTGTGAACAATTCGCACCTAAATTACTTTGGATATTGAAAACCTTGACGGTTTTCCGCACTGATGTCGCGTAATTCTACGAGATTTGCGCCAAGAAGCTGTCAGTTAGCACACTTCGGAGTGTAGAGATGCGCAGTGGAGATTGGACCGCCAAACTGACTAGTTATCAGAGCGGATCGTTCAAGTGTGAAGGCAATCGCGAACGCGCAGAACGTTTTGACCTTAACGCTGGCTGTATGCGGCTACTGCCTGGATGAGCTTCCTATATGCTATAAGTTTTAAATGGCAGGCGGGAAAGTCCCAAATGGTTCCCAGAAGGTGAGTCAAGATGCGGTTGGACATGGATTTCTTAGCGATAGTTGGTGTCATTGCACTGTATTTCACGTTACAGTTATGGATCTTGCCCAAGATGGGCTTCAATACGTGAATGAGCCGTTCCTGCTCGGTCGAGCAGACAACCGATGAAACCACTGATGTCAAAAATAAACAGCTCCCCCTCAAGTGACCTTGCTAGACCATCTCGCACCAAATGCGGTGCCATAAGACTACTTTCTACAGCTAGACTGATGCGTATAAAATCACGCTGATTACGATTTTAATAAACCACATTTAACCAAAATAACGTGCCCTGCCAAACAACGCCCGTGCCTACAATCGACAACAAATCTCGATGAGTCATTGATAATAATGAAGCTCGGAAATGGAGCATCTTGGACCTTTCCAAGGGTTTCATAGTAAGATCGTTCGGTCGCGGATAACCGCCGTTTGCACGTGACCATTCAATCGACGCCGTGCATGCAGAACGCAAGACCTCGCGCCATATCGCTGGCAGCGAGGATTCCAGAGAGTAGAAACCCATGAGATTTTTCTCGTTATTGCTTCAGCTAGTCCTCGTGTTCGTTCTCTGCACTGCCGCGCAGGCGAAAGACGACGCAGGCAAGGAATTTATTCGCGTTCCTCTCCTATACATCACGAACAGAGCGCCTTCGGCCAAAGGTTTCAGCGGGCGGAGAAAATTCGAAGATAGCTCATCGATTCATAATCTCAATTTCGGCACAGTGGAATGCTCTGTCAAAAACACACTTAATAAACCAATTGTCGGCAAGCAGGTCGAACTAGGTTGGACAGCCGATTCTAAGAACAAACCGCAGGCATCGAAGGCACTGGAAGGTTCCGGTAAAGCTGATGCAATGAAATTGTTCGGCGAAGCGCTCGAGGCCACTGCTAAAAAATCGAATTGCGATGAAGTTTTTGTCATAATCCATGGCTTCAACAACAGCTCCGCCTGCGCGGTGCAGTCCGCGGCGAATTTGGCATACAACGTCGAACGCCCGGTTGTGGTTTTCGATTGGCCCTCGAAAAACAAGCTAAGCCAGTATGACGTTGATGCTGGCAATATCGAATGGAGCCAAGAACACTTTGATCGATTCTTAGAAGAACTCAAAATTGTCAAAACTCGCTCGAACCTCAAATTCAATTTGCTGGCGCACAGTATGGGCAACAGGCTCGCAATCCGCTCCGGTCCAGTTCTCAAAGGAACGCACCTCTTTAATCACATGTATCTTGTCGATCCGGACTTTGATGCCGAGACGTTTGTGCACTACCTGGTTCGATATGCACAGAACAAAGAAGTCACACAAAAATGCGATACCGCAGGTAGTGACAAGGTAGAACTGACAAAAGTTCGCATTCTCTTTTCTCACAAAGATCACGCCTTACCTTTCGCACAATTGCTGTTTGGAGGCTACACCAGACTAGGTCAGGCTGCCGATTCCATGCTCTCTTCTGTTTTCACACCTCTAAACATAGCCAAGAATTTAGTAGGCGCCGGAGAAAACTTCGAAAATGAAATTGCTGAAGAGTTAAAGTCAAAACCAGAGTGGCTTTTAAAGTTTGAATGGATCGACTACACCGCACTGGATCACGGAATAATTGGACACACGATTCCTTTCCAATTGATCGCCAGTCTTTGGACCAACGACAGCCCTGGAGAAGGGCTTCAGATGGTCGATAGCGCTAATGAGACACCCAACAGATTGAGCCGCCTCTTTCTAGGAGTTTTCCACGAGAAAAAACGGATATCGGCTCAATTAGGATCGTGCAAAAAAGTAGCGTTCGTCACGAAAGACAAGAACAAAATGCTTGACGGAGATAAATCCAAAATTTCGGAAGCTACAGCTACGGAACCGGAAGCGACCTCAGTCGATTAAACCGGCGACAAGAAACGGCCGAGATCGCGAAGCGAACCAGCCGTTCCATGTTTTAATCAGAGACTAAATCCCGAATTTAGACTTGATTAGTAAGAGTCGAGGTCTCCAGCCTGCCGCTATTCTCCTGCGGCTGGAGCAAACGAGAGAAATAGCGAAAAGCTCGCTCCCTTTACTCTAACTGCATACGAGACAAGAGATTCGGAAAAAGGTTCCTACCTTTTCCGTTAAATCAGTTTACGTCTTTCCACTCACCTCACATCCAAACAGCTTCTTGAATGGAAACCGAAATCGTCTGAAAAGCCTATTCCGAATCAGCGCTTCAAATCAATCACTTCAAAACCGAGCGTTTGGTAACGCGAAAGTGCATTTCGATTTTTCGTTGCTACATTCAGGTAAACATCAATAATTCCTTTTCCATGCAACGCTTTCAAACTTCTTTTCACAAGCTCTCCTGCAACCCCGCATCGCCGAAATTGCCTTATCGTGCCGATGTAGGTCAAATAAGGTCCAGGGCATGCGGCGGACACAACACTTACGCTCACTGGCGTTTCACCACTCAGAGCAATAAATGATGCGTCTATATCAAACTGAATAGGCAGCCGTTGAAGAACTCGTCGCGCTTCAGAAACCGCTGAATGAGAGGTTGTCCAACGGTCTTGATGAACAGAATCTTTGAATGCCTCGAAAAGTAGTTCGCCAAAAATTCCGACATCTTCTGATGTAAGTTTTCGAATAGTAAGATCAGCAAACGGCTTATCAGCGTCTAGAACGCGTGTCGAACGCACCATTGTTATCATTTTTAGCCGTTGTTTCATAACGTTTGGACCGACGACGTTCTGATTTCATTCTATACGCATAATCACGAAGTAAACCACGCGAGACAGTCAGAATCCAGAGACAAGCGCCTGGAAGGCACAGGAAAGGGCGAAACAGCGTGAAATCAGAAACAAGCTGGAACAGAGGAAAGTCCCGAAGAAAAAGGTGAGTTTAACGAAAAGGGAAAAGGTCTGGTTTAACCCAGACCCTTTCCCTGTGCTCTAAGACAAAATCTTTAGATAGAATCTATTGATTGTTGTCGCGATTTCTTCTTCTACGTCCACCACGTTCGTTGTCTTGATCTCCTTGTCCCTGCGGAGTGCCAGTGGTCGCCGGAGGAGTCGTTGGAGTCGCTGGTGCAGTCGTCGTCGGAGGAACAACACCCGTATTGCGATTGCCACGCTCGTTGCGATCCCCACGGTCTCTGCCTTCGCCCCATCCGCCTCTGTTGTTTACAGGCGGTGTAGACGGAGTAGTGGCAGGCGGCGTGGTCACGACAGGAGGTGTCGGATTAGTTTGCGTGGTTGGCGGATAGTTGCCGCGACGCTGGTTCCACTCTGGACCTTTGCGGTCATCATTGGCTTCACGACGATCGTCAGAACGCTGTTGTGCAGCGTTGAAATTCGTATTGTCATTCCGCATCTTAGTGGTCAGACTATTATCCAGCTCTTTCAGTTTTTGCATGACTGAATCACGTTCTGCGCGGCTGTATCCGCGACCACGATATTCAGTTTGCAATCGATCAACTTCCTCGAACTGACGATTAATTTCGGCAGCTTCTTGAGCCGTCAAGCGACCGTTGCGCTGCCCTTTGATCATAAGCTCCCTGACTCGTTTTTGCTCCTCGTTCACTTCATTGTTGAACGCAGCGCTCTGGCCGTTATTGTTGTTTTGCCAGCCGTTGTTGTTGTTGTTGTTTTGCCAGCCGTTGTTATTGTTGGTATTGTTTCCGCTTTGCCATGGACTGCCTGGATTACCGGAATTCGAATTACCGAGATTATTCTTCCACCAGCTCTGGTTCCAAGTGTTTCGGTTTGAATCCCAATGCTGATATCGTGAGTTGTTGTTGTCGCGCAATTCAGTCGTGATGTCTCTATCCAACTGCGTAAGCGAGCTCATCAAACGATTACGCTCGGAGGAATCGAAACCACCGCGTCTGTACTCCCGTTGAGCCTGGTCGATATTTGTGAACGTCGCCATCAAGCGGTTGAATTCTGCAGGGGAAAGCTGACCTGAAGAACGTCCACGATCGAGCCGTTGTCTCAAATCGTTCTGGTATGCGTCAATCTCTTCGTTGAAATTGCCACCACCGCCGATGCCGGAGTTGCCACCAATATTGGCGACATTACCGCCATTAAAGTTGAATCCTGGTTTCCACCAATTCTGATTCCAGCTCTTATTGCTCGAATTCCAATATCTGTATCGCGACTGATCTTCGTCGTTCATTTGCTTTGTAATTTCGCGGTCAAGCTGAGTGAGCTGTGACATCATCGCGTTTCGTTCCCAGCTGCTGAAGCCGGCTGCACGATACTGAAGTTGGGTGGAATTGATATAATTGTATGATGCCATCAAACGATTGTATTCAGAACCCGAGAGTTGACCGGTTTGACGACCTCTGTCGAGACGTTGTTTGAGGTTGCGTTGATATGAATCGATTTCGTCATTGAAACCGCCACCACCGCCGGTATTACCGGTCCACCAATTTTGACGCCAGCTTCTTTTGTTTGGATCCCAATTTTGGTAGTGGGAGAGATCGTAATCATGCAGTTTATCGGTGAGCTGTCTGTCTAGATTGGTCAATGAAGCCATCATCGTATTGCGCACGGGGTCGGAGATTCTTTTATTTGAATACTGACGTCTAATCATCTCAATCTGATTCCACAGATTGTTCAAACTGTTGTAATCGCCACTACTGAGTTGACCAGTCGCTCTTCCGCTTTGAATCCGCATTTGCAGATCTTGAGAGTACGACCAAATATCCGCATCTTGCCCGCTTTGAGCGGCAACGACTGTGACTGACATCGGAACTGTAATAGCCAATGCAATCATTAGTTTGGAAAACTTTTTCCACATAAAACCCTTCTCCTTGTGTGCCGCCTATATTGCCCGGATGCCACTGACAACTGCAGTGCATATTAAGCCGCCTTGGAATTATGGTAGCTCATTCCAATCGGTGCATTGCTCTTCACAACCAGACGGCAGACTGATCCGTTAGTTCCGTTAGCTGCGTGTAAAAAACCGCAAAGGCTTACCAGGCAATGAGTTTCATCTTCTATTTTTTTTTGGAAAACCCTTTGACTGGAAGGCGCGCATCTGATTCTCGACGAACTCCCTCGCCAGTGATTGCTCTGCGCTGATTTTTCGAAGCGGATAAATCCAGCCTGAGAGCGACTGATTTGCTGGGTCACACTAACGGGGCACACTAGTGGCAGCACTGACTTTGTACTGCTGAGCCAATTTATTGAACGACGCAACTTGATTGTCAATCCAATTCGAGTCACGATTCAGCTCGCCAGCCATGAGTGCTGCAACCTTAGGCGCCATCGCGATTGACGCTTCGGCGTTCAAAAACAACGCGCGCACACGACGAGAGAGAAAGTCGTCAACAGTTCGAGCCATTTCTTCTCGCGTCGCAAAAACAACCTCCGCACCTATATAAGGTAAGTCAGGATGAAGTCGTTCCGCTAATTCTTTATTGTTGTGCGCTATCTCTTGAATCTTCAAGGCATCAGCACCGTATACCGACAAATCACCAAGGACTTCGCGATTTTCATGATAGCCGTGTATGCGCAAATTTTTGGTTATGCACTCTTTGTCGCTTAGCCTGGCAAGAGTGACAGCATGATCGACGCAATCTTCAGCCATATGACGATAAGTAGTCCACTTGCCACCACATATGGTGAGCAAGCCGGAATTGTCGATGTGAATAACATGATCGCGAGACAACGCAGATGTCGTTCCCGTACCACCCTTGACCAGTGGTCTAATGCCGACGAACACGCTGAGGACATCCTCGCGTTTCGGCGGGGTGCTCAAATATTCGCCGGCCGTTTCCAAAATGAATTCAATTTCTTGTTCGAACGGCAAAGGATCGAGACTGGCTTTTTCGATTGGTGTATCCGTAGTCCCGACCACAACATGGTCATGCCATGGAATAGCAAACATAACTCGACCATCGCTGGTGTGTGGAACCATGATCGCCGTATCGCCCGGCATGATTGACTTATCGAAGACGAGGTGGATGCCCTGGCTCGGGGAAATCATCGGTTCAATCGATGAATCGGCTAGTCTTCTCACTTGATCGGTAAACGCACCAGTCGCGTTGATAATCACGCGAGCTTCGAATTTCAATTCGTTTCCGCTCTCAAGATCCAGAGCACAAGCGCCGTTAACATAGCCTTCGCCATCTTTGGTCAATGATGTTACTTGAGTATAATTTAAGAGGGTGGCACCGTATTCGGCGGCAGTAGAAGCAAGGTTAATCAACAGTCGAGAATCGTCAAATTGTCCATCGTAATATACGACGCCGCCTCGCAATCCATCGGTTCTCAGAGTCGGAATTTTCTCCAATATCTCGTTGCGATTCAACAAACGCGATTGACCAAAACCAAACTTACCAGCCAACATGTCATAAACTTTCAGACCCATTCCATAGAAAGGCGCTTCCCACCAATCATAATTGGGGACACAGAACGCCAGATCATGCACCAGATGCGGTGCATTCTGACGCAAGAGCCCGCGTTCTTTCAACGCTTCCATGACAAGCGAGATGTTTCCCTGTTCGAGATAGCGCACGCCGCCATGAACAAGCTTCGTGCTACGGCTCGATGTACCCTTGCCAAAATCACTCTGCTCCAGCAGAAGAACCTCATAGCCGCGAGAGGCCGCATCCACTGCGATCCCTACTCCGGTAGCCCCGCCGCCAACGATAATCATGTCCCACGGCTTGTTGCGATTAGCAACCTTCTCCATCATGTGCGTTCTATTCATTGCAAACCCATCTGAAGCATATCGACCACATAGTATAAGGATTTGAAATTCAACCGTACAAGATTAAGCCCAACACATACTCAACACATTTGACCCCCAACAGGGTCCTAGTCATAAGAAGTGTGTATCTATGTTGCAAACTCTTAAACGTAGCTGGAGCGAGACTTTCGAGCGTTGGAAGAAGTTTTTGACTGAAAAAGTGAGAAAACAAACATCGCTAGCCATACCCAACGGGGCGATCAATGTGCGACAATCCACGCGTATTTGTTTTATTTTGGTAACTGTACATGAATAATAAATTGTTTGTTGGTAATCTCCCATTTAAACTCAATGAGTCGGATCTTGAAGAGCTGTTCGGGGAGCATGGAACTGTAGTTTCCTGCTCGATTCCAACAGACCGTGATACAGGAAGAAAGCGCGGTTTCGCGTTCATCGAAATGTCCACCCAAGCCGAAGCAGAAGCTGCAATCAAAGGTTTGAACGGCAAGGAAGTTGAAGGACGTGCTCTGGCCGTTTCAATCTCCCAGCCTAAAGCCAAAGGTGGCGGCGGCGGCGGCGGAAAACGCTACTAAATCTATTTAGTTTAGCCCGCTAACTTATTTGAGAATGCATGCGTCAGACTTGTTCAGGCGCATGCATTATCCTTTTTGGGGACGTTTCCCTTAGCTGAATTAACCCAGACCTGATTGACTGATGCTCTCCTGGCTAAAACCACATCTAGACGTCTGAACAATATCAAAAGTCCTCTACTGCGGCGGCTTGAATGCTTCGCCCGTTCAAACTGCGGACAACAATGTATGATCGCTCTTTCAAAAGGACAGTGATCGATTGACATGGAACTCCAGCCAAACAAGCTAGAGGAGGCGATCAACAGCGACGACCACACAACCGATGTGGTGCCGCTGTCAGAACGTCGTGGTCCGATTCTTCTTGGACTC